>JAFRUZ010000009.1 GCA_017438635.1 Bacilli bacterium | reverse complement strand
GGGAAATGTTGTATCGATTACACGCATTTACAAATGTGTTGATAAATAGGGAATAATTGAAATATATTTACACACCAATTTGTATGTTTTTTAGATTTTTAGTACCTATTTAGTACCTAGAAATGAGGTATTAAAATGAATTGTAAAAATAGAAAAATAAGAAGTAAAAAATATAAAAAGTACATGTATTGTAGTGTACTTAAAAAGGAAATATCATATAACGATTGCATTAATTGTGAATACAAAGAATACAAAGAGTATAAAACTATCAAGAAACGTTCATATTCTTTGTCTAAAGCTGAAAAAGAAAGATTTAGTATAATGACAAACAACTTAGATAAATGTATCATGTGCCCTAAAAAACGAGACAATTTACATGAAGTTTTTTATGGAACAGGAAAAAGACAATTGTCTATTAAATATGGTTGTGTTATTCCTTTGTGCTATAAATGTCATTTAAGGATACATAAAGATAGTGTTCTATCTATAATATGGAAAGTAAGATGTCAAGAAATGTTTGAAAAAGTATATCCTAATCTAGATTTTATGGAAATATTTGGAAAAAACTACAAATAAAAAAAAGACAGGGGGTGACCTGTCTTGAAATATGAAATGCTTCCGTTTGGAAGTGGTACTTATATTATCACATTATATTGTCGAATATTGTCGTTTTATGTCGAAAAATGCATTGTTTTTTTAGAATACTGTGCGTTTTTTTATATTACATCAATATGAATAGATGTTCCCATGTATGGAGCGTTCACATAACCACTGCCCCAATTTGATTTGTAGTAGCTATTACAATATGCATATGAAGCATATCTATTCTTTATATAATTGTTTATAATGTTCTTTCTGTTAGTTAAAGTAGCGGTTTTACTATTATAGAAGTCTACTGCTTTTCCTTTTGTGTGTTTACTGTCTTTTATAGAACCAGCTAAACTATCATTATATTTTTGGCATCTAATACCGCTTGTTATTACTGTACTTACTTTTAAATCTGATCTTATCTTTTGTAAGTATGTTAATAGGTTTGTATTTAATATAACAGGATAGCCAGTACAATATCTACCATTGCACTCACATCTAAACTCTGAAAGTTTAAAGTTTTTGCAACATTTCCATACATTATATGCATTTTGAAGTAGTTTATCAGTATTATTTCCATAGATACCATCTATATCACTTTTTCTTACGAAATATGTCTTTTGAAGATTTTTATATGCTTGTTTTGTTAGTACTCCTTCGATACCATCAATAACACCTTTATAAAATCCCAATGATTTTAAATAAGTTTGTCTTGTCTTTACATTTAACATATATACCTCCTATTTATTTAGTTTTTGATAACCTTTATCTCCAAGTAGATATGTAGATAAAACCCCACAAACAACAAGTATTACACCTGATATTTGAGTGGTATATGGTATTGATATACCTTCTACAGAATTAATGCCTAATAGTAAAGCATTGATTATATTTAAAGTATTTACTGTATACTTTGATATTTTTTTTATTTTATTCATATTATTTCCTCCCTTGTTCTAAATCATCTATGCGATGGTTCATCACTTTAATCTGTTCTTCTACAACTGGCATTCTTTTTGCAAAATTATTATGTTCTCTTACTTCTCTTGTTAGTTCCTCTAATTTTGTGTCTGTTACTGCTTGACTTCTCGAATTAGAGATAAGAACACCAGTTAGAGTTAATCCTCCTGATATTAATGCAATAATTATTCCTTCTGTCATTTCTTACCTCCTTACCCTTTTATTGCCGAAACTTTCTAGTTCCATTTCTATGTTGTATATGTTTCCTTTATTGTCGCTTTCTATATCTAACCACCAACAGCTTCTATCTCCTGCAAAACCTTGACTTCTTGCGTATGGCGTTAAATCTTCTAAACAGCTTGTTTGAAAACAATGTGTATTATCTTGTTTCATATAAAAAGACTGGTGTATGTGTCCAGTCTGTAAGATTTGTGGCATATCTTCTATTGGTATGCCATCTAAATACTTTTGTAATTTATAACTTTTAGCGTACGATATTCCACCATTACCATGAAATAATCGTATTTTTATTTTGCCTATCTTTATATCAGCATAATCAGAACCTAGATATACTATGTCATCTCTTTGCTTTGCTATTGATTTAAGTATTTCCGATCCAGTCGATTTATACCACCAGTTATCATGATTACCTTGTATAGCATAAGTAGTTATTCCTTCTACTTTCGGATATTTATCTACACAATAATCAACTTGTCCGTCATAGCTTAGTTCTTTAAGTTCATATACGTGCTCTGGTCTTTTACTTTTACCATCTGTAAAATCTCCACTATGTAAGATATGTTTTATACCTCGTTTATCTGCTTTTTCATATATATAGTTTAGAATATCTAATCTATCATATTTACTACATAAATGAGTATCACTTATAAGACATAGTTTTAAGTTTTCACTATTTGTTGGTACTTGATATATATCATTATCTTTAACAGGTCTCTTTAGTTTTACTATTTCTCCATCTATATAGTCCGCTAAAAAACCATCTTGTTTTAATAGTTCAACTATGCCTATTACTTCATAATCTTTGAGTTCTAGTTCTTCACATATTTGAGATAGGCTTTTCTTTTTATTTATAAGATATTTTAATTTGTTGATAAGTTCTTTTTCCATAAGGTTTACTCCTTTTCGTTTATATTAAAATATTTATATTTTTAACCATAATACTTTAGCGGTTAATGTTATAATTGCTGTTGCTGATGTGGCAAGATTACGGAACCTATATTGTATTGTTCCACCACCATTATTTGATGCAGTTAAATTTAAAATTACAATATTTGTATATTGGTGGTTAGTACCAGTCATTGAATAACCCATAATTCCTAAAGGCTTATAACCACTTTTTGTAATTGATACATTTGTTGCATTTGTATTTGTACTAGCCGTTAAACTCAAACTACTACATACTGTTTCATCACTAACCACTAACATTTGATTTATCAATTTTGGATTTATTCTCATATCTAGCTATTTGCTAGAACTTCCTTAACAATTAATTGTTTACAAAGCCTATAACAAAATATTTGTATATTCTAGAAGTAGTTGCTGAAGCAACAGCCCATACCGTACCTGATGTAGTGGTTACATTCAAAGTAGATACATTTTTAATTGATTGATAACCAGCACCCGCATTAGCTATCATACAAGGATTATGTGTATATGTATTTTTAAATGTTACTTGGGCTGAACCATAATAGTCTGGAGATGATCCACTACTAGGAGCAATTGTCACAGTTCCCCATTCAATACCTATAAATCCTATTGATATTGCTCCTGCATTATTTGCTTTGTACTTAATTTTTGTTAATAATTTGCTATTTATTTTCATATAAATAGGTTTAATATCTATTGTCTATGATTTATTTCCAATTTCCAATTCCTATTATTCTTAACGTTTCTGTTGCTTTGCTATTATTTGGTCTAAACACTCTTATTTTACCAGCGCTTGTTGTATTCCAATCAGCACAAGTAGACCAATATTGCAACGTTTGCAACGAAGGCCATACAGCATAACAATTAGTAAATGAGGAAACCCAATTCCCCATACTATGATCGCTGTAATAAACATTACCCCAAGCATTGCCCCCTAATTGTTGGCTCGTTTTAGTTAACCAGCATATTTGAAAACCATTGTTAAATCTAATATAACCATTGCCACCGTTATTATAAAAACTAGCTATTGACGGAATTAGCTTTTCGTTAATCTTCATAGACAATCACCAGAGTGACTAGATATTAAATACCAAGTCACCCCACTTTCTTGCATAAAAATTGGAAGTTCTAGTAAATTGAACCTCCAATCTTTGTGTATTTTGAACGCAAGAGTACGTTTGTTTGTTTGTTTGTTTGT
>JAFRUZ010000008.1 GCA_017438635.1 Bacilli bacterium | reverse complement strand
CAACTGAGCTATTGAGGCATTAAATGGTGGGCCTGAATGGACTTGAACCATCGACCTCACGCTTATCAGGCGTGCGCTCTAACCAACTGAGCTACAAGCCCATTTGCTTCCATTTAGCAATATAAATAATACTATATATTTTAAGGTTTTGCAAGTGTTTTTGCAAAGTTTTTGCAAAAAAACATAGAATTTAAACAAATTTTGCACCTGATTCAGCATCAATTTCTAAACTAGAAACATGACCATTTATATACAAATAATACCCTGCTGCTGCTATCATAGTGGCATTATCTGTACAATATTTTATGTGAGGTGTTGAAAAATTAAAACCTTTTTCAGAAGATAATTTAGCAAATTCATCTCTTATCCCTTTATTTGCAGATACTCCACCCGCTAAAATAAGATTATCAATATCATACTCTTCCATTGCTCTAATAGTCTTTGAAGTAAGAGATTTAATTACTACATTTTGAAAAGAACATGCCAAATCCCCTTTTATTAGTTTTTCTCCTCTTTGTTCTAAATTATGTGCTAAATTTATTACTGCACTTTTAAGACCACTAAAACTAAAATTAAAACTATCATCATCAAGTGGTATAGGAAGATTATAAGTATCGTTACCCTGATGAGCAAGTTTATCTATTTCAGGACCACCAGGATATGGAATATCCATAACTCTAGCTACTTTATCATAACACTCACCCACTGCATCATCTAAAGTACTTCCGATAAGTTTATAATCAAAATGATCTTTCATATATAAAAGTTCTGTATGCCCTCCGCTTATAATTAAAGCAAGAAGTGGAAAAGTCATACCATTACCAATACTATTAGCATATATATGCCCTCTTATATGATGAACAGGTACTAGTGGTTTATTAAAAATATAAGCAACCGTTTTAGCAGCTTCCAAACCAACAAGTAAAGATCCAATAAGTCCAGGACCATATGTAACAGCAATAGCATCAATATCATTCATAGAAAGATTAGAATCTTTTAAACATTTTTCTATGACAAAAACAATATCTTTCACATGATTACGACTAGCTATTTCAGGAACTACTCCACCGTAAAGAGTATGAATATCAACTTGACTTAAAATAACTGTATTAATCTCTTCTACTCCATTTTTCACAATAGAACAAGAAGTCTCATCACAACTAGTTTCTATTCCTAAAATATAAACATCTTTCATATTATCACTTCATTTCTAAAATCATTAAATGGCCATCTATACCATCATAATATCCTTCTCGAATTGCAACTTTTTTAAATCCATGTTTTTCATATAGTTTAATTGCAGGAATATTATCACATTTTACTTCTAAACTTATATTTTTATTTTTGGCAATCAAATGTTTCATAAGTTCTGAAGCATATCCTTGTCTTTTATAAAAATCATGAATAATTAATTGATTAATCTCAATCCTATCGTATATATCACTATAGTATAAATAACCAACAACCATTCTATCATCAATATATACTAAATAACCAGCATAAGGATTATTATCAAAAGAATCTAAAATCATTTTATATATATCTTCAAATTTATTTATTAATTCCAAATTATCTATTCTAATATCCAGTATCATTTAATTTCTCCTCTGCTTCTGTCTTTTTTAAATAATTTGGAATAAATGTCATACTATCTACTTCTTTTTTTAGATTATATTTGAAGAAATTATTAAGATCTGGTTCAAAAGGAACAACTTCAAAATCAAATTTATCTTTAGAGACAAAAACTGGATTAGAAGAATATGTCTTAACTTTTTCTAAAAGGTCATCTAGTTTTATATAACTCTCTTTCATAATAGCATTATAGTCATCATCATATATAGCAGCATATACATAACCTCTTCTTGCATCTATCATAGGTACAATGATATCACCCTTAACAGAAGTAGCAAGAACATCTAAACTAGAAGTACTATATAGTTTTATATTTTTAAAATATGCCATAGTTTTTGCTATAGTAACACCTATCCTAAGACCTGTAAAAGAACCTGGGCCACTAACACAAACTATTTCAGATATATCATCTACAGTTAAATTGTTTTTTTCTAATAATAACGAAACTTGATATAATGCTTCTTTAGATAAATCCATACCGTAATCTTCATAAATACTATCTATAACAGTATTATCTTTAACTAAAGCTGCATTAAAATAATTAGAAAAAGTATTTAAAAAAAGACTTATCATAGGACAGCCTCACACAAGTCTTCATATTTTTTACCATAAGGTTTTATAATTAACATTCTTCTATCCTCACCAATTATCTTAAATGATATATCTAATCTGTTTTTTGGAAGAGAATCTGCAATCATATCAGACCATTCAACAATAGTCACACCTTTTTTAGTAAAATATTCTGCAAAATCTATTTCAACATTGGCTTCATCAATGCGATAAACATCCATATGAAAAAATGGCATTTCTCCGCTGTAATACTCTTTAACAATATTAAAAGTTGGAGATGTTACATTATCAGTAATTCCTAAAGCATTTGCAAATCCTTTAGCAAAAACTGTCTTTCCACTTCCTAAATCTCCCTTTAAACATATAACCATATTAGGAAATTTTTCACTTTCAAAATTTTCAGCTAATTCGATAGTTTCTTTTTCATCGAACGATGTTATTTTGTATTCCACTTTTGATCACCAAAATTATTTTAACATAAAGAAAAGATGTTATACAACACCTTTTTAATTTTTTTATTTTTACTTTGTAAATTGTTTTTTACCTTTTAAACTTTTAACAAATAAAAATATAGGATAAGATATACAAAACATCCAAACAATTAATGATAAATAATATATAAAATAATAACCCATACTTTGGGTACATGTTTCATCAACACAAGATACTTTTAACTTTGCTAACATAGAAGACATTATAAAATAATCAACTAAAATTAACATAAAACTAACTTCGATACCCCATAATAATTCAAAAAAAGCATTCATTATACGACTGTTTCCAGTTCCTCTTAATCTTTTCATAAAACACCAACTTCTATTTCTTTATTTTTACCTTGTAAATAATATCTTCATTTTTAACATTAGTAATAATATTAATACCAGAACAAACAAGAACTATTCCAATAAATATCCCTGCAATAGAGATAGGTATAATTGGTGAACTAAAACATATTAGACCTAAAATCATTCTAGTAATTGGAGCAGTCATAGATGTTAAACTACTACCTGCTTTTGACATAAAAACAGTAGTAGAAAAGCCAGAAACGAACAACCAAATACCAAGAAATATTGGTATGATATTAACTGCACTAGCTTTATTAGAAATAAGAACAATACCAAGTATTAATCCTAAAATAGAACTTCCTAAAAAATAAGAAGAACCAGTATCCTTGCCAAAAATAGAAGTTAAAATTCCTATAACTGAAAAAGCTATAACAGCAATTCCTCCGAATAGTACAATGCTTTCAAAAACATCCTTTGGACTCATTATAAAAATAACTCCAAAAGCAATTAGCAATGCTCCAAAAACATATGATAATTTCTTATTATCCATAATAGCCTCCTTAATAATTTAATTCACTATCTCGTTCCCATATTTTATTATCACTTGAAGAATTATACACTTTACAATCAAATTTGTTATCCTTTTCTTTTATAAATACAGCATATACGTTAATTGTAGTATTCTTAGATAACGGTATAACAGTCTCACCTTTTTCTTTATAAACTATTTTACAAGAAAAGACATATTTATTATCTTTACTTTCTAGATACTTACACTCTCTAGAAACTATTTCATCTATATTTTCTGCTTTTTTCCTACTCTCACCAAGAATCCTATTAGAAAACCAAGCATCAACTACCATCTCACCATATTTTGGTTTTCTATAAGGATCAAATACACAACCTGAAAGAAGTAAAACAATTATAATTACTAATACCATTTCGTTTTTTTTCATATCATACCTCAAAAAAATGATATCATAAATATCACTTTTTTTCAATTATCCTATATTAGTAATCTTAAATTCATAACCATCGCTTATATTTCCAGCAACATCTCTAGCAAAAGCATAATATGTACCATTTTTTGAGATAGCATATTCTAATACTGGATTTGAACTAGGTTCAATTGCTTTCCATTTACATCTGCCATAACTATTTCGATCCGTAACACACCATCTATTAACTAGACTTGCATTATCTGTAATTGCTATTTGAACAGTATCTGTTTTTGAAGATATTTCATCAATCCCTACAACCGTAGTTATTGAAGGTTTAACGTTATCTAACTTGGAAACATACATAACAGAATCACTACATACTGAAGGTTCTTCACTACATACTGTTTTGCAATCTTTATCATCATCCTTAGCATTTTTCTTAGGAGTGCAAACTTCTTGACACACTCTTGTACATGCCTTTACATAATAAGTTTTGTTCTCACTAGCACTAATAGTTAATTTATCACCTACGTTTTTCATGTTAGTAACTGAATCACCATAATAATATACTGTACCACTATCAGATCCTAAAAATGAGATAACAAATGGTTTTGTGTGCCAATTATCACTTTTAATACCATCACTAGTAACGATAGTTGGACTCTTTATTTTTATAACATTCACTGCTATATCTCTAGAAATACCATTATCGGTAGAAGCTGTAACAACAGCATTCCCTACTCCTTTTGCATATATAACCCCACTTGGAGTAACAGTAGCAATTTCCTCATTAGAACTGTTCCACTTTACAATATCTTTACTAATGGTATTTGGAGTAAAAGTTACATCTATTTTTTGACTTTGTCCTTGAACTAATTTTACTTCACTTCTATCTAAAACCATATCAGTAGCAAAATCACTACTTGCTTCATCACTAACAACTACCTTAATCTCAGTAGAGCCCATTAAACCTGTATTACTAACCTTAATAGTTGTTGTACCAACAGATAAAGCTGTAATAAGACCTCCTTTACTAACTGAAACAATATCAGAATTATAACTATAATAATTCACTACAAAATTTGTAGCAGTAATAGGAGAATAATCTGTCTTTAATCTATATTTTTCTCCTATAGATAAACGAAGTTCAAGTGGCGCAACATTAAAAGACTGAAGGGAAACAGAGCTGTCAGTAACATTTACTGTTACAGATGCAGACTTTGTTCCCCTTCTTATTGTTAAAACTGTATTTCCAACTGCTATTCCTTCGACAACACCATCATCACTTACAGTCGCTATATTTTGATCACTTGAGGAATATGTAATCCCTTTAACACACTCTTTTTCTCCAAAATCTATCTCTAAATTATACTTAGAACCTTTTACCACTGATATATTCTTAAGGTGAACCATACTAGCATCAAAAGCGGGACAAACTACTACTTCCTTCTCTTCTTTTCCAATAGTTTTACCATCAAGTTTTGAAATAATACTTATTTTCGCTCTACCCTCTTGAACAGGAATAATAGTATTTAAAACCGCTGGCCCTTTAACACTATCGTTCAAAACATATAACGTATTAGCATCAGATGATTCAAATTCATTTTCAGTCTCACTAATATTCTTTTTAGGTTTACCATTACCAGTATATTTAGTAGCAACATATATATTTGATGTTTCACCCATATATACAATATCCGGAATAATTGTTTCTGCTTCATAAGCATTACCAGCTTTTACAATACTAAGTGCAATTACAAAAATTGCTACAAAGATTACTAAGAGTAATCCTGACATAACAATAATCGTTCGAAGGTTTGCAGAACTTAATCCATCAAAAATAGATGTTTTTTCATCATCATAGACTACATTATTGCTAAAATCACCCAATTCAGCAGATGCATTATTACTAGCATTACCACTGTTTAAATTGTCTAATATAGCTTTATCTGCAGCTGAAGAAGTTTTCGAAGATTTTTTACTATTTTTTGTCTTCTTTTTACTCTTAGGCTCATCTAAAACTACATCATACTCTTGTTCATCTAAATCAAAATCACTTTTAGCCATAATAATCTCCCCAATTCTATATAAATGATACCAATAAATGCAATAAAAAGCAAGATATTCTTGCTTTTTTTATTGATCTACAAGTTTTACACTAACAAGTTTAGAAACACCAGATTCTTGCATTGTAATACCATATAAGGCATTAGCATATTCCATAGTTTTTTTCTTGTGTGTAATAATAATTAATTGTGTCTTTTTATTATATCTTTTTAAATATGAACCAAATCTATCTACATTAGCTTCATCTAAAGCAGCCTCAACTTCATCAAATAGACAGAATGGAATATTTTTTATATTCAAAATTGCAAATAATAAACTTATTGCCGTAAGAGACTTTTCACCACCAGAAAGTAAATTAATACTAGAAAGTTTCTTACCTGGAGGAGTTACAATTATATTAATTCCACACTCTAATAAATCATCGTTATCAGTAAGCTCTAGTCTTGCTTCTCCACCACTAAATAATTCTGTAAATACTTTATTAAACTCAACTTGTACTTGTTTAAATGAACGAAGAAATTCTGCCTTCATAACTTCATCCAATTCAGAAATAATATTTAAAAGTTCTTTTAGAGCACCTTCCAAATCTGTATTTTGCTTATTTAAGAAATCATATCTAGTACTTACTCTATCATATTCATCTATAGCAAGCACATTAACTGGCCCTATAGCATCCAAAGATCTCTTATAACTGTTAACTAAAGACCTTGCTTCAGACTCATCTATTTCAAGAATATAATTTGCTTGTGCCTTTTCAAAAGTCATTTGATATGTCTCACTAAGAGTATTAAGAAGATTATCCATTCTTACACTTGCTTTTGAATTAGAAATTTCACATTTTTTTAATTCTGCTTCCAAATCTCTAATACTAGAACTAGATACTCTATAACCAGCTTCAAGTTGTTCTATATTAGCTTCAATTTTCTCTTTTAAAGATATTTCAGATTGTGATTTCTTTTGAATTTCTTCTTTAGAAGCCATAACTTTATAGTACTCTTCCATAACTCTTTTTTCTTCATCATTAATCGTATGATTTGAAAGACTTTCTAAAGTAGATAATTCAGATAAAATACTAGAGTAATCATCTTTTGTTTTTTCATATAAATCTGTTTTAGTCTTCTTTTCTTCTGAAAGAACAATTAATTCTTTTTCAAGAATAAGAGATTGATCTTGATACTCTTTAGTTTCAGATAAAAGACTGTTAAGTTTTGTATCAAGAGATGATATTTCTTGTTTATTTTTCTCTTTTAAACTATTTAAGTTTTGCAATTCATGTCTTTCACTAATTACAGAACTAGTTTTAATCTTACCACCAGTAATAGAACCTCCAACATTCATAACATCTCCTGTTAAAGTAACTATCATATATCTGTTATTAGTAAGATTTCTTATCTTATTAGCATTATCAAAATTATCCACTAGAATAACATTACCAAGTCTATTTTTTATTATATCTTCATACTTATCATCAAAAGTAACAATTTTATCCATAGTATTGATAAAACCATCTGAACTTTTTAATATCAGTAATGTCTCATTATCTACAAATCTAGGTTTTATAACACTAAGAGGATAAAAAGTAACTCTTCCTAAATTATTATCTTTTAAAAACTTAATAGCATTTTTAGCATTATCTGGAGTATCGACTACTACATAATCTTTAGAGCCACCCAAAGCAACTGTTAAAGGCGTTAAATACTCTTCATCAACCTCAATTAAATTAGATATAGTATTATGAATACCACTTAGTTTTGGATTAGATAATACTTTTTTAACATTTATCGAAGCACCAGCACCTTGTTCAATATAATCAGTTAAAGATTTAATTTTATAACTGATATCAACAATATTTTTACTACAAGATTCAATATTTTTTCTGCAATTATCAATTAAACTTTGATTAGAATCAATCTTTCCATTAATCTTTTGTAATTCTACTTTCTTTTCATTTTCTCTAGTTTTAAGAGTTTGAATATCTACTTCTAAAGAAAGAATATTATTATTTAACGATAAACTCTTCTCTTTAAGATTTGTAATGTTCTCATGTACTTTTATATCATCACTTTCGTATTTACTTCTTTCTTTTAAAATATTCTTTTCACCGTTAAGTTTTTCTAATTCACGAGTTAAAGAAATGTATTCATTATTTAAAGAAGCAATTCTTTCATTAACAGATAGTAATTCTTTTTTGGCACTTTCAAGTTTAACATCAGAAGCACTTGACTGACTCATTAAACTAGCTATCTCATCTTGTATAGATGTTATTCTGCCTTCATTATTGTGAAAATCTCTATTAAGTTTTTCTAAATCAGAAACAATTAAAGATATCTCTATACTAGATAGTTTTTCTTTATAATCCAAATATGCTTCTGCAGCCTCTTTTTGTTTTCTAAGAGGTTCTATCTGAGTGTCAAGTTCCATAATGATATCTTTTACTCTAACCATATTTTCATTGGTTTTTTCTAGTTTACGTAAAGCTTCTTCTTTACGTTTTTTATACTTTAATACACCTGCAGCCTCTTCAAAAATTGCTCTTCTTTCATAAGGAGAACTATTAATAATATTATTAACTTCACCTTGAGAAATTATATTAAAAGCATATCTACCAATACCACTATCTAAAAACATATCGTTTATATCTTTTAAACGACATTTTTGATTGTTAATAAAGTATTCATTCTCACCATTACGATACACTTTTCTAGTAACAGCTATTTCAGAATAAGGCACTTTTAAATAAGAATCAGTATTATCAAAAATTAAACTTACAGAAGCCACATTTAAAGGCCCTCTACTTTTAGAACCTGAAAAAATAACATCTGCCATGTTACTTGAGCCCCTTAAATTCTTAATTGATTGTTCTCCTAAAACCCATTTTACAGCGTCAACAATATTACTTTTACCACTTCCATTTGGACCGACAATACATGTAATTTGATCGTTTAAAGTAATACTAGTTTTATCTGCAAATGATTTAAATCCTGAAGTCCTTATCTCTTTTAAATACATACTATCACGCCTCTTCTACACTCATATAAATAATTATATCAAATTTTTAAACAAGTATAAAGAAAAAAACTAAGTAATCACATAAATTACTTAGTATTAATAATACACTTATCTATGAATAGACTCTTGATATTTAGCTATGATTTCATCTTGAGTAAGTGCATGATCATATGTAGTTTGCATTATACTGCCATTAACTATTCTAGGATCATACAATTGAGCAGTTTCTTTTGTGTTTCGCTCTTCTTCACTCAACTCCATATATTCTGGCATATCAGGAATATGTTTAGCAACTATATAATCCCCACCATTATGGTCTACCATAGAAGATGGTGAATTTGCTATCATAATCTGAGATTCATCTATACTTCCATCATCTGCAAAAGCCCAACTTGGTATAACTTTTGCAGAAACTTCTTCTGGAATATTAAAAGCAACCATAAATTCTTGATCATCTGGATCTTTAGTAGATATTGTCATTGGATCAAGACCAATCGTAGCAACATCAACATCATAAGCAGCCATATCAGAAAGTTTTACTGGCCATCTTTCTCCTACTGTACCAGTTAAAATAAAAGGTTTATTTGAAGAAGTAGTCCAATTATTCTGTTCCAAAATATTAAAACCTGATTTCACAGCATATTTTACTATAGCACCATTTTCTTCAACTATTTGTTCTTCAAAGCCTTCTTTTAATGGAGTAGAATCAGTAATTACATAACATCCAAGTTCCACTTGAACATCATATTTAGCTTTTCTGCACCATTCAAACCCTTCAGGTAATATCATATTTTCCATATCTTACCTCCTATTATAATAATAACACTTTTTACAAAAAACACAAAAAAACTAAGATAATCAAACAATTATCTTAGTTTTTTTTCAATAAACTTTATGTCTTTTTTAACTTTTAATCTTTTACGCATATGTTTTAATCTTAACATTCTATATATATCAAATAATTTACTTTTTTCATTATTTAAATATCCTATAAAATCTTTATCCATTTTGTCCAAAAGAACTGGACCATATTTTAACTCATAATAATCATAAACTTTATGTCCCTTTTTAAAAAGAATTACAGGATAAAATTTATCATTATCATATACCATTATTTCATCAGAAATACAAAAACCTAAATCACAAATACTCTTTCTTAAAAAACAGTAATCATTATTTGAAGATATAATTAATTTATCAACATTTGGAAGAACTTTACTACCTTTATTTAAGATACTTACAATAGTACTACTACCAAGACCTGATATAACAACAGTATCAACACCAGTTTGATAAGTACTAAGACCATCTCCTAATAAAACAGTAACTTTGGAAGAAACATCATATTTTTTTACATTTTCCTTTGCCACAGCAAGAGGACCTTCTTTAATATCTGAAGCAATAGCCTTTACATTCTTTTTATTTAAAGCACAATAGACATCAAGCAATGCATGATCACAGCCGACATCTAAAATAAAAGAGTTATCAGAAATAAAATCACTAATAGCTCTTAATCTTTTTGAAATTGTCATTAGTCAGTTAAGAAATCCTTTAATTTTTTACTTCTAGAAGGATGTCTCATCTTTCTAAGGGCTTTTGCTTCAATTTGTCTAATTCTTTCACGGGTAACTCCAAATATTTGTCCAACTTCTTCCAAAGTTCTACATTGACCATCTTCCAAACCAAATCTTAATCTAAGAACCTTTTCTTCTCTTTCAGTAAGTGTCTCAAGTACACTACTAAGTTCCTCTTTTAAAAGCTCTGCAGTAGCATATTCTTCTGGAGACATAGTTCTTTCATCTGGTACAAAATCTCCAAGATGTGAATCATCTTCTTCTCCAATTGGAGTTTCAAGTGAAACAGGATCTTGACTGATTTTAATAACTTCTCTAACTTTATCTTCACTTATTCCAAGTTTTTCAGCAAGTTCCTTATCAGTAGGTTCTCTATTTAATTCTTGGGTAAGAGAACGTTGTACCCTAGCAAGTTTATTAATTGTTTCAACCATATGAACTGGTACCCTAATAGTACGAGCTTGGTCTGCTATAGCACGAGTAATAGCTTGTCTAATCCACCAAGTAGCATATGTTGAAAACTTATAACCTTTACCTGGATTAAACTTTTCAACAGCTTTCATAAGCCCGATATTACCTTCTTGAATTAAATCAAGAAATGCCATACCACGGCCTACATATCTCTTAGCTATTGAAACTACTAAACGTAAATTTGATTCTGCAAGTATTCTTTTTGCATCTTCATTTCCTTCTTCAACTTGAAGAGCATATTCATATTCTTCTTCTGAAGTAAGTAAGTTAATTCTACCTATTTCTTTTAAATACATTCTAACAGGATCATTAATTTTAATGTCTTTGTTAGAAGTATCAGAAAGAATTATTCCATCTCCATCATCTGTATCATCTTCATCTACATCAACTTCTTCATCTGTTGATACGATTTCAATTTCATTTTGAACAAACATATTGTATAAATCATCAAGTGAATCACTATCTGGTTCAATACCTTTTAAATGTTCTGCAATTTCTTCAAATGTTACTCTGTTGGAGTTCTTTTTACCGAGTTCTAATAACTCTTGCTTTCTTTCTTCGAAAGACTTAATTTCATTAATCATTACCCTTCACTCTCCATCTTAACAAGTCTAATCTTTTCTAAAAGTTCCGCTTTTTTAACAGGATCAATTTCTTCTTTAATCATTTCTTTCAACCTTTTTACTTCTTGGTTCTTATTATATTCCTTTATAACGGCAACATAATCCTCAAAAGATGCAAAATTAGACTCATCATCAACAACCTTCATTATCTCTCTAACTAGTTCAAAAAGTTCTTCATTAGTAGATAACTTTGTCAAAAAATCCGCTAAAACAAGGGATTGGTTATACCTATAAGCATATATTATTTCATTAGCAAGAAGTCTAGCCTCTTTAGAAGGTAAATAGTTAAGATTCTTCTCATATTTTTTCGAATACTCATAACTGTTCATCATTGCATATAAAATACCATATGTAGCTTTAGTATATTTATCCAATTTTACAGATTTTTTTGGCTCTTTTTGTAACGTTTCAATTTTACTATAATTTTTCTCATTTTTCAAGTTATTTTTTAAAATACTTATATCTATATCAAATTCATTACTAATTTTCTTTAATAAAAACTCTCTTTTTATCTCATCAGTTTCTTTACTTATATCTCCTAAAACAGATTTTATATATGAACTTCTATCATCTATATTAGATAGATTAAAACCATCTCTCATATGATAAAGCTTATACTCACTATAATTAATTGCATTATTATAAAGTGATAAAAATTCATCTTTACCATTCTTAATAATGTATTCATCAGGATCATATCCATCACTTAAATTAATAACTTTAACATTACATCCAGCATTAACTAAGTCCTCTCCAACAGAAAGATTAGCTTTTATACCTGGACCATCTCCATCTAAACATAAATATATTTCAGAAGATAATCTCTTTATAAGATTTATTTGCGTTTTAGTAAGAGCAGTACCCATAAGAGCTACTGCATTTTTTATACCAATAGTATAAAGTCTTATAACATCCATAAATCCTTCTACTAAAATAACATTTTTAGAAAGACGACAATGTTCTTTTGCATTGTAATAATTATATAAAAGTTCCCCTTTTTTAAATATTGGAGTTTCTTTAGTATTTATATACTTACTACCATCAGTAGTATTATATATTCTGCCAGAAAAGCCTACCACTCTATTATTAGTATCAAATAAAGGAAACATAATACGATTACGATATAAATCACCATAACCACTACCAAGTCCATAATTATCCATTTCTAAAGAACTATACCCTTTCTTTAATAAAACATCAGTAAGAGCATTATTATCAAGAGAAAGTCCTATTTTGAATTCTTTTATAATATCCTTAGATATAAATCTTTTTTCTAAGTAATCTATTGCACCTTTTCCAAAAGATGAGTTTATGTTGTTTTGATAAAGTTTAAGAGCTAAATCATACATAGCATAATATTTATCAAATTTAGTATTGTTATTCTTTACAGAACCACGTTTAAATTCAATACCTACTCTTTTAGCAAGTATTGTAGCTGCTTCTTTAAAATCAACATTTTCATACTCCATTACAAATGTAAAAACATTACCACTTGCACCACATGAAAAACATTTATATATTTGCTTATCACGAGAAACACTCATACTTGGATTTGTATCATCATGAAAAGGGCAAACTCCAAAATAGTTCTTACCCTTCTTAGTAAGAGGCACATATGCTGATATAACATCAACAATGTCATTAGCTTTTCTAATGTCATTTATAACGTTATCCATACACACACCTCCAAACAAGTTATATTATACTACAAAACTAAAGTTTTTTATAGCAATATGGACAAAAATTAAAAAAAGTAGTATAATTATAGAGGTTGATTCTTTTATAAATACAAAAGAAAGGAGATTAAAATGTTTAAAAAAGACAAAACGTATGTCTTTGCTTTAGGTGGACTTGGAGAAGTCGGAAAAAATATGTATTGTATTATGCACAATGATGAAATAATTATCATTGATGCTGGTGTTATATTTCCAGAAGAAGAACTTCGTGGTATAGATAATGTTTTACCAGATTTTACATTTTTAAAAAACAATGAAAAGAAAATAAAAGCATTAATTATTACTCATGGACACGAAGACCATATAGGTGCTATACCATTTTTAATTCAAAATGTCAATATACCAAGTATATTTGCTCCTAATCAAGCATGTGCCTTAATTAAGAAAAAACTTCAAGATAGAAATATAACATACAGAGGATTAAGAGCATATCAAAGCAGAGATAAATTAAAATATAAAAACTTTGAAGTATCATTTTTTAGAACAACACACTCTGTGCCAGATTCACATGGTATAGTAGTTAAAACTCCAGATGGAACAATAGTAGAAACTGGAGATTTCAAATTTGATTTAACACCTATTGGACCAGTTACTGACTTTACTAGAATAAGTGAAATAGCTAGAGACGGTGTTACACTTTTAATGAGTGAAAGTACTAATGTACTAGATGAAGGATTCTCAATGTCAGAATCAAAAGTAGATGAAGCCTTAAATGAAGTATTTGCCAAACATGGACATAACAGAATAATAATTGCAACGTTTGCTTCAAATATATATAGATTAAAACACATCATAGAGACATGTAAAAAGTATAATAGAAAAGCTTGTATCTTCGGTAGAAGTATGGAAAACAATTTAAATATTTCTATGGAAGGTGGTTACATCGATGCTAAAGATATACTAGTAACACCAGAAGTAGCAAACATGATGAAACCAGAAGAAGTTACACTTCTATGTACAGGTACTCAAGGTGAACCTTTAGCAGCTCTTTCTCGTATAGCAGATGGAACACATAAACAAATTAAATTAACACCAAATGATATAGTAATATTTTCATCAAGTGCCATACCAGGTAATGGTAGAGCTATAGCAAATACCATTAATAAACTGTATTTAAGAGGTGTAAAAGTCTATACTAGTAAAACTGATAGAGAAATACATGCATCTGGTCACGGAATGAGTGAAGAATTAAAACTAATGATTAGATTAATGAATCCAAAATATCTAATGCCAATTCATGGTGAATATAGAATGTTAAAAAGACATGCTGCTTTAGGAGTAGAATGTGATATACCAAAGGAAAATACATTTGTACTTGATAATGGTGACATCCTAGAAATGGATAAAGGAACTGTCAAGAAAACAGGATCATTTGAAGTAAATGAAATATTTGTAGATGGTAGCCGTGTCGGTGATATCTCTGGAGCAGTACTAAATGATAGAAAGATCATGGCAAGTGAAGGAATACTAGTAGTAATAGTAAACTTAAATATGGAAACAAGAAAACTACTTGCTAAACCAATGGTTACAACAAGAGGATTTATACTTATAAACGAAAATGGCGAATTAATTAAAAAAATAGAAGATATTGCAGAAAAGAATATTCTAAAAGCTTTAAAAGCTAAAAAAACAACTTATACAGATATAAAAACAGAAATAACAAAAGAATTAAATAATTTTATAAAAGAAGAAACAGGAAGAAAACCAATTGTTCTTCCAATAATACTAAATATAAAAGAATAAAAAAGCAATCAATTAATGATTGCTTTTTTTATTATTCTTCTCTTAACTCTGCTTTACAATTCTTATGTAATACTTTCATAATTCCATTCATTTTGTTATTGATTTGTTCTGATGTCATAGTACTATCATCATTACCAATCCATACTCTTAATGTAATAGATTTCTTACCTTCTGGTATTTGATTACCTCTATATTCTCCAACATATTTTAAATCTTTTACTATCTTCTTAATTGAAGAAACTATTTCTCCCCAAGTAACACTTTCATCAACTATAATTGATAAATCTTTTTCAACAAGTGGGAATAATGGTAAATGTTTAAATTCATTAGTTCTAGATGGATAAGATACAAATAATTCTGTATTTAATTCAAACATTGCAATATTAGTTCTCTTAATACCAGATTCAAGCATTGTCTTAGCGCTAACTAATCCAATAGAACCTACTACTTTATTACCATGCATTATATCTAAATAAGCATTAGGATCAGCCCAAGTTGGTTTGTTTCCTTGTTTGAAACTTAAATTTTCCATATGAGTATATTCACTCATTTTTTCAATTACACCTTTTGCTTCAAAGAAAATCTTTTTAGCATCTTTTCCAACAATTGCCCCAGTTAAATACTTTTTATGAATTGGAAGAGTTTCTTCTTTTGTAGAAGGATGATATTCTCCATTTTCAAATACTTGTGCTACTTCAAATAATTTGAAGTCACTATAATATCTCATATTCTTTGATATAGCTTCTAGCATACCAGGAATAAGTGAAGTTCTTAATATACTTAACTCTGGTGCTGGAGGAGTAGCAAGTTTAATTGGTTTTTTGATATCAAATCCTGCAGCTTTTATATATTTATCATCCATCCAAGGATAAGTAAATATTTCATTAAATCCACATCTAAATGCCAAATACTCTTTTATTCTTCTTTCAAGAAGTACATCTACTTGTTTAACAGCACTATCAAATTTAACAAGAAGAGGTTTCTTTTCAAAACTTTCATAACTTAAAAGTCTTGCTATATCACCCATTACATCATCTTTAATAGATACATCTCCAGTAGATCTCCATACTGGTACAACTACATGATACACACCATCTTTAAACTCTACATCATAGCCAAGATTAGTAAGTACTTTTAGAACTGATTTTCTATCTAATACTTTACCAAGTCTAGTATCTAAGAATTCTTGTGATACCTCTATTTTTGCTCTTTCTGTTTTAATAGAATAAACATCATTATAAGAAACAATTTTTGAATCTGGAAATATTTCTTTTAACAGTTCAAGTGTTAGCGATACTCCTAAAGAAACAGTTTCAGTATCTAAATTCTTTTCATATCTAATTGCAGAATCAGTTTTCTCATCAAATCTTTTGTCGGTTTTTCTTACAGTTTTAGCATCAAAATTAGCTATTTCAAATACTACTTTAGTTGTGTCTGGTAAAACAGAATCTTTTTTACCACCACGAATACCTGCAAGCCCCATTGGTTCTTTAGTATCACATATTACTAAATCATCAGTAGTAAGTTCTATATCATTATCATCTAAAAGAAGTAATTTTTCACCTTTTTTAGCATTTCTAACAATTATTTTATTCCCTTCAACATGAGTACTATCAAAAGCATGTCCTGGTTGACCAACAGCTAACATTACATAATTAGTAATATCTACTATTGCATTAATAGGCCTTAATCCAACATTTGTTAATAAAACTTGCATCCATAATGGAGATGTTTTTTCATAAAGCCCTTCTACTTCAGTAGCAGTATATCTAGGACATTTTTCAGGTTCTTTTATTTCAACTTCATATTTTGGCAGATTTTTATCAGGTTTTACTTCTTTTAATGGTTTTAATTTCAAATCATATATTGCAGCAATTTCTCTAGCCATACCATAATGTCCCCATAAATCTGGTCTATTAGTAAGTGATTTGTTATCTATATCTAAAACTATATCAGAAAGACCTAAAGCATCTGCTACATTATCTCCTGGTTTACAATCTACTGCACTTAAATCAACTATTTCAGTTTCTTCTTTCGGAGGAAATAGTTTATCTAAATATACTTCAACTGCACCACATATCATTCCATAAGATAACTCACCACGCACTTTAGTTTCTTTTAATTTTACTGGTTCACCTTCACCATGCCAAATTACTTCAGCACCAGGTTTTGATACTACAACTAATTCTCCTTCATATAAATTAGAACCACCACATACAATTTGAACTGGTTCTTTTTCACCAATATCAGTTATACAAATTCTAAGTAAATCAGCATTTGGATGCTTTTTTACTTCTAAAATTTTACCTACAACTATATCATGAAACTTAGCACTTGTATCAATTACATCTTCTACTTCTACAGTTCTAACTGTAACATCATATGCTATTTGTTTCGAAGTTATATCCTTTGGTATATCAACATATTTTTTTATCCAATTTAATGATACTTTCATACTTTAACCTCCTTATTTAAATTGCTCTAAGAATCTAAGATCTCCACTATGGAAATATCTTACATCATCTACACCATATCTCATCATTACAAGTCTATCAAGACCTATATTTACATAAAATCCTGTCCACTCTTCAGGATCAAGATTTGCAGACCTTAATACATTTGGATGAATAACACCACCTGGCATTACTTCAATCCATCCATTATGATTACAAACTCTGCATCCTTTTCCTCCACATACTAAACATTCCATATCTATTTCATACCCTGGTTCAGTAAATGGGAAAAATCCTTCTCTCATTCTTACATTTACTTTTCTTCCAAATACTCTTTCAAGTATTGTTTCAATCATAACCATTCCAGATGAGAATGAAAAATCTTTATCAACAATTAAAGCTTCGTATTGGAAAAATGCTTTTTCATGTCTTGCATCAGTAGTTTCGTTTCTAAATACTTTACCTGGATATACAAAACGCGCAGGAGCCCCATGATTTAACAAATATCTAACAGAGCCTCCAGTAAGATGTGGACGAAGGCATAGTCTTTCGTTACCTTGTTTATCTTCAGTTCCTTCGATCCAATATGTATCCATAGATTGGCGAGCAGGATGGTCTTTAGCAAAGTTAAGATTATCAAATGCAAACTTTTCACTACTTATATCATCTTCACTGTAAATTTCAAATCCCATAGACAAAAATGCATCATTTAAGTCATAACACATTTGAGTTATTGGATGAAGCGCTCCACCAGATACTAGAGTACCTGGCAAAGTAAGATCTATAGGCGAATCTAAAACACTTTTAGTACTAACTATTTCATTTTCTCTTTTTTCTATTGTTTCTGCAAAGAGATTTTTAATTTCATTAGCTTTCATACCAACAGTTTTTTTAGTTTCAGCATCTTCTTTTCCTAAACTCTTTAAAACTTCTGCAAGTGAACTCTTTTTCCCAGTTAAATCTTTACGAACTGCTTCAAGTTCAGATTCAGTATTAGCATTTTTAATACTTTCTAAACCTTCCTCTTTTACTTTTTCTAATTTTTCTAACATACTATTTCCTCCTTACAATAAAAAAAGATGGAACCAAAGGACGAATAAATCGTGGTACCACCTTATTTCATAGCATAACTATCTCATTTCCTTTAACGCAGGATAACGTTTGTGCTCAAGAGTGAATTCATAAGTTATTATTAAAAGTTTTCACCAACCACTTTTTCTCTAAATAATAATACTTCTTATTACTATTTTCTTTCACAGCACATTTAAATTACATTCATATTATAGAACTTATTTCTAAAATATGCAAGTATTATATTTTAAACTTAATATTAAGATTTTATTATTTTACTTTTATTGTAACAGTTCTTATTCCATAATTAGATTTATAATTTGTATTACCTGATGCATATATCTTTATTTTTGCTTTATAAGTTCCTTTTTTAGTTCCTTTTTTAACTGTTACTTTACCAGTAGTTTTATTAACTGTTAAATATTTTGAACCACTAAGTTTTGTATATTTTAGTGTTCCTACTTTTTTAACAACTGTTATTGGTTTTACTACTTGAGCTTTTGATTTTACTTTAGAGTAATATACTGTTTTTGTAGCTATCTTAACTGTTAAAGTATTTTTTGCTTTATTTCTTGTAAACGTTTTTGTTATTTTTCCTTGATAGTCACCTATACCAGTAATAGTCATAGTTACATTACCAGCATTCTTTAAACTACTGTATCCTACCTTATAATCGATATCTTTTTCAAGAATTTCACCATTTAAAGTTACTACTAGACTTGTTTGTCTTTGTTCTTTTCCATTATATGTTTGTGTTTTGATTCCAGTTACTGTTGCTGTTGATATATCTTCTGGTTCTTCACCTGGTTTTAATTGCCATCCTGCATATATATCTAAATGCCATGATCCTGGATAACCATAAATATTATCTGGCGAAGAATGTTTAGTATAATAACTATATATTTTATCTTGCATTTGTGTTGCGGTTGAATCACTTGAAACAATTAACTTTGTACATGCTTTATCTTCATACCATCCTGTAAAATCAAATCTATCTCTTGTAGGTATAAGACTTGCAGGAAATTCTTCTAAATGACTAAAACTATAATCAGATGCATCTGAATCGATAAGACGTCTTGAATATCCGTTTATTTTTCCTCTATTAGCATTAAATGCTATACTTACAGGTCTACTACCTCTTTGAAGAACACGGAAATAAACTTTTACTGTAGTATCTTCATCCCCAATTTTTCCATTAGGAAATGCAGTTGTGTAATCTGTTTGGAAAGATGTAAAGTATACTGTTGCTGATTCTAAATTTACATCTCCACGATTAGTTTGAAGTTGTGTTGGAGCAAATGCTACACCATTAGCTTTTATACTATAATTCCATGAATCAAATGCATAGTTTTCTAAATATGGCCTATATATTTCAAATGTTGGGCCAATTATATCATTTTCACCTGTTTCTAAATTCCATGTTAAAGCAACATCTTCTGCCCAAATTACTTCAGGGTTAGGATCACTTGTATAAAACTCTGCATTAGTAGGTTGAACACCTCCAGGTATATCATATAAATATTCTATTTTTTGATATCTTGGAAGTTCTGCATATCTTACTAAATTACCACCCCAGTAATCTTGAGGATTATTATTGTTGCTAGGATTAGGATTAGCACTAGCCCATCCTGTTCCTCCTCCGTAAAGTTGGAACATTACTGGTGCATCTTCTACTGTAATTTCTGTTATAAAGGTATACACTTTACAACAATCATCAGTTTGCCCATAAGTTACAGCTCCTGTTACACGGAACGGTCCAATTTTAGTACCTACTGTAACATTATTATATCCATCAAAACCTATTCCAGGTCTACCATGGTAACCATGTGCTCCAGGATTTGGATCATCTTCTGGAAGTATTTGTAGTTTATCTCCAGGTAATAACATCCCTAAACTTTGCAAATAATTTGCATAGTTAGCAGATGGCAAATTATAACTTCCGTCCATATCCCATGTATATGTAGTTGGTTCATGAACAGTTCTTGGACCACTTTCTAATGTTGTGTGATTACCAACTGCCATAACTGGTGTAATTACAAATACTGATAACAATATAATTGCTATAAAAAACGCTCTTTTGATATTCATAATCTAACTCCTTTCATACTATCCTATGAATGTTTATTATACAATCTTATTATAACATTAAAAAAAGCTATATGTAAAATATAACTTTTTAAAAACACTATTTTTATTTAAACAAACTTTTCATAACTTTATTCAAAGTCTTATTAAGCATTTTATCTACTGTCTTATTAACAACTTTTTTACCAAGTTTATATTGAACAGTATTCTTTTTTGCTTTTTCTTCTGCCTTCTTAGCCTTTTCCAAATCCTTTTTAGCTTGTGCTTCTATCTTTTCTTTTGCTTTTCTCTCTTTTTCTGCTTCTTTCAAAGCCCTTTCTTTTTCTTTTGCGTCTTCCATTGCTTTTCGTTCAGCTTCTTTTGCTTCGACACTTGCTCTAATCATTTTATCAAGTTCTTCAAAAGCAGAATCTCTTTCAACTGTTTCATCATATTTTCCTAATAATGTTGAACTATTAATCATTTTATTTCTAGTTATATCATCAATAGTTCCCATATCACTTTGTGGTGGTAAAATAGTAGCCTTTTCAACAATTTCAGGTTCACCTTTTTCATTTTGGAACGAAATAAGTGCTTCACCAGTACCTAAAGCAAGTATAGCTTCAGTAGTATCAAATTTTGGATTTGTTCTAAATGAATCAGCAGCTGCTTTTACTATTTTTTGATCCGCAGGAGTGTATGCTCTTAAAGTATGTTGTACCCTATTACCTAATTGAGCAATAATTTCACTTGGAATATCTGCAGGACTTTGTGATACAAAATATAATCCAATTCCACGTGATCTAACTAATTTAACAACTTGAACTATTTGTTTTAATCTATAAGTTGGCATACCATTAAATAATAAATGTGCTTCGTCAAAGAAGAATACTAGTTTTGGTTTTTCTAAATCTCCTACTTCTGGCATTGTATTAAATAATGTTGTTAAAAACCAAAGTAAGAATGATGCATATAAATCTGGTGATTTAAATAATTCAACAGCATCAAGTATATTAATTATTCCTTTTCCATTTGAATCTACACTGATTAAATCACGAATATCAAATTCTGGTTGTCCAAAGAATTTATCAGCTCCTTGATTCTCAAGAGTTAATATACATCTTTGAATAACTCCAATACTTTGAGTAGTTATATTTCCATATGTAGTTATATATTCATTTTTATTATCTGCAATATATTGAAGTAATAATCTTAAATCTTTAGTATCATCTAATTTCCAATTGTTATCTTTAGCTATTTTAAATGCTATTGCAAGCATACCTTCTTGAGCATCAGAAAGTCCTAACATCATTGATAAAATATCAGAACCAACACTATCTATACTTGTTCTTAAAGGATGTCCTTTTTCTCCGAAAATATCAAAAAATCTAACTGGAAAACTTTTAAACTCAAAATCTTTTACATCTAAAGATTTTAATCTTTTTTCTAAGCTTTCACTTGCTGTTCCAGAAATACAAGTTCCTGCTAAGTCACCTTTAACATCTGCCATAAATACTGGTACACCAGCATCAGAAAAACTTTCTGCCATTACTTTTGATGTAATTGTCTTACCAGAACCACTAGCTCCAGTAATTAATCCATGACGATTAGCTTTATCAAGTAAAATACTAAGTTCCTTTTTATCACTTTTACCTACTAAAATCTTATTATTAAAATACATAAGAATACCTCCTAACGATATTATATCACAATATTAATATACAATAATTATTTTTCGATAAAACAAGTGCTTCTCTACTTCATAAGACTGAATAAACAAATCACCTTTTTTATAGCCATAAGTGTGTTCATCTTCAAAATATTTAAAATCTTTCATATAATTATCTATTTCTTTTTCTAATTCTTTTTCACTTCTAAATGAATAAAAAGTAGCAGCAGTCATACAACACTCACTTTTAAAATATGAATACTTAGGTATAAATATTTCTTGATTATCAACTCCTATATATGTACTACTAAAAAATGTTTTATTGTTTTTTAATGTAAAAAATACACTTATTAACAATACAAAAAGTGTAATAATTAATATAATTAAAACTTTTTTCTTCATAATATCACCAAACTAATTATACAATAAAAAGATAGCAATATGCTATCTTATAAATTATACTTTTTTACAATAAAGTTCATTATTTAATTGTAAACAAACATATCCACTTGGTGTTTTAGCCCAATAACTATTATCTTTTTTTATTATTTTTAAAGCAGTAAAAACTATTCCTTTTTTATACACTGCTAAAGCATCTAAATTTTTACTAGTACAGTTTTTCTTACCATCAGAAGTAAGATCTTTGACTAGTTTTTGTTTATAACTAACACCAGGTCCGCTTCTTACATTTAGCTTTGTTAAAGTTTTATAATCACCTGTAGTATACTCTTCTTTTTTTAAACCATTTAATCCTTCTCCTCTAATTAAACTAGGATAATCTTTATATGCATAATCTTGATCAACTACAAATCCTGCAATTTTATTACTTCTAATTAAGTTTGTAGAACCTCCAAACTGCCACATTCCATGTTTCGGAGTTTTAGGATTACTTTTACCCCAATTAGCAACCCATTTATCATATTTTTTTAATCTTGATAAATCTATCTTATTTTTAAACCAATAACTATTTGCATAAATAATTGGATAATATCCCTTAGAAGTCAAGTATTCACAAAAACCTCTTATTGCTTCAGTAACACCATTTTTACTAGATTTAGCTTGATATACTGAATCTTCTACATCAATAGCAATAGGATATTCAAAAGTTTTGCCTTTCAAACAGTATTTATACATAAACTCTGCTTCAGATCTACCTTTTTTATAAGAAGTAGCCCTACTAAACCAATATGCTCCCACTCCTAAACCATTATCTTTAGCGTTCTTATAGTGCGTTTTATAACTTTTATCAACTGCTTTACTAATTCCATTAGAAGTCCCTGTATAACCTGCTCTTATCATTAAAAACTTTACTCCTTCTTCTTTAGCAGTTTTCAAGTCTATTCCTCTTTGAAACTCACTTATATCTATACCAAATATTTTAGAAATAATATCACCTCATCTCTAAACTATTTTATTCTAAAATAATAAATTTGAATAGTTAAAAAACAATAGTATAATTATTGTTTTATTTTTTCACTTTTCTGATATAATTAAATAGTATAGTGGAGTGATATTATGAATAGAAATAAAGCAATAATAAAAACTGGTGTTTTAGGAATAATTATGAATATTACTTTAGTTATTTTTAAAACAATTGTAGGAATTGCTACTAATTCAATAGCAATTGTTTTAGATGCAGTTAATAACTTTAGTGATATTTTATCTGCAAGTATATCTATTATAGGTACAAAACTTGCTTCTAAAAAAGCGGATAAAGAACACCCATTTGGACACGGTAGAATTGAATACATTGCCTCAACAATAATAGCTATGATAATTTTTATGGCAGGAGTTACTGCTTTAAAAGAGGCTATTCAAAAAACTATTTTTCCAGTTGAAACAAAATACTCTAACTACTCACTAATAATAATATCAGTAGCAATTATAGTAAAAGTATTATATGGATGGTATGCCAAACATATAGGTAATAAAGTACATGCAAAAATTCTAGTAGTTACAGGAATAGATGCTACATTTGATGCAGGTTTATCTTCAGCAACTCTTATTGCGGCCCTATTAAAAATATTTTACAATGTAGCACTAGAAGGACCAATCGGTATACTTATTTCCTTAATAATACTAAAATCTAGTATCACTATTTTAAAAGATACTTTTGATGATGTAATAGGAACTAGAATAGATAGTGAATTATCAAAAAGAATTAAATCATTTATAAACGATTTTGATAACGTATATGGTACATATGATCTAAATCTAACAAATTATGGACATGATAATATGATAGGATCAGCACATATTGAAATACCTGAAAAAATGACTGCTAAAGAAATACATATGTTAACTAAAGAAATATCTTATAAAGTATTTGAAAAATTTGGGATAATTTTAACAATAGGTATATATGCTACTAATGATAATGATAAAGAAGTAAAAAAAATAAAAACAGAACTTGAAACAGTGATAAAGAAATATCCTAATATTATACAAATTCATGGTTTTTATTTAAATAAAAAGGTAAACACTATTTATTTTGATATTGTAGTAGATTTTCAAGAAGAAAACCCATCAAAACTAAGAAAGCAAATAATACAAGAATTAAAAGATAAATATCCAAACTATAAATATATAGTAGTAATAGACGCTGATTTAAGTGATTAAAAAAACAAGGACAACCTTGTTTTTTATTTAGTATAAAAACTACAACTTAGTTCGTGATCATTAATTATTCCTATTGCTTGTAAATATGAATAAATAATAGTGCTTCCTACAAATTTCATACCTCTTCTTTTTAAATCATTAGAAATATCATCAGACAAAGAAGACGTTGTTTTAAAATTATCATCTTTGTTTACTATCGTTTTACCTTTAGTAAAACCCCATATATATTCGGAAAAAGAACCATATTCTTCTCTTATTTTTATAAAAACTTTTGCATTATTTATTGCAGCATTAATCTTTAATTTGTTACGAACAATATCTGGATTATTAATCAGTTCAGATACTTTTTTACTGTCATAATTAGCAATTAGTTCATAATCAAAATCATTAAATGCTTTTCCAAACGCCTCCCTTTTATTTAAAATACACTCCCAAGAAAGTCCTGCTTGAAATCCTTCCAGAATAAGCATTTCAAATAAATATTTATCATCATATGACGGAATACCCCATTCACTATCATGGTATTCTACATATAAATGATTATTTTCATTTACCCATTTACATCTCTTCATATTAACCAAGTTTATCCCCATTTTCTACTGTTTGATCTGGTTTAATTAAAACAACTCCTTGTTTGCTATAAGTGCCTAAAACAAGAACTTCAGAATCAACAGTAGCAATTCTTCTTGGAGGAAAATTAACTACTCCAAGCACTTGCTTATCAAGCAAATCTTCCATATTATATACATCAGTTATTTGAGCAGATGATGTCTTTATACCAATTTCATTTCCAAAATCAATCTTTAAAATATAAGCAGGTTTTTTAGCTCTTTCATTTACTTTTACATCAATTATAGTTCCTACTCTAATATCAATCTTATCAAAATCTTCTATTGTTGCCATAATATCACTCCTCCAATCTATTATAACAAATAATATTGATAATAAAAAAGGCACTTTAAGATGCCTCTTTTTTTGTTAAATAATTATCACCAGTTCTATAATCAATAGTTATCCTATCTTGAACATTATAAACATAAACATTAAATTTAATTCCAAAACCATTATCTTCTACAGACAAAGCTTCCATTTGAATGCCTCTTGCAACAAGTTCGGTGCCCTTAAATATTGGAGTAACTCTATATAGAACATGATTACCTGTTTTTCTTACATATTTAGCAACTTTATTCTCAAATTTAACCATTGTAGTAGCATTAGCATATCTAGTACAAGTAATCAAATTCTTTTTATTAGCATTTTCAGCAGTAAGTTGATAAGCAATTAAATGACATCTATTATATAAATATTTACCATCTATAAAACTGTATTTTGAATACTTCCATCCAGTTGGTTTAACCATACCAATATATTCTCTTTCTTTCTCAGGCATTGTATCTTTACTTACATTTGCATAAGCAACTCCGCATCTTCCTAAAAAGTCTAATTTGCTGTATTTTTCAAATGATTTTAAAGTCATATCACTTTCATCAAAATTAGGTTTATTGTTATTAATAATTACATATCCTCTACCACTATATTCAGGTACTTCACCAATATCATATGAAGGTAAAGCAAACGATATCAATCTATCAAAAAGATCACTATTATAATAGTTTATTCCCCATACAATAGCGGCAATAAATGCAAAAAACATAAAAACTTTTTTAATTTTTCTTTTAGTTCTTTTTCTAATTCTCATCTAATCACTACTTTTCTATAACTATTTCGCTATTATCTATATCTAAAACATTTATTTTACAATCTCCATTTAAATTAGTAGCAACCAAATTAGCTAATTCTTCTAAAGCAGACATAAATTCTTCTTCTCGAGAAGGATCAATCAATTCTATACATAAAAACACATTAACTGTATCTTCAGTAAGCATAGTTCTAACACATTCACGCCAGTTAAAACACCTACATATTGCACCTTTCTCATCCTTATACACTATTTCTCCTTCATATGGAGGTTCACTTTCATCAGTACCATACGTAACAAAAGATTCATTCCCAATAGCCTTAGTAAGTCTAATATCCCCTACAAATTTATCTATATCTTCACCACCACAAGGCATACCATATTTAATAGATATAGAATTATAAATATCTACTAAAGGATTAATAGGATTAATCCCAGTTTGTTTATATACTCTCTTTAAAAGTGCTTCTACTGAAGATCTAGCACCCTTCTTAGTCTTAAATTTTTGATAAGCCTCTCTCCAAATATGTACCACAGAATTATTACTAAATTCTTCTTCATTAAAGTATTTATTTGCTTCTAAAGATGCCTCGTCAATCAAAGGCATATATTTATTTTCATCAATAATATGATTATCTACATTATTACATACAATAATTCCAATTTTAGCATTAGGAAATATATCCCAAAAATCTTTTTCTACTATAAATCTTTTCATATAAATACTCCTATCTCAAATTTTCTTTCATTAAACTTTCAATTTCATTATAAAGCTTTTTATTTGCTTCTTTCAAATTCATTCCATCAATTTTAAAAGGTTTACCATATCTTATAGTTAAATTCTTACTTCTGAATTTATAATCACCAGTAATTCCAAAAGGTACTATAGTGGCACTTGTTTTTTTAGCCATGGACACAGCACCAAACTTAAAAGGAAGCAAAAACTTATCTGTTTTATTTCTAGTACCCTCAGGAAACAATCCTATTGCACCGTCATCTTTTAAAACACTTAAAGCGGCTTCAACTGCATCATTATCTTTTATTTCTCTGTTAACAGGAATACAACCTATTCCAGTAAAAATCCATCTACTAAACGGTTTATCAAAGTATTCTTTTTTAGCCATATAATGTATACCTCTTTTAGTAGAAATAATGGTAGGAAACTGATCAAAAACATGTTTATGATTACCTACTATTAATATTGATCCCTCAAGAGGAATATTTTCTTTGCCAATTATCTTAGGATTATAATAGAATCTAAAAATTGGAGTGAATAAAAACTTACCAAACTTATACAGAAAAGGCACTTTTTTATTCATATTCATCTTCACCAGCGTCGTTTTGTAATACCTTAAAATCAACTTTACCAAGTTTAGTTTTAGGAAGTTGTTTTCTAATTACTATTTCATACGGGATCATATATTTAGCAAGATTTTTCTTACAATATGCTTTCAATTCTTGTTTAACTAGAAGACCATGATTTCCTTCTTTTAAAACTACAAAAGCCTTAGGAACTTGTTGCTTGTATGGATGTGGAACACCAATTACACTACATTGTAGAACTGCAGGATGCTTTTCTATAACTTCTTCTACGTGAGAAGGATAAACATTATAACCACTAGTAATGATCATTCTTTTTATTCTACCTTTATAAAATAAGAAACCATCTTCATCCATATAACCAAGATCACCAGTATGAAGCCAAACATGACCATCATCATGTATTTGTAATACTTCGTTAGTTTCCTTTTCATTATCTAAATAACCCATCATTAAAGCTTTGCTATTTATTACTATTTCTCCAGTTTCTCCGTATGGAACTATTTTTCTTTCATCATCAATTATTTTTATATAATTACCCGCTAGAGGGATACCGACAGAACCTGATTTATTTACATCATCATGAGCCATAGTAACACAAGCAAGCGCTTCACTAAGTCCATATCCTTGAGTAATTCTAGCAGTAGAATTATGTTTTTCCAAATATTCATTAATTTCATCTTCTAAATTCTTTGGTAATAAATCACCACCAGAAATGACATACTTTAAAAATGATAAATCTAAGTTTTTTACATTATTAGAATTAATAAGAGCCTCAAAAAGTGTAGGAACACCTAAAACACATGTTGGTTTAGTTTTATTAAATAAAACATCAAATTTCTTAGCATCAAATTTAGGAACTAGTATTGTAGAACACCCTAAAGCAAGAGGTGTATGCATTAAAACAGAAAGACCAAATCCATGAAAATTAGGCATTATTGCAAGAGCAGAATCACCTTGATTAAGTCTAATTAAATCAATTTCTTCACCCTTTGCTGCAAAAATAAAGGCTCTGTTTTGAATAACTACATTTTTTGGAGTTCCACTAGTACCCCCAGAGTGAATAATTACAGCAGGAGTATTTTTACCAAGTTTAAGAGGAGACACTCCTTTTACAAATTTTGATCCCAACATAAACCTTTTCCAATTAATATATAATCTATCTTTTGGATGATGCTCAAATTTAGTAAGTTGACTAACATCATAAATAAATCCCTTAATAAAATTCAAAGAATCACCGGGAGATACAAAAATTACTCTTTTAACACTAGTATCTTTAATAAAACTTTTAATTTTATCATATTGAGCATCATAAATTATTAAATATTTACTTTTAGTAGACTCTAATGTCTGTTTAATTTCCTCTTCGGCAGATAAAGGATGCGTCATATTAGCAATTGCTCCAAGCTTATTAAGAGCATATAAACTAATAAGTGCTTCTGGAACATTAGGCAAAAGGATTGTAACTATATCCCCTTTTTTAACTCCTAACTCATTAAAACCATTTGCACATATATTAATCTTTTTTAAAAAAGACATATAATTTATTTTTTTCCCCATATACTGTATTGCAACATTTCTAGGATAAGCTAAAGCACTCTCAGCTACCTGATCATACATAGTAATATCTGGTATTTTATATCTCAAATTTTTTTTTGTATAATATTTCTTCCAAGGTGCCGGTATTTTCTTCTTTACAGTAAATATGTCAAATATAGACATTTTATCCCTCCTTCATTTTTGTAATTATATTTCTAAGTTTTACACTTTCTTCTTTAAAATTATTACTTTTTACATAAATAGGTTTCCCAAATGAAATACTTATTTTTCTAAAAAAACCATATCTACCTTTAATAGCAAAAGGAACAATTTTTGTATTAGTGTCATAAGCCATTTTAACAGCCCCTACTTTAAAAGAAAGAAGTTCATTTTTCTTATTTGTAGTTCCCTCAGGAAAAATTCCTATCACTTTACCTTCAAAAAGATACTTTTCAGCCTCTTTAAGAGCAAAATTATCCTTCTCTCTCCTATTAACAGGAATAAGTCCTAAATTAGCAAAAATAATCTTCTTAAATCCTTTCCAAAGTTCATCTTTTGCTAAAAAATGAATACTTCTTTTAGTAGAACTCATAACTAGAAGAGGATCAAGTATACTTATATGATTACCTGCTAAAACATAAGAACCATCCTTAGGTATATTAGATAATCCTATATATTTTGGATGGATAAATACACTAATAAATGCATTTACTAATGGTCTTATTACTCTATAAAACTTTGATTCTTTCATAATTTCCTCTATTTTTATATAACAATTATATCACAAAAAAAGATAATTATTAACATAATTATCCTTCACAATTAGACATAGCTCCCAAATTATATATTTTCTTGTACCCTGCTTTTAATAAAGCTTCAGCAGCTGCACTACTTCTTGCACCACTTTTACAATAAACTACTATCGGTGTATTAAAATCAATAGTTCCATATGTGTCTAAAACACTAACTATTTGATCATATGCTATATTAATAGCATTTTTTAAATGTCCTTCATCAAATTCTTCCTTTGATCTAACATCTATTAACATAGCAGTGCTATCTTTTAAAATTTCTTTTTCCTCATTACAAGTAACATCTTCTACCTTGGCCATATTCTCTTTACTACATCCACACAAAACTAACAAAATCACTAAAAATAATACTATTTTTTTCATAAATACCTCCCTAATGATGATGAACTTTACCATGATCCACATGGCATTTTTCATCGTTACAATCTTCATCTTCAAGTTCTATTTCTACTGTAGAGTGACTTATTCCAAATTTCTTTAATTCTTTTTTTACTTTATCTTTTATTTCATAATCATACTTCTTTACAACTGCATGTAAAGTAGCAAAATTACTATATCCATCAATCGTTCTAATATGGATATGATGAACATTTTCAATTCCTTTAATATTTAATAGATGTTCTTTTACTTCATCAATATTAATACTATCTGGAGTTTTCTCTAAAAATATATCAAAAACAGCTTTCATATTACGTATAGAGACAAATAGTATAAATACTGCAACACATATAGAAAGAATTGAATCTATAACTGAAATATCAGTAAACTTCATTAAAATTGAACCTATTAATACAACTATCCAACCAAGCACATCTTCAAGCATATGTATATTAACAGCTTTTTGATTTATAGAATCTCCATCTTTAGTTTTATATCCTGCAATAGTATTTACTATTACTCCGAAAATAGCCATTAAAATCATGCCATTATAATTTATTGCTACAGGATGGAAAAATCTCTTAACAGATTCATATACCACAAACAACGAACCTGTTATTAATATTACAGTAGTAATAATACTTCCCATAACTGAGTATTTTATATAGCCATATGTATATTTATCATCAGGCTTTTTCATACTCTTCTTTTCAAGAATATAAGCTATTCCAATACTTAAAGCATCCCCAAAATCATGAAGTGAATCAGAAATAATAGCAACACTTCCTATTATTAAACCACCAATTAATTCAAATAATGAAAAGAAAATATTCAAAAGAAAAGCTATTAAAATATTCTTATCTGTTTTCAATTTATCACACCCTTATCCAAATAAATTATAACACAAAAAAAGCATCAAAAGATGCTTTTTACTATTCAATTTCAATTTTTTTCTTACTAGAGATTTCTTCTTGTTTAGGAACGATAACTTTTAATACACCATCACTAAAATTAGCTTTAATAGAGTTTTCATCTACATCTCCAACATAGAATTGTCTTTTTGTAGAGCCATAAACTCTTTCTTTTCTAATATAGTTTTTATCTTCTTCATTTCTTTCAGCACTGTGTTCAGCACTTATTGTTAAATATCCTTTTTCTACATCGATATCTATTTCATCTTTACTATATCCAGGAACGTCCATTTCTACTACATAGTTATTTCCTTCCTCATAGATATCACATTTGAAATCATTAGTTCTAACTTTCCCAAAATCATCAAAGAAATCATCTAAAAAGAAATTTCTAGGTATTAAATTCATAATTCATTCCTCCTTACAATTACTATTATACTCAAAAATTAGCACTTGTCAATAGAGAGTGCTAAAAATATTATTTTTTACTTTACATTAACTGTTTTTATTATTTCATCTCTTGCAGTATCACATATATTAGTGCCATAATCACTTCGATCACCATTTGACCTATCATAAACAGTATATATTAACAAATAATAGTGATTCGAAGATTCAACACCATAATAATATTCTGTATCATACTTGCCTTTCTTATCAATATAAAACATTTTATTGCCATTGATAATCACTTCTGTTAGATCACTAACTTTATCATTTAAACTAAACCTTATCCTTTCATTAAACCAATCTTTAAGTCCATCATAATAGTCTTTATCATCAGCATCAATATAAAAGCTACAATATCCAGAATCCATATAATAAGAATAATATTTAGTATAAGAATTATCATCATATTCAAAAGAATCAGGAACAGTATAAGTTATTTCAGTATACATTTCATCATCATTATAATCACTTTCAAGTAATTTGCGAACACCAATTATACCCAAAATAGTCACTAAAACTGCTATTATTGCAATGATAACTTTATTATTCACACTATCATCTCCAATAAAATTATAACATAAAAAAGCTACTGTAAGTAGCTTATTCATTATATTTATTAGATTGAGATTTTATTAAATCAATATCATCAAAATAGTTAATACCCATAGCATCTCTAACTTCAGCAATCTTCATTTTTGCTCTTTCACGTGCTTTAGCAGTACTTTTAAGAAGTATATCATAAACTTCAGGTATTTTCTTTTCGTATTCTTTTCTTCTTTCTCTAATAGGCTTTAATTCTTCTTGAATTATATTATTTAAGAATTTTTTAATAGTAACATCTCCAAGACCACCTTTTTTATAACGGTCTTTAAGTTCATCTAAATTCTTATATTCTGGTAAATACTTTTCAAAATGTTCATCGCTGCAGAAAGCATCAAGATAAGTAAATACAACATTTCCTTCTACTTTACCAGGATCTTCTACTTTTATATGATCTGGATCTGTATACATACTCATAACTTTCTTTTCGATTACATCTGGTTCATCAGATAAATAAATACAATTACCTAAAGATTTACTCATCTTAGCCTTACCATCAAGTCCAGGAAGTCTAGTACATGCTTCATTATCAGGAAGCATCATTTTAGGATCAACAAGAATTTCTTTATATGCATTATTAAATGATTTTACTATTTCTTTTGTTTGTTCAATCATTGGTGCTTGATCATCACCTACAGGTACAACACTAGCATCAAAAAGTGTTATATCAGCAGCTTGACTTACTGGATATGTTAAAAATCCCATAGGAAGACTCTTTTCAAATCCTCTTAGTTTCATTTCCTCTTTAATAGTAGGATTTCTTTTTAATCTAGATAAAGTTACTAGATTTAAATAATATGAAGTAAGCTCATAAAGTTCAGGTATTTGTGACTGTACAAATATAGTAGTCTTTTCTGGATCAATACCACACGCTAAATAATCAAGTGTTACTTCAAGAACATTTTGTCTTACTTTTTCAATATTAAAAAAGTTATCTGTTATTGCTTGAGTATCTGCTATTTCAATATAAATTTCATCATACTCTCCAGAGTTTTGCAATCTAACTCTATTTTTTAAAGAACCAAGATAATGACCTAAATGTAATTTACCAGTAGGCCTATCTCCAGTTAATATTATTTTTTCAATTTTTTTCATTTTTTTCTCCTCTTTCTCTATTTTTTATAAATAACCCCTTTTATAAAAAATAGCACCAGAGTTTCGTAAAGTTGTTCATAAAAAACATCTCCTCTTAGAAAAACATTATACCATAAAACTAATAATATGAAAACAAAACAAAAAATAGTTGTATGAATACAACTATTTTCTAATTCTTTGCTTCATTATATTAATAACCTTTTGACTTGGAAGATCATTTTCATTAATCTTTAAATGTCCTCTTTCATATAATTCAACTTGTAATAAATAAGCATCTTCAGGAGTTGGAGCATCAAAGTAACTACAAGCTAATTGTTCTCTTAACTTTTTAACTTCCAGTAATGCTTTTTTACTTCTTTTTTGTTCAGCCATTGGAACATAATTATTACATTTTTCTACTACAAGAACATCACAATCTCCAAATTCATCAAATGATTGATATCCATCAGTAATAAAGTCATAATCTGCAATATTCTTTTTATAAATATCTGCTACTTTAGAACACTTACTTGGTTGTACATTATGACAGTTACCACATAAATGGCATTCTCTTTCTTCAGCTTTAGCATTTACTACTTGAGCGCGACTTATAGAAGTCACAGCATTTCTTTTAGCAAAAAATTCATTTTTCATCCAAAATTCCCCCTTTTTGAATACTGCATAATTATAGCACAAAACGCGAAAAAAGTCAATAAAAAAGGCCTTAGGCCTTTAAAAATCAAATACTATTTTGTCTTTTTCTTAAGCAAATCACGAATTTCTTCAAGTAGTAGAACTTCATCTGTTTTAACTATTTCTGCAACTGTTTCTTCCTTTTTCTTACCAACAGACATTATCTTATTAGCACCTTTTAAAAGGAAAAATAATACAAGTGCCATGATTAAGAAATTAATAACAGCAGTTATAAAATCACCATATCTTAATGCTTGGCCACCATAAATCTTAATAGTGCCTCCCACTTTAGCACCACCAATACCATTGATAAGTGGATTAATAAAGTCATCAGTTAATGCCGTAACTAAACTAGAGAATGCACCACCTATAATAACACCAATAGCCATATCCATTACATTACCACGTAAAATAAATTCTTTGAATTCTCCAATTAATCCTTTACCTTTACCACGCACTTTTTTTAAACTTTCCTTATCTACTTTTTTTGCCATTCTATTTCCTCCTCTAAACATTTTCACCTATATTATGACACATCAAAATCAATAAATCAAATGTTTTAATACTTTATTTATAAGAAACATCACCATATTTTTTATAAAACTTATCTACCCTACTCATTACCTTAACTGAAGGTTTTTCTTCTTTCAAATAATTAAGATCAATATATGGCAACAATGCACCATGATCCATAGGATACATAGTGATAATTTCATTAGTATTATGAAGAGTAACAACTCTAAAATAATTTGCTAATTTATTGTTTATTCTACCGTTTCCATCATACTTAAAAACATAAAAATTATAGTAAACACTAAAATAAGTACACTTATCATTAGGAATAATCTTATTTATTTCCTCAAACACTTTATCAAGTGGAAAATCAGGACTAAAAATAACTGGATTAGGTTTATCAAGAGATGAATTATAGTCTGCTGTATGTTTTTGAATATGATTTAAAAAAGCATCATAATCATAATCTACTATTTGATTACGCAAATAACTTCCTGAAGGCCCTTCGAAAAAATTGTCTTTAACCATTTTTTCATACATTGTCTCTATTGCTATAATTGCAGAACCATTGGAATCAAGCATTTCTTTATAATTATTATATAAATCAAAAGCCTCTTCAAAACGACCTGTAAACATCAATAATCTAACCTTAGCAAAAATTAAATTATCCTCAATTTGTTTAGGAAAAGTAGTTTCTAAAAAACTAATCATTGATTCTGCTTCTTCAAGATTACCCAAATCTATTAATAATTTAACATAATATGTATAAGCATAATAATCATTATGATACTCATATAAATAATCTTCCAACTTAGAAAAAGCATAATACGGATTATACTTCATATGTTTAACTATTTGAAACAATGTGTGATTATTATACTTATTTTGTGACATATTAACACCTCAATGCAGAGTATTATAACACAAAATATAAAAAAAATCATTCTTATTATGTTATAATTATATAAAATAGAGGTGATTAAATGAAACACGTTATTATTGCAGGTGCAGCTCGTAGTGGTAAAACTATGCTTGCATTAAAATTGGGGCAAGAAGGATTTGTACATTACAAAATGGATTCTATAAAAAGAGGAATTGATAATAATTTCTGGAATGGTTATAAAGATGACTGGAAAAAAGTAAGTCCGCATATGGCTTATCTAATTAAAACAATTATAGATGAAAATCAAAGTGATATTGTAAAAAACAAAGAGTTTTATTGTATAGATACCTGTCATATTTATCCAAAAGATATAGCAAAATATGATTTAAAAAATACCATTATTATTTTTATGGGATACTGTGACATAACTATCGAAGATAAAATCAAAAACATCAGAAAATATGATATTGACACATGGAGTTCCAAAAAGGATGATAATGATTTAATAAACGATACAAAACTAGATATAGAATATAGTAAAGAAGCTAAAAAACAATGTGAAGAATTAAACATTAAATTCTTTGATACAAGTAAAAATTTTGAAAAAACATTATATAGCATCTATCAATATATAAAAAGTCATCAAAACGATGAATTTATATAACAAGAAATAAAAAAATATTGTATAATAAAGGAAAGGAGGTAAACTATGAACAGAGCTGAATTAAAAAACAAGGCCAAAGAAAAGATTAAAGGCAATAAATGGTATTTATGGAAACCACTAGTAATATTTGAACTATGTGCAGGTCTTCTAGGATTTGTTGTTGGTTTAATTGCAGGACTAGCTGGAGCAAGTCAAAGTACAACAGAAACAGTTAATAACATTTTAAGCACGATAATTAGTATACTAGAATGTGCATTTATAATGGGATATACAAAATATTGTCTTGATTTTGTACGTGGTAAAACTGAAGATTGGAAGGTAATAATAGATTATGCAAAAGAACATTTTGTTAATATCTTATTAGTATCAATACTTGTAGGTTTAGCAGTAATGGCTGGAACTATACTATTTATAATACCTGGTATCATAATAGGAATAGGGTTAACATTCTATCAAGAAGTATTTGTTGATAATCCAGACTTAAATGTAACTGACGTAATTAAAAAGGCTTGGGAATTGACAAAAGGCCACAAAGGTGAAATATTTGTACTAGGATTATCATTCATAGGCTGGTCTTTACTTGGAGTTCTAACACTATTTATTCTATATATCTGGTTAGTACCATATATAAACATAACATTTATCCTATGTTATGAAGAATTAAGAAAAAGTAAAAAATAAAAATTAAAACACTAACAATTGTTAGTGTTTTCTTATTATATAAATAATAGTACTATTCACTTCTCTTCAAAGATAAACCAACTTCAATAAAACTATTAGTTTCATAATCATATTTACAACGCATTTTTCCTATAGCTAAAACATATCTTTCATAATAACTAACTAGTTCCTCAGGTATATTATCTCCAAAAAATTTTCTAAAATATTTACTTCATCTCTATAATACTGTCCATTAATAATCTCAGAATTAGTCATCAATTTATATAAATATTTGCTTGAAATAGGACTTTGTGCAAGTATTTGCATATTTTCTAAATGATATTTATCTTTTAAAGAAACACTATTAGTAGCAAGTTTATTTAAACCTCTCTCAGGATAGGCAGAACTCATTTGTAAACATTTACTACCTGAATAAGCAATTAATTGCATATCCTTTTGATGATATGGACTATTTATAGAATAAGCATTACTAGCAACTTCAGTTAATGCTTCTGCTACAAGCCAGTCTAATTCTTTATCATCTCCCATTGGTATATCTTTTGCCTCTACAATAAGTTTTAAATCTTCCTTGTGATACGGACTATTTATAAAAACATCATCAGCAATTATCCATAAAGGATATTTAGCACTAGGAGCTTTACTTATCATTTCCATATCTTCATAGTAATTTTTACTATTTAAAAAATTAGGAAAACACAATCCATCAAATAAATGATACCAACCATTAGCATTTTTAAGTCTTAACATTGCCACTACTCTATTAAGATAATCATCACAATTCAATAGATTTTCATCTATCAAAAGATACATAGGAAATTCAATTTCACTTGGATCTGCCTTTAAACTATTAAAATTTTTAATTTGTTTAAGAGTTAATCCATTTAACCATTTATCAAAATCTTCTTCAGCATATTTAAAATTCTTACGTGAATAAAGTTTTCTTGTCTCCATAATAAGTTCATGAGTTATATTTATTGGATAATTCATAATAGTGCCTACTCCATTAGTCATATATTATATCATTCAATTATAAAAAAGCAATAAAAAACCCTAACTCATGGAGTTAGAGCAGATTTTCAAATGGCAGGGGATGAGAGAATCGAACTCCCAACAGTGGTTTTGGAGACCATTATTATACCATTTAACTAATCCCCTAAAAAATTATTAACACATGTATTATATCGAATTTAATGTATTTTTGTCAAATGTTTTTACTTTATTCATAGTATTAAATAGGTGATTATATGTCTATAGTAAAATATAATAGCAATGAAAGAGACCTCTTAGCAAGAATAATGAGAGCAGAGGCTTTAGGAGATGGAAATCTTGCTATGTTAATGGTTGGTAATGTCATAATAAATCGTGTCTTAGCGGATTGTTTAACTTTTAAAAACACTAGGACTATTACTGATGTTGTATATCAAAAAAACCAGTTTTCTGCTATAAATTCATCTCTATTTGTAGGTAGACCAACTACAAAAGAATTAGAATTAGCAGATTCCATCCTAAGAGGAGAATACTACTATCCTGCAACTAATGCTCTTTGGTTTTATAATCCTGGTACTAATAAACCATGTTCTGCTTACTGGTATGATCAAAAGAATTCAGGCAAATACAAAAGTCATTGTTTTTATATACCCTATCCTGGAGTTTGTAAACAATTGCATTAAAAAAGAAGAAATCTTCTTTTTTTATGGTATTAAAAGTTGTTGACCTATCTGAAGAACTGTACTATTTAAATTATTTAAAGCAATCAAATCATTAACATTTACATCATTATCTCTAGCTATTTTCCATAAACTATCACCGCTTTTAACAATATATGTTTTATATTCTTCAGTCTGTGGTATAACTAATTCTTGTCCTATACTAAGTAAATTACTATTTAAATTATTAATAGATTTTAAAGAATCTACAGAAACATTATATTTTTTAGCAATACTCCACAAACTATCTCCACTTTTTACTATATAAGTTATTCCATTTTTATCATCAGAACTAAATTTAGACTCATTAGGAATAAGTAACTGTTGCCCTATTTGAAGCATAGTAGTACCTAGATTATTATAATCCACTATATCATTAACACTAACATTATAAGTATTGGCAATACTCCATAAACTGTCACCTTTTTTAACAGTATAAACTACATAATCCCCAGGAGTTTTATTACTTGCAGTTGGAATTGTTAACACTTGCCCAATATTTATAAGATTTCCACTTATACCATTTGCATTTTTTAAAGCCTCAAGACTTACTCCAAAACTATTAGCAATGCTATATAAACTATCACCCTTTTTAACTACATATGTATTTGCTTTTTGGCCAGGTAAAGTATAAGGAACACCTATATAATTAGCAACAGCTTTTACGACTGCTTCTGCATAATTATCGATATTATTCTTTAATTGAACTACATCATCTTTATTACTATCTATAAATCCATATTCTACTAAAATAGGTTCGAGTTTACCTGTTTCACGATGTATAAAATAATAATCTTTACTAGGATCACTAGGTAATCTTCTCTGATAATAGTTACGTACATTTTGACCTTCTTTAGCAATATTATTTAAAACATTTTTAGCAAGCGTATCTTTATTACGAAGTGCATATACTACTTCTGCACCATCTCCGCCACCAGCATTTATATGATTAGAAATAAGTATTACATCATTACTATTACCAAAAGCATTAAGTATTCTTTCAATTCTTTCAGTTTTAGGTAACGTTTCATCAGTATCTCTAGTAAGTTTAACAGGAATACCTAATTGATTAAATCTATCATACATATATTTCGAAGCTTTTAGAGTAAAGTCTTTTTCTTGCAAATCACCTGAAACTGCTCCAGGATCTACTCCACCATGCCCAGGATCAACAACAATTTTATAATTCATAAACCATCACCTAGAATATTGTATGAAAAAATATATCTATTGCTACAAAACTAAAAAATATAATAAAAAAAAGTGATATTAAATACCACTTAATTTCCTCTTTTTGCTTTTAGTGTTACAGATACAGTTTTTGTATTACCATCTCTTTCAATAGTAAGTTTTATTGTATCTCCAATATTGTTTCTGTATAGCTCATATCTTAAATAAGCCATATCTGGAACAGTAACACCATTAAGTTTATATATTATATCTCCTGTTACTAAAGCTCCACGAGCAGCACCATCAGTCTTAACACTTTCGACAACTACTCCAGTAGTACGCTTAGTCTTTACTATTTTAGATAAACCATAGTAATTCATTGAAGCAGTATCACTTAAATTAACCATAGTTATTCCAATATATGGTTTAGTATTTGAAGTACCCTTTTCATAAGCTGATAACCTACTAGTTATATCTTCAACAGAAATAGCAAAATTTACTCCTTTTAAATTATCTTTTACTATCTTATATGAATTCATTCCAATTACTTCACCATTTATATTACACAAAGGTCCACCACTATTACCAGGATTAATTGCAGCATCTGTTTGTAATAATTTCATTACATAAGTATCAGTACCATTATTAACACTTACATTAGTAACTCTATCTTTACCTGATAAAATACCACGAGTTACTGTACCACGATACTTATTATTAAGAGGGCTACCAATAGTAAATACTGTATCTCCTAGAGAAGATTTAGCACTTGAACCTAATTCAACAGTCTTTTTAACATATTTATCAGGAACAGTAAGAACAGCTATATCAGAATACTGATCTCCTCCAACAAACTTAGCCTTAACTCTAGTATTATCTGAAAAAGTAACCATTATTGAAGTATTACCAGATACAACATGATAATTTGTTAATATATATCCTTTTGATCTATCTTTTTTATAAACAAAACCAGTACCAGTTGTAGATACATTTGCTCCATTATAATTTTGAATGTATACTACAGCATCATATACTTTAGCAATTGAAGCACTGATTCCATTATCATTTATTTTTATACTACCTCCAAAAGTATTGTCAGAATTACCTCTTGTTAAAAATGAAAACAATGCTATTGTAGCAATAATACCAAGTAAAAACACCCCTAGAAGTTTCAATCTATTTCTAGCGTATAGTCTTTCCTCATAATCATCGTCATCATCTACTAATCTAACTCTTGTGGTTGTCTTTTTTGCTAATTTCTTTCCTTTAGAATCATCATCATCAACAGACTCAATAGTTTTTACTTTTTTCTTGCTTTCCATCAAAACAACTCCTTCTTAGTAATATCTTGTATATCTTTCCAGTTCTCAGGGAAGCCCATTTTATCAAGCACTTTGGCAACAGGTATACTTCTAAGATTATATTCTAAGTTATCTACTGCACTTGCAATCTCAAGTATTAAATCTTTTACTTCACTATCTTTAAGAAAAGATTTAAGAATAATTATAAGTGCAAATAAATCACTTTTTCCATATATATATTCATTATTCATCATAGATATATTTAGTTTTCTATGATAAACGCAATCATCTATGCTCTTTTGAGTTCTATTGTCATAAACAATATCTTCATGTGCACATAGATTACGATAATTAGATAATATACTAAGATAAACATTAAAAGTATTTAAATCAAGTCCATAAAGTTCTGTAATATCATATTGATCTTCTTTTTTCAATACAGAAAACATTTCAACAACTATACCAAATGATAATACTTTAACAAGTACCCAAAGAGGAATATAACCATAATTAGTAGCATAATGTCTTGTAGCAGAATGCGTTGCAGCATTATTTTTAATTTGCCTTTTCATCTTCGCTATTAAATCGTTAACTCTTTTTTTGTTTTCAAAATTGTAATTAAATGTACTAGATTTTAAATAATCTTTTTCACGATAACCATATTTCCTTGATAATTGATAAGAAATTATTGATTTCATATTATTCTCAACTATTAATATGTTCTTAAATAAAATATTACGAATCTTTCTATCAAATAGGAATAAACTATATACTTCTTCGAACTTAGTACCTTCGATAAACCTAGATTTATCAGCACTTTTCATAAATGTACGTCTATAACCATTTATAAAGAAATAGTTTTCTCTAAGTAGCACTTCTCTTGCATATTCTTTATTATCGATTACCAACCCTTTATTCTCAAATATCTCTATTTGTTCTTCTAATGATTTAAATGTCTTTTCCATATATAGTATCACCTATTATAAAGTATATCATATTTACAACAAAAAAACAAAAACAATCATAAGTTCAAATAAATATATTTTAAGAATATAAAAACTCCTGAAAACAGGAGGTTTTAATTATTCTAAATATGAAGCATCCCCCTTAAATAAGCCTCGGGGAATATTATACCACATATCGACTAAAAAGCAACTATTTTGCTATAAATATTTTCCATAATACTCAACATATATCTGAGTTCCATCCGGATATGATTCCTTTGCATCTTTTATATGTTCTGTAAAACCATAGTGAGTATAAATAGCCTTATTCTTTTTTTCTTCAGGTTCGACACCTAAAGTAACTTTTTCATATCCTTTTGCTTTCAAATCATCTACCATAAACTTAAATAATTTTGAAAAATAACCTTTACCTTGATATTCAGGTATTGTTCTAAATGCAGATAAATAAGCAGTTTTTTCATTAACTAAATCTTCAGCATTTTTAACAACTAATGGACTAAGTATAGCAGTACATTCACAAATTATTTTGTCTCCTAGTAATCCATAATAAGGAATGATAAGGCCTTTTTTAAATCTTTCAATGTTCTCTTCTTTCCAAATAATCCAGTTCTCTTTATCATCTGTAGCATTATCTATTTCATAATCCCATTTGGTATTCATTTCATCAATATTTGCTATCTTACAAATATAATTTTTCATAATCATCACTTCCCAAAACTTATCGCATTTTAGATCCACATAATTCACTAATTGCGCTTAGTATTTCATCTTTTACTTTATCATAATAGACTAGATGGTCTATGGTCTTCTTTACTTCATTTAAGCCCATTTCTTGCTCTTCTTTTGTATCACAATCAATCATTAAAGATCTTTTAATATTAAATTCTAACCACTCTAATCTTCCATTATTAGCATAGTATATACTTTCCCAATCTATATTCATATCAAGATTAATATTGTCAAAATATGTTTTAAAAAATGTCTTAAATAAATCAAAATTTATATTACATCCTTCATATCCTGACCAACATAACGCTAATTCATATAACTCCACATATGGATTATAGTATCCTAAACACTCCAAATCAATTATTCTATAATCATTACCTAACCATAATACATTTTTAGTATCCATATCATTATGGCAAATTGAAAAATAACTTGGCAACTTCTTTATAGCTACATTACCTTTTTTCATACTATTATTTAGTAAATCTAATTTATCATATAAAAGTTCATATATTGGAGAGTTCTTTTTTTTACATAAATTTATATAATACTCAAAATCAATATTCTTTTCTTTATCATTAAACTCTTGATTAACTAAATCAATATTATGTATTTTAGCAACAGCTTTTGCCATTTCTTTACAATGGTAACTTGTTATCTCTTCATCTTTTAAAGTTTTGCCATCATACCATTCATAAACATAAAAATATTGTCCTTCTATTTCTTGCATTTTTTTATTATTAAAAACACATGAATAAATAGCCTTAATATCATTTTGTTTTAATAATTCTTCATAAAATTCTGCTTTATCACAATCATCAAAAGAAGTAGAGTTCTTCATTATATTAGGATTTAACATTTTAACTATGTATCTTCCTTTATCAGTAAAAACTCTAAACATTTTATGAGTTAAACCCCCAACAACTTCTTCAGGGCCATCTATTATCATTCCTAAATCTAATTGCTGAACAATTTTATTAAAAAATAAATATATATCCATGTTACACCACCTATACTGATTATATAAAACATTCCAAAACTTATAGCCTACGCACAGTATCCTATCGTACTTTAGCGTGTCTTAGACAAAAATGTAAGTTTTATTAATTTTTATTCTCACTAATCTCGCTTAGGTAAAACTTCTCTATTTTCTCCCACGCCTATTGAATATGTTGGTTCTTCTCCCTCAAATACAGCATCATCCAAAGAGCCATTATAACCATATAGTTTTCTATAGTTTTCTTCAGTCTTAGTTAAATCAATTTTTATTTGCTCTCCATTTATTAATTTCTCATAATCATCACGCCTTAATGCTTTAAAGTACCCAAATGAACTTTTTTGATTGTCTCTAACAAAACTAACAAAAAATGATGGATCATAAATAACCATTGGCTCACTACCATAACCATTTGGATAAATCATATTAAAAGCATGCAATTCAGAATCACGATATCCACATGCAACTTCAGAATCTATTCCCAAGAATTTAAATAGATTATGAGCCATACCCGCCTTTTCAGAACAAAATGCGCAACCATTTTCTCGTATTGTTTTAATTGAAACTCTTTCATTCTTATGTGACATATAAGTAAGTGCTCTCCCTAATCCTATATCTTCGCTTGGTAAATAGTTATATACCGTAAAAAACACTGTTGAAAACAAGGATAATTCATTATACCAAGATGCTTCCCTCACAGATTTAATTAATTCAACATATGGTGTTATATCATCATATATCAAATCAGGACATTCAGCATCTTCAAAACTTGCTCCTGCTTTATAATGAACTTTTTCTGAAATATATTCTTGAAATAGGTAAGTATATCCTTGTCCAACCTTTTTTTCTTCTGAATTGCTTTCTAATTCATTGAGTCTTGACTTAACAAATTCAATTATTTCATCTTCAGATTTTAATTCATATATTTTCTTCTGAATTTCATCTTTATTCATTTATATCACATCCTGCACATTAATTATAGCATATATCCCTAAATTTGTAGCCTACCTGTAGCCTACTTGTAGCCTACGGCCTCTAAAAAGTGCATATTTTGTATATTTAAGCATAGAAAAAAGCCCACAAAATGGGCTTTCCAAAAAGCTTGTTTATCTCTTACTAAATTAGCTTTCCTTTATTTATGCATGTTTGCGAAGATTTTGTAGCCTACGGCCTCTAAAAAGTACTAATTTTGTATATTAAGACATTAAAAAAGCCCACAAAATGGGGCTTTCAAAAAAGCTTGTCTATCTCTTACTGAATTAGCGTCCCTCTATTTATAGGGCTTAGCGGAGATTTTGTAGCCTACTCGTAGCCTACGCACAGTGTCTTAGCGTGCCTTATCGTGTCTTAGACAAAAATGTAAGTTTTATTACCTTTTTCTACATATGTATAACATATGATTACTATATCCTTGTAAATCTTCTCTTTCACATGTTGATAAATGATATTTCATCCACACATCAAATTCTTCCTTTGTTAAAGAGTCTAATTTCTCTTTAACATAACAAGAAAATCCATCAGTTGCTACATTATGTAATAACTCAATATCATAGTTATTCATTAATTTTTTAAATTCTGAAATATAAAAATGAGAGAATATTCCTTCAGGAAACCTTACTATTCTAAAGTTATCATCAAAATACTTTGGATAGCCATCTATCAAATGATTACCCATAAGTCCCCAGTTTATCATGGTTGAATCATTCGTTAAATATGCTATAGCTATTATCCCATTTTGTTTAGTAACTCGTATTGCTTCATCAATAGCTTTATTTATATCGTTATCATCAAACAAATGATACAAAGGTCCTAAAACTAATGTTATATCAAAAATATTATCTTCGAACCTTGACAAATCTAAAGCATCTCCTTGTTCAGCAACTATATTCATTTGATCTGTTATTTTTGATTTAAGTATATCAACATTATGCTCAACATATTCAATTGCTGTAACATCATAACCCTTATTTGCATAATATAAAGAATATGCTCCAGTCCCTGCACCAATTTCTAAAATTCTGCAATTTGGTTTTAAATACTCTCCTATATATTTAACTGTTGTTAAAAACTCTACTTGTGCATGTTGACTATTAAGACGCATATCCTCATTACAAGAATCATTATAAAAATTATTTAATACTTCTTCTCTATTCATAATCACAACTCCCATATCATTATACCACATATTTTCAAGTTTGTAGCCTACCTGTAGCCTACTTGTAGCCTACGACGCTAGCTTTGTTTATAATTCTACTAGCTTTATACACAAAAAAGCCCGTAAATACGGGCTTTGCAAACATATATAATAGGTCTTTCCTACCTTTTACTAAATTGTGGCGCTCTTCTTGCTTTCTTTAATCCTGGTTTTTTACGTTCTTTAATTCTTGAATCACGTGTAACTAAACCAGCAGTTTTTAGTATCTTTCTAAAACTTGTTTCACTTTCAGGATCAGATGCACTATCATATTCAAGTAAAGCTTTAACTATACCTAATCTAATAGCACCAGCTTGTCCAGAGAAACCTCCACCAGTTACTTTAGCATCAACATCAAACTTATCTGTCATATTAGTAAGTTCAAGAGGTTGTACTAAATCCATTACTTTAGTATCGAATACAAAGTAATCATTTACATCTACACCATTTACAGTGATTTTACCAGTACCTTCAGTTAATGTAACTTTTGCAATACTAGTTTTTCTTTTTCCAGTTCCATAGTAACTTTTCTTACTCTTAGCCATACAAACCTCCTATTTCAAATCAAGCACTTCTGGCTTTTGAGCCATATGTGGATGATTTTCTCCTTTATAAACAAATAATTTTTTAAAGCAAGCTCTTCCTAATCTATTATGTGGAAGCATTCCTTTAATTGCTTTTTCAACCATTTCTTCTGGATATTTTTCAATCATTTCTTTAGCAGTTCTTTCCCTTAAACCACCAGCATATCTTGAATGGCTATAATAAATTTTATCTGTTAATTTATTACCTGTTAATTTTACTTTTTCACAATTAATTATAACAACATAGTCGCCACAATCTATATGAGGAGTATAAGTTGGTTTATTTTTTCCTCTTAAAATATTAGCAACTTTACTAGCTAAACGTCCTAATGTCATGTCAGTAGCATCAATAACATACCATTTACGTTCAACTGTTTCTTTTTTTTGCATATAACTTTTCATTTTTATCTTTCCTTTCTTCACTTTTTATAGGATTTCCCAGGTCCTATAAAAATGGGATATTAAGAAATGTACCGTTTAAAATTATACTAAAACAAGCCATAAAAGTCAATAAAAAACAGGGTTTTTCTCTAACAATATATGAAAAAAAACCATAAAAATTAAAAAAAATAACTATTACTAGCTATAAATAGTTATTTTTATCTAGAAAGGCCACTTTGATGATCCATAAAAGCTTCATAGCTATCCATAAGATCAGCATTATCATCTAAATAGGATTCATCTCTATCTTTTGAAAAATCATTTTTTAAACCTAGGCCAATTCTTATCATTTCTTCATCTAAACTTCTATCGTATGTTTCACTTTCTACATCACAATTTTTAATTAATGTAAGTAAGGCAGTAGCAATTTCCTGTTCAGATAATTCATCCGTTTTAGGAACAAAACCTTCTACCAATAGTTTACTTAATAATTCATTTGCATCTACATCTAATATACGCATATGATAATCTAGTTTTTTTAATTCATCACTATACATATTATTGTTTTTTAATATTGTTTTTACTGTTTTTCCCATTATATCATCTCTTAACATAATTTTATATTGAATTATATATAAAGTCAAATATATAAAAACTAATAATTAACTTTTTCTAAATATAATCCCCCAGAAAAAGCACATTTTAAATTACCTTTTCTATTATTTTCTTCTAGTATCCTCTTCATATCTGAAACTTCTTTTGAACCATTTCCTATTTCTATTAAAATAGCCATAATATTTCTAATCATTTTTCTAAGAAACCCATTACCTTTAAAAGTAATTTTTAATATATTATCTTTCTTTTCAAAATCAATTGAATAAATATTTCTAATACAATTATCTTTACCTTTTTCATCAGTACAAAACGATCTAAAATCATGTTCTCCAATTAAACAAGATGACGCCTTTTTCATTTTTTCTATATCTAATTCTTTACAATATTGATACATATAATTACGCATCATAGGATTATATTCACCCATATTTATATAATATGAATATATTTTATCCTTAACATCATACCTTGCATGAAAACTATCATCAACTACGGTAACACTTGATACATATATTTCACCATTAAAACTGCGATTTAAGTATTTTTTAAGACCATATGTAGTAACCTTTTTATCTAAACAAAAATGTGCACATTGCCCTTTAGCGTGTACTCCTTTATCTGTCCTACCTGAAGCTACTAATTCTACAGGATTACCCTCTAAAGAAGACAAATACTTTTCAAATTCACCTTGAACTGTTTTTTGTTTTTTTTGCCTTTGAAATCCGTTAAAACAAGATCCATCATAAGAAAAAGAAACAAAATATTTCATTATTTCTTCCTCCTTTGTATATTATAAGTTATCTTTAATAATCTTTTTCTAGATAAAAATCTACTAAAGAATATTCCTGCTCTAACTTTAAATCCAGGTACTATAATTGTTTTCTTATCTTTTAAAAATTTATCAATTGCATATCTAGCAACATATTCCGCCTCTAAAGAAGATAAGTTAAAATCAACACCCGCAACACTATTAAAATTAGTTTTTACAGGCCCAGGACATAATACACCGATTTGAACTTTTGATTTATTTCTTCTTAATTCTTCATATATTGCTAAAGTAAAATCAACAACATAACCTTTTGTAGCATAATATGTACTCATAAGTGGTCCACCTTTTAATAGACCTGCACTACTTCCTACATTTAAAATAGCACCTTTATCCTTTTTAACCATATCTTTTAAAAACATTCTAGTTAAAATATGCACTGCTTTAACATTGAGGTCAATCATTTCAAGTTCTTTAGTCAAATTAACACTGTTATAATCTCCAAAAACACCGAATCCTGCGTTATTAACTAACAAATCGATATTTTCATTCTTAGTTATCATATACAAGTCTTTAGCGTGTTTTTCTGAGGCTAAATCAATAACCACTAATTTAACTTTAGTTTTTAACTTAGAAGCTAATTTTTCAAGTTTTTCTTTACTTCGAGAAACAAGAACCAAATCAAACCCCAAAGATGATAAATAAATAGCCATCTCTCTTCCAATTCCGGAAGATGCCCCTGTTACAAGTGCTTTCATAACATCACCTCTTTAATTATATCACATTTTCCTTGTATTTTTCTCATCATAATAACCAAATACACTATCATAGTTATTATCAACTATTCTCTTTAATTCACTATTACATTCAGAAATTCTAATAGGTTTAAGTCTAGATATTTCTTTTAATAAAAGAGAGTTATCAAATTCTTCGAAAAGCGCACTATTTGTTTCATATCTATTAAAATAAATTCTTTCATCTAACATAGGTAACATATTAAAAAGTGCCTTAAGTTTTTCTTCATCAGAAATAGATTCATCTTTTAATCTCTCATAAAGATATAAAACAAATTTATCTTCATCAGTTACTTTGTTTACTGCTTTTCTTTGTATTTCACTTATTCTTTTTGCAAGCCACATTAATCCTCCGAATAAATTAACATTATCTATCCATACATTAGGATTAAGAGTACCATTAGCAAGTCTAAATTCAATAGTATTTTTATGAACAGATCCTACATTATTAAAATTAATAGAAGAAAATCTCGTTTTTTGAACTGATTTTATTACACGTTTAAATCTTTCAAAACTATTAGCCTTATCAAAGAAATTAGAATCCTGATTAACAACATCTTCTATCTTACTAGTAATAGGTAAAGAATACCTAAATGCATATTTTCTAGGTATATCACCTTCTTGATTAGCTATTAAATACAATAATCCTTCAACATTACTAAATATTTCAATTAAATTCTTAAAACTATTAACATCCTTACCAAAGTAATCAGCACCAATATGAACATGTCCAGCACAATTTCTAGTAGCCTCTAAATCAAGAGATTTAAATATACTACAAACCATAGAAATATCTTTTTCAGTACCATTCTCCAGTATAGGAGATATTCCTTCGACTCCTTTTCTAAGAGAAGAATCAGGTTTTGCATTCCAATCACCAGGCAATGAACTTTTAAGAACAAGTTGATTATTTAGTCCTTCTGCCTCTATCTCAACACCAAATGTCATACCTTCAGGAATGACAAGTTTTTTATCAATTTCAAAATGACCAAAAACATCTTTTTTATATAAAATTTCCACAAGGTTCTTCTTTGCTTCAACATTACTAATAGAACTGATAATTGTCATCAATTGTACTGCATTAAAATTATATTCATTATTATAAACTATTCCTGCTTTATAAGAATCACTTTTTATTAAACATATTATTTCAGAAAGATAATTAAGATTAAAACTATAGTTTTTATAATTATTTATAAATTCAAAAAGATACTTATTAGAAACAAAGCTCTCCATAATAAATAAAACATCATCTTCTAATAAAGAATAATCTTTAGCATTACAAATTACATTATATTTATACTTATCATTTTTTACAGACTGAATTATTATTGAAACTATAAATGAATCAACACCTGCATCACGAAGTTTATTAACATAGAACTTTTTATAATCATCATCTTTTATAGAAGATATGATATTAGCTAAATGTTCAAAACTAAATTTATATAATGTATTGTTAGAAACTATATCTTTTTTTAAATTATCATCAGTAATATGTCTAACTACATTAGCTAAATCATCAAGATCTAATGGATAATCGTCTTTATTATTCAAAATTCTTCTTATTGATAGAATACTCATAGATTCAGTAATAGACAAAATATCATATATAGTGAAATTATACATGTTTTTATCTCTAACAATACTATCTTTATAATTATCATCTTTTATCGAAGAAACAATATCCGCTACTTGACGTGATCTTAAACCATATTCCTCAGCACTATCTACTATATATTTTTTATAATCATCATCTTCTATTGAAGAAATAATATCACAAAGATTATAAATATCTATATTGTACTTTTCTCTATCTCTAATTACCTCTTTTTTTTCATCATCGGAAGAAGCAATAATTCTTTCAATATCTAATTTATCTTTTACAAGTCTCATCTTTATCACCTCTGTACAACCATATATATAATATCACATTTATACAAACAAAAAAAGAATTAGATTGCTCTAAAACTTAATTAGACAGTATAAAACTGTATATATTAAACCAATAGAATAAGAAATACCATTTAAAAGTAATGACACTTTATAATTATTCATCTTTTTATATTTTAAGCCTTTAAAATATAACGCTTCTATAAAGAATACTACTACTTCGAACAGAGGAATAATTAAAAAATAAAGAATATAAAAATTTAGAAAGTCATCTAATTTATAAACAGTAATACTAAGAGATAAGTTAGTAATACAATTTATAAAAACTATCTTTTCTAAATCTTTTATATCTCGTATTCCAATTATTAATGAAACAGAAATTTCTATTATAATAGTAGTTATTAGATTAATTAATAAATGAAATATCATCTAAAACCATTACCATTATCTTTTTTATTTTTCTTATTTTTTTTAAACAATGATTTTATAAATATACCAACTGAAGCAAATACAGCTGCTATTGCAGCAATTATTCCAGTCCCACCACCTGTTGGAGGTGTAACAAGATCTAAAATATTAAACATATACATCACATCCTATTATTTCTTCTTCTTTTTATCTTTTTTACTATTCTCTTTTTCAGACTTATTTTGTTTCATAAGATGAAAAACAACAATAACAACACATATTAGTACTGTTACACCAATAGCTATTTTTGTCCATAAACCATCAGTTCCTCCAGATGGTAAAATAGGATTTGGAGATATTAAATCTAAAAATTTAATCATATTATCTACTTCCTTTACTTATATTATCTAAAACAACTATACAACAAATAGTTAAAATTGTAAATATAATGGCATTTACTATTACTGACTCTATTCTAAATATAAATACAGGTAATGCCCCTAAAAATAAACCAATTGTAGTAAAACCAAAAGCAAGTCCAGGTCTTTTTGGTAAAACAGATACAAGAATTGCTAATGTAATAGCCATTGTCATACTAAATAGCATTATTCCTATTAATGAAATTGTCATTACGTTATCTCCAAACATTAAGAAAGGTAACGATAATAAAGTACTTAATAAAATAGTTTTTTTAATACCAATATTATCTACAAGCAATCCTCCAATTGCTTTACCTAAGCCCATAGAACAGTATAAAAGTACTGCCTCAATCACTGTTTTATTCCATTCAGTAGGTATTCCATAACTCATATAAGATCTTACCATTACTACTAAAGTTGCTAAAGCAATTATTGTTGTATAATTAACTTTTTTATTTGCAAAATCAAACTCTTTTAATTCACTATGTTCATTCTTTTTATATTTTGAAGCATAAATCATAATTATAAAAGATAAAATATTACATAAAATAATATATATTATAGAAAAATTAAACTTATATAATAGTTTACCAACAATAATACCAAAAGCACCACCAGAAACAAATAATGAAGCTGGAAAAATAGTTCCTTCTGAAGTTCTTAATGTAGATTCAGCACCCTCAACATGTATCATACAATTACCAATTGTTAAAAAGAATATAACAGGTATCAAAGGCATTTTTAAGAATAATAAAAGCAAAGAAATAGTAGTAAAAACAACACCTATCAAACCAAATCTTATATTTCTATATTTATCACTAATAGAACCTACTAACGCCTGTGGAACAAATGCAAAAAAATCAAAAGCTAGTGCTATATACCAGAATAAATTACTACTCATATACGAAGATAAAATATAAAAAGTAGTAACTTCTAAAATAAAATGAACAAAAAAGTATAAAACACTAACATTTAGATTTTTATATTTAACCATGTTATCACCAAGTTAATTATAACACAAAAAAGAACTAGATTAAACTAGTTCTAAAATAACCATTAACGCATCGTCTCCGCGTCTTTCGTTAAGTTTTAATATTCTTGTATATCCACCATTACGATCCTTGTAACGAGGAGCAAGAACGTCAAATACTTTCTTAGTAGCTTCTTCATTATTCATAAGAAATGCTGCTACATTTCTACGTGAAACTAAAGTACCTCTTTTACCAAGAGTAATCATTTTTTCAAACATTCTCTTAGCTTCTTTAGCTCTAGCTTCTGTAGTTTGTATTTTTTCATTCATAATAAGTTCAATTACTAGATTAGCAAGCATGCTTCTTCTATGTTTATTATCTACGCCTAATTTTCTCATTATTATACTCCTTTCTAATCGTCATCTCTTAGAGTAAGATTTAGTTCTTTTACTTTATCAAGAACTTCTTTTAATGATTTCTTACCTAAATTTCTAATTTTCATTACTTCAGAATCTGATTTATTAACTAAATCTTGTAATGTATGAATACCTGCTCTTTTTAAACAGTTATAAGCACGTACTGAGAAGTCTAAATCTTCTATAGCAGTTTCTAATGCTTTTTGTTTTGGATCTTCTTTCTTTTCAATCATCATTCCTGTAACATCTGCTATATCATCTAATTTAGTAACAAGTTCTAAGTGTTCAATTAGAATTCTACTTGCAAGTGCTATAGCTTCTTCAGGTTTAATAGAACCATTAGTCCAAACTTCAAGTACTAATTTATCATAACTTTCATCTTGTCCAACACGCGCATCTTGAACTTCATAAGCAACTCTTTCAATTGGAGAATATAGTGAATCAATTGCTATAATTCCAATCTTTTTATCTTCGAATTTCTTTTTATTTTCTTCAGCACGAACATAACCTCTTCCAGAAGATACAGTCATTTCCATATCAATTTTTCCGCCTTTTGCTAAAGTACAAATTACTTGGTCTTTATTAAGTATTTCAACATCTGCATCACATACTATATCTCCAGCAGTTACTTCTCCTTCTTCTGAAGCAGTTAATTTAATTGTTTTATCTTCTTTACAATGTTTTTTAATTATTACACTTTTTAAATTTAAAACTATAGATGTAACATCTTCTATAACACCTTCCATAGTTTGAAATTCATGTAATACTCCATCAATCTTAACACTAGTAATAGCACTACCAGGTAAAGATGATAACATTACTCTTCTAAGAGCATTTCCAATAGTATAACCAAAACCTCTTTCAAGTGGTTCTAGTTCAAATTTTCCATAATTATTGTTTTCTACATAATCAGTAATTTTATAATTTGGTTTTTCAAATTGAATCATAGTTACCTCCTTTTTATTAGTTACGTGGTCTCTTAGGTGGACGACATCCATTGTGTGGAATTGGTGTTACATCAGATATTGACATAACTTCAAGTCCTGCAACTTCAAGTGATCTAATAGCAGTATCTCTACCAGGTCCTACACCCTTAACTACTACGTCTACCTTACGCATACCCATATCATAAGCTTCTTTTGCAGTTTTTTCTGCAGCAACTCCTGCAGCATATGGAGTAGATTTCTTACTACCCTTAAAACCAACTGCTCCAGCAGCAGCCCAAGTAAGAGCATTTCCATCTTTATCGGTTACTGTAACAACAGTATTATTAAATGTGGCATGTACATGAACTACACCTTCAGGTACATTCTTTTTAACTTTTCTCTTTCTTTGTTTATAAGCCATAGTTTAACCTCCTTAAACTTAAATTTAATTACTATTTCTTCTTATTTGCAATAGTCTTACCCTTACCTTTACGAGTACGAGCATTTCTGTTAGTTCTTTGTCCTCTTACAGGTAATCCTTTTCTATGACGAATTCCTCTATAAGAACCAATTTCCATCATATTTTTAATATTCATAGAAACTTCACGTCTTAAATCACCTTCAGTAACATACTTATTTAATTCATCACGAATTAAACCTAACTCTTCATTAGTTAAATCTTTAGTTCTTTTGTTACCATCGATTTTAACTGCATCGCAAATCTTTCTAGCAGTAGCATCTCCAACACCATAAATATATGTTAAAGATACAACTATTTTTTTATCATTTGGTATTTCAACACCTTTAATACGAGCCATAATTTTCCTCCTTACTAACCTTGAGTTTGTTTGTGTTTTGGATTATCACAAATTACCATTACTTTTCCTTTTCTTTTTATTATCCTACATTTAGGACAAATTTTCTTTACTGAAGCACTAACTTTCATTTTTATCCCTCCTACTTTCTATAGGTTATACGCCCACGCGTTAAATCATATGGAGAAAGTTCAATCATTACGTTATCCCCAGGGGCTATACGAATATAATTCATCCTCATCTTACCAGAGATATGAGCTTCTATTACATGCCCATTAGATAGTTCTACTTTAAAACTACCTCCAGGTATAACTTCTAAAACTTTTCCTTCTACTTCGATTACATCACTCTTTGCCATTATGCATCACTCCTGTCAATATTTCATATCCATCATCAGTAACTACTACTGTATGTTCAAAGTGTGCTGATGGACTATAATCCTCTGTTTCAATTGTCCAATTATCATCTAACATTACTATATTAGCAGTTCCTAGATTTAACATTGGTTCAATTGCAAACACCATACCCTTTTTTATTCTAGGGCCTACTCCTGCAATTCCATAATTTGGAATATCAGGATCCTCATGAACACTGGTACCTACACCATGTCCTACTAATTCTTTTACTACTCCCAAACTAAATTCTGTAGCATATTCTTCTATAGCATGAGATATATCTCCAATTCTATTACCTGGTTTAACCATAGATAAACCTATAAATAAAGCTTTCTCTGTATGTTCCATAAGATATTCTTTTTCAGAATCAATCTTTCCAACTGCATAAGTCCAAGCACTATCTCCATGATATCCTTTATAACAAGCACCGATATCTATTGATATGATATCTCCTTCTTTTAACTTGTATTTACCAGGTATACCATGTACAACTTGATGATTAACACTTGTACATATACTTCCAGGAAATCCATCATATCCTTTAAATGAAGGATATGCATCTTTAGAACGTATAAAGTCTTCTGCTAATTTATCAAGTTCTAAAGTAGTAATTCCAGGTTTAATATAATCTTTTAAGTATTGATGTGTTTGATAAACTATGTTGCCAGCAATTCTTAAAAGTTCTATTTCCCTGTCACTTTTTATACTAATCATTTTCTTTCACCAATGAAGAAACTTTATCAAATACAACAACTGGATCTGTATCTCCAATTCTCACTAATAAACCTTTGCCTTCATAGTAATCTATTAAAGACATAGTCTTAGCAAGATATTCTTCATATCTTTGATAAAATACTTCCTCACTATCATCATCTCTATGAACAAGTTCTATATTACACTTATCACAAAGATTTCCATTTTTTGGAGCAAAATCATCCTCTCTAGTAGAATAACTTGCTTTACATTCTGGACAAACTATTCTAGAAACAACACGTTCTTTTAATTCTTCTTTATCTACATCTAAATAAATTACAACTCCAAGCTCTCTTTCTATATTTTGAAGTAGTTCATCATACATAACAGCTTGATTAACTGTTCTAGGAAAACCATCCAAAATATATGGAGTATTTCCTAATTTATTTAGCTTAGCCTTTAATAAATCAAATACTATGTCATCTCCTACAAGTTTTCCAGATTCCATTATTGCCTTAAGTTCTTCATTACTCTTAGCTTCTTCTCTAAGCATATCGCCGGTAGATATAGATACATAACCAAATGTATCACATAAATACTTTGCAACCGTTCCCTTACCAGCAGCGGGAGGTGCAAGTAATATAATATTTTTCATTATCTTCTTGCTCTCCTTCTACCTCTACCGCCCCTAGTACTAGTTGTAACACTAGTATATTCTCTGGCAAGTAAACTACTTTCCATTTGTTTATAAGTTTCAATAGAAACTCCAACAACGATTAATAATCCTGTACCACCAATAGAAACTGATGATGGTAAATCAGTAAGCATATTAACTAGTATTGGGAATGCTGCAATTATTGCTAAGAATACTGATCCTGCAGTAGTTAATTTTATTAACATACTAGAAAAATATTTTTCAGTATCTTTTCCAGGTCTAATACCAGGAACATATCCACCATTATCTTTTAAGTTCTTAGCCATTTCATCTGGTTTCATTTGAATAAATGTATAGAAATAATCAAAGAATACGATAAATAATATATAAAGTACTAAACCTACTGGAGTAGTATAACTAATATAATTATTAACGAAATTCTTAAATCCTGTATTGCTAACAAATTGAGCAATTGTTACAGGTACCGCTAACAAACTTGAAGCAAAGATAACTGGTATAACACCTGCAGAGTTTATCTTAATAGGCATATAAGTTTGTTTACCTAAGTTAGCAGTAGATTTGTTTGCATATTGGATGCTTATTCTTCTCGCAGCACCTTCAACAAATACAACACCTATAACTACTAACACACATACTAACACAAATAACAAGAATTTAGCACTACCAGAGATAATAGCGTTTGTTCCACCACTAAAATCTACTAATGTAGTAAATGCTGTTTTAAGTTCATAAGGTAAAGATGAGATTATCCCAGCCATGATTATTAAAGATGTACCATTACCAAATCCTTTTTGAGTAACTTGATCACCTAACCATAATAGGAATGCTGTACCAGCAGTCATTATAAATGATATTTCTAGTCTTTGTAAAACTGTTAATGCTACTGGATTTAAAGGATCCTTACTAACAAGTAAGAAACTCATTGCAAATCCTTGGAATAATGCAAATGCAATACCTAAATATCTTGTAATTTGATTAAGTTTTTGTTTCCCAGTATGACCTTGTTTAGCAAGATCTGAAAAATATGGAATTATGTCCATTTGTAGTAATTGAATAACAATAGATGCAGTGATGTATGGAATAACTCCTAGTCCAAAGATTGAAAATCTTTTAAGAGCTCCCCCACCCATTACATCTAATAGTTCTAAGAATCCATATACTGACATTTGAGCATTTAATTCTTCAACTGGGACAGGAATTCCAGTACCAATTATATATAATGTTAGTACTGCAATTGTAAAATATAATCTCTTCCTTAAATCTTTATTCTTTTTAGTAAATAGCCCTTTAAGTGTTTTAAGCATCTTAAATCACCTCAGCTTTGCTACCTGACTCTTCTATCTTTTTAAGAGCACTTTGTGTAAATCTATGTGCTTTTATTGTTACTTTCTTTTCTAAAGTACCATCACCAAGAACTTTAACACCAGCAAGTTGTTTTTTAACAATTCCTAGTTCTTTTAATAGTTCTGGTGTAATAACTTCACCATCTTTAAATCTATTTAGATCTCCAACATTTATAGTTGCATATCTAACTTTGAATTTTGCATTAGTAAATCCTCTTTTGTGAAGTCTTCTGAATAATGGAGTTTGTCCACCTTCAAATACTGCTGTAATTGAAGCACCGCTTCTTGATTTTTGTCCGTTTTCTCCGCGTCCACTAGTTTTTCCAAGACCACTACCAGGTCCACGTCCTACTCTTTTACTTTTATGAGTAGAACCTTCATTTTTAGGTAAATTTTCAAGTTTCATTAGTCCAAAATCTCCTCTCTAGTTTTTCCACGTTCTTCACATACTTGATCTATAGTCTTAATAGATAAAAGTGCATTAATAGTAGCTCTAGCCATATTAATTTTACTTCTAGCTCCCAAAGACTTAGAAATAATATCACGATATCCAGCAATTTCAAGTACAGATCTTACTGCACTACCTGCAACTAGTCCAGTACCAGCACTAGCAGGTTTAATAATAACTTTTGTTGCTCCTTCATCTTTTGTCATTTCATGAGCAATTGTTCTATTATCAACTATTGATACTCTAACAATATTCTTTTGTGCGTCTTGTCTAGCTTTTTTAACAGCTTCTGAAATTTCATTAGCTTTTCCTATACCTAAACCAACAAGACCTTTTTTATCTCCCACTAAAACAACAGCTTGGAATCTTCTTTGACGACCACCTTTTGTTACTTTAACAACAGCTTTAGTATCAAGTACTATTTCATCGTACATTTTAGTAGGACGGTTATTTGGTCTTCTCTTGTTGTTTGGTTTTCTATTGTTATTTTTTTCAGTTCTTTCTGGTTTTTTAGTTGAAACTGTTTTCTTTTCTTCTTCCATTTTTATACCTCCTATTAAAATTCTAATCCATTTTCACGAGCAGCATCAGCAAGAGCTTTAATACTTCCGTGATATAAGTAACCTGAACGATCAAATACTACTTTTGTTACTTTTAATTTTTTAGCTGCTTTAGCAATATCTGCTCCTACTTTAGTAGCAGCTTCAATATTCTTTCCTTTTACTGAAGCTGAAGCAAGTGTAACTCCATTTTGGTCATCAATAAGTTGAACTAAAATATTTTTATTAGAACGATAAACATTAAGTCTAGGTATGTCTTTAGTTCCTATGATTTGTTTTCTGATTCTAGCATGTCTTACTTTACGCATTTCATTACGTGATTCTTTCTTTATCATAATTAACCTCCTACCTACTTAGCCTTTTTACCTTCCTTGCGTCTAATATGTTCTCCAGCATAACGAATACCTTTACCTTTATAAGGTTCTGGTTTTCTTACCTTTCTTATATTAGCAGCAAATTCTCCTACCTTTTGTTTACTAATACCTGAAATAGTAACACTATTGTTTCCTTCAACACTAAGTTTTAAATCACTAGGTATTTCTACTTCAACTGGATGAGAATAACCAGCATTAATAACTAATTTATTCCCTTTTAAGTTAAATCTATAACCAACACCTACGATTTCAAGTGATTTAGAATAACCTTCTGAAACACCAAGTATCATATTTCTTATATTAGCATTAGTAGTACCATGTATTTGTCTAGCAGGAATTGTTTCATTTTTTCTAGTTACAACAACTGCACCATCTTTTACTTCTACAGTAACAAGATCTGAAGTAGTTAAATTAAGTTCTCCTTTAGATCCCTTAACAGTAACAACATTACCATTAACTTCTACTGTAACACCTTCTGGAATTGCTAAATGTCTGTTTCCTATACGACTCATTTTAATCACCTATTACCAAATATAAGCCATTACTTCTCCACCAAGAGATTGTTTTCT
>JAFRUZ010000007.1 GCA_017438635.1 Bacilli bacterium | reverse complement strand
TTGCTGATATTTCTTCTGGAGTATATTTCTTTCCATCAAGTTCTACTTTTTCTTTTGTACCCATTAATCTTTTAATACTTCTACAAGTATTTGGATTAGTTTCAGCTTGACGTTTAGCAACATCTCCTACTAACTTTTCTCCTTTTTTAAAAGCTACTATTGAAGGTGTAGTTCTATTACCTTCAGGATTTGGGATTACTTTAGCTTCCCCTGCTTCTAAGACTGCTACACAACTATTAGTTGTACCTAAGTCTATACCAATTATTTTACTCATAAAAATCTCCTTCTTTCTTATTCATTTATTATAACCATTGCTGGTCTTAAAACTTTGTCTTTATACGTATATCCTTTTTGATATACTTCTAAAACTATTCCTGATTCTTTTGTCTCATCTTTTCTAGTTGTAATACTTTGATGATATGCAGGATCAAACTCTTTATCAAGTGCTTCAATTTCTTTTACTTCGTTTACATTTAAAACGTCTTTTATTTGATTATAGATAAGTCTAAATCCTTCGAGATAACTTTTAAGTTCTTCAGATTCAACCTCTTTATCTATAACTCTTTCAAAATTATCAAGTATCGGAAGTAAAGATAACAATATATCTGCATTTGAGTACTTAAGTAGATTTGATACTTCATCATCTTTTCTTTTTCGATAATTTATTAAATCTGCTTTAGCTCTAAGAGTTTCTTCCTCTAACAATTTTATTTTATCTTCTAATTCTTCAAGATGTTTATTTTTCTTTGGCTTTTTTACTTGTTTTTCTGCACTTTCTTTTTCCATACATCCTCCTTACTTTTTATTTAAATTATCTTTAATATAACCTAAAAGTGTAACTACTTTTGAATATTCCATTCTTTTTGGTCCTATTATAGCAATAGTTCCTTCATCATTGTCTGTTTTATATTTTGTTTTTATTATAGTTACATCTTCATCTAAATTAGATTCATTTCCTATATATATATTAATATCTTTATCATCTTCTTCTATAGACTGAAGTAAGTTTTCATCATCTAATTTATTAAAGATTTTTTTTATTTTTTCTACATTGTTAAACTCTGGTTGATTAAGTATTTTTGTTCTACCTACAAAAGTTTTATCACTTTTCATAGCAAAATCATTAAATACATCGTAGAAAGCATTATATAAGGCTTCATGTTGACTTACATACTGATTAATTATAGGTTTAATTTCAAACTCTAGTTTTTCTTTTATTTCATGTATTGGAGTACCTATTATTAATTTGTTAATAAGTTCTACTGTTTTAGTTATTTCATCAAGTGATACTCCTTCAACTTTCATTTCTTTATGTTCTACGTGTCCTTTATCAGTAATTATTATTGCAATTAGTTTTGTTTCACTAATAGGAAGAACCTCTACTTTTTGAAGTTTATTATCTGTAACACTGTTTCCAAGTACTACTGAAGTATAGTCAGTTATTTCAGATATGATTTCCAAACTCTTTTTTAATACTTCGTTAAGTGCTAGCTTATTGTTATTAAATATAGTTTGGAGTTTAAGCATATCTTCTCCTGTCATCTCTCTTGGTTTCATTAAATTATCAACGTAATATCTGTATCCTTCTTCACTTGGAACTCTTCCAGAGGATATATGTGTTTTTTCTAGAAAACCTGCATTTTCTAGAGCTGCCATTTCATTTCTAACTGTTGCTGAAGAGCAATTCAGTTCGTCACATATCAGTTTAGAGCCCACTGGGGTTACATTTTTAACATATTCACGGATGATTATTTCTAATACTTTTTCTTGTCTTGTAGTAAGCATATAAACACCTCTTTAGCACTGTAAATAGTTAAGTGCTAATATCATTATAATAGTATGCGTTAGCATTGTCAATATATGAGTGCTAATTTTTTAAATTTTTTATTTTTATACAAAAAAAAGTCTGATTTTTCAAACTCTTTTTTTATTTTTAATCTTTTTGAAAGATATTTTTTTACTTAACTTACTACTTTCACTGTTGTACCTACAGGAACATTATTGAATATATATTTAGCAGTTTTAAATGGTAAATTTATACATCCATGAGAACCATTATATGTATATATATCTCCTCCGAAAGTCCATCTCCAAGTAGCATCATGTAATCCTATATCACCATAGATTGGCATCCAATAGTTTACAAAGCTCTTGTAATCAGGGCCTATTAGATATATTTCTCTTGCTTTACCTCTTATTTTAAATATACCTGTTGGAGTATCATGTGAATACTTTTGTCCTGTTACTACATATGATGTATACTGTAATTTACCATATTTATAATACCATAGTTTTTGTTTTGAAATTGATACTTTTATATATGGTGCAGGTGGTTTTTTCTTAAACTTAGCAACATATGTAAAAGAAGATCCTTTTACAATTGTATAATTTGCTTTTTTAGAAACTTTTTTATTACCTTTATACCATCCCACAAAATCATACTCAGCATTTGGTTTTGCTTTTAAGTAATGTTTATATCCATTGCTAGCTTTAGCGTAGAATACTGAAACCGTTCCTCCAGTACCTGCTTTTAAAATAGCTTTTTGTTTATTTGTTCCAAAGTTATATTCTATGTATTTAGCAGGGTTTTTTGCTGCTTTTAATAAAACTAGTTTTTTGCTTCCTGTAATAACTATTTTAGTTGCTTCGTTGTTATTTATATTAACTCTTCTAAGAACACTAGAATTAGTTATGCTTACTGAAGTTAGTTTATTATCAGGCACAGATAAATTATCAAGTGCCGAAAAAGAATTAATACTTAACTTTCCTGTTAATGATTTTTTGGAAGGCCAATATATCTTTTTAACTTTTCCATATCCATTTGTTATGGAATTTGTGTCATCTTTTACAAACCAAGTGGCAGAATTATTTACATTGTATGAACTATTTATCTTTTTACCATTAGGTTTTCCATTAGAGGAGATGTTCAAAAATGCTTGTAATACTGCTCTTTCTGTACTATTTGAAATATATTTTATGTTATTACTTCCTGAATATGTTTTAAAGGCAATATGAGTTTTTGATAAATCCTCTAAACTTGGATCAAAGTATCTTTTTTGAATTTCTGTCGTGTTTTCTTCTGGTTCTTCTTCACTATTTTCGTCTATTGTTTTTTCTAAAGAACGTGTTGGCTCTTCTGATAATGTATTATTATCTTCATTATTATTAATTTCTTCAGGTTCTGTTACTTCTTCTGATGACGTTTCTGTACTACTAATATAATTACCTGTATTTTCATCATATTCATTATATGAATCTGCAGTTGGGTCATACATTTTCCAAGAATCGTTAATATATGCTTCTACCCATACGTGGTTTATTTCTTTATCAACTACATCATATCCCCATTCACTATACTCATCTCTTACATCTTTGTTGTAATATCCTGCTACTATACGTGCTGGGATATTTTGAGTTCTAGCAAGTGCAATAAGAGTAGCAGCATAACCATTATCTCTAGCCCTTACTTTTCCATATATTTCATATTCATATATCATTAAATAGTATGGATTATCACATCTTTTATTAAACGATAAACCTGTAATTTTTTCTGGTGTTTCATAGTAATAATAATTATTTAGAATCCAATCATAAAACTTTTCTAATTTTTCTTCTTTTGTTAAACTATTACCATTGTTTTCAAGTATAGTAATATTTGCTAAATCTTTTAATTTTTGTTGTTGATCAACGGTTAAAGCAGTATAGTTAGCCTCACTAAGTTCTTTTAATGATAAATCTAAATAACTATCTCTATAAATACTAGTCATATTGTTAGAACTAGTAATAATCTTGTCATTTTGCTCTTTTCTGGCATCAATACTATCATACGTTTGAGCATAAGTATTTACGCAACCAAAAAATAGCACAAAAAATAAAGAAGCAACTATTATTTTCTTTAACTTCATTAAACTCATAATATCACTCCTCTATTCTATTCTACATTTTTATAATATAGTAAAACTCTCGTTGTGTCAATTTATATTTTTAAACTTTACAACTCCTTGTCAACATTTTACTTATTGTTTTAAATAATGATTGTGCTTTTTTTCATATCCTAAGGTTGTTTTATCTCCATGACCTGGATACAATGTTATTTCATCATCATATTTTTTTATTTTTTCTAAAGACTGTATCATATCTTGATAATTACCACCAGGCAAATCCACTCTACCTATGCTATCTTTGAATATAAAATCTCCATCCAGCATAATACTGTATTCTTTAAAATAATATGTCAGTGAACTATTTGAATGACCAGGTGTATATATTACTTCAAAGGTAAAAGGTCCTATTGTTTTTTTACCTTCGAATAGGTTTTTATAATCATATATTGGCGCTTTATAAAACGCACTTAAACTGTCTGCACACATAGTATGATCAAAATGATTATGAGTTAGTAATATAGCAATAGGCGTTACTTTTAACCTAGTAATTTTTTTAATTATGCTATTTTCTTCATCACCTGGATCTACTATTATACATTTATCATCTTCGTATAGGATATAACAATTTGTTTTTAATTGTCCTACTACCAGATTGATCATTTTCATTGTTTTAAGCCTTCTTTATAGGCATCTATCAACCATGTTGGATCTTTACAACCCATAAAAGGTATTACTGCATTAGTATGCTTATATAATTTACTTATTTCTTCTGCTGATATGTGTTCAGCATTTGGAATTTCATTAATTATTAAATCAGATGTTACTCCAGGATAATCTTCAAACTTTTCACGAGCTGGTTCTATGTCTGTAACATATACTTTATCTGCTGTTTTTAACACATCTGCAAATTCTTTGTAAAATGCTTTTGTTCTTGAAATTGTATATGGAATAAGAACAGGCACTAACTCTTTATTTGGGTATTTTTGTCTTGCAGTTTTTAGTACTGTTGCCACTTCATTTGGATGATGTGCATAGTCATCTACTAGTACTACATCATTTATATGTTCTTCACTAAATCTTCTTTTTGCACCTTTGAAATCGTTTAAATACTTTATTATGTCATCTTTTGAAATGCCATTTAAATGTGAAACATAAATGCATGCTAAAGCATTTTCTATCATATGTTCTCCGAAGATATTTAAGTTAAAATTGCCAAATAATTCATCTCCAAAATAAACGTCAAAATTGCTGCCATCTTCTCTTAATTCTTTGATTATTCCTCTTACATAGTTACCTTCATTTAATCCATAATAAACTATTTTATCACTCTTTAACTTTCTAACATTTTCGTTGTCACCACATGCTATAACTTTTTCTTTTGTCTTATCTGCAAATTCTTGAAATGCTGAAATGACATCATCTATATCTTTATAATAATCAACATGATCAAAAAATATATTAGTAATAATCGTATACTTAGGAGTATAGTTTAAAAAATGTCTCCTGAACTCACAAGACTCTAATACGAAATTATTAGAGTTTTTATTTATATGACCAGTACCATCACCAATTAAGTAATTAGCTCCAACAGTATTTTCTAAAACATGTGAAATCATAGCAGTAGTCGTTGTTTTACCATGAGTACCGCATATTGAAATTGTGTCATATTTTCTAGTTAATTCTCCAACCATTTCATAATATTCATACATAGTACATCCTAGTTCTTGAGCTTTTTTAATTGAATAATGATCCTTAGGTAATGCTCCTGTATATACAAAAATCATATCTTTTTCTAATTTATCGGCATCTTTATATACTGGAATATTTCTTTTATCTAATTCTTCTTTAGTAAAGGAATATGTTTTTGCATCATCGCAACCAATTACTTCATTTCCTGAATCATATAGCATAGTTGCTAAAGATGCCATTCCTGATCCTTCAATTCCTCCGAAAAAATATTTCATAAAATCACTCCTATCAACAGTATAATTATATATTTTTTTTTATTAAAATTCAAGTAATCAAAAAGAAAAGTGTTTACTTCTCTTCTAAATAGTTTACTGCTTCGTCAAAAGTTTTTACTGGCACTAAAGCAAATTTGTAATTGTTTTTGTCATATAAACTTTTTGCTTCTTTGTAATTATCATACGGTATAAATACTACATCTGCTTTCTTTTTAGCAGCTGCCATTAATTTATGTTTTACTCCGCCAATCTCTCCGATATTTCCATCTATGTCAATCGTGCCAGTACCTACTACTAATCTACCTTTAGTAATGTCTTCTTTTACTAATTTATCGTATATTGTCAAGGCAATCATAAGGCCACCTGAAGGTCCTGCTTCTTTACCGTTAAATTTTAGTTTTACTTTTGGATCACTAGTATACTTTATTTCATTTGATATAACTATACCAAGTTTACTTTCACCATCAATATTCATGAAACTATTATTTGTTTCTATTTCTTTTTTATCTCTTATAACAGTTATTTTAACATTATCTTTTGATTTCTTTATCTCTTCAGTAATTTCAGAATATGTTTTTGTGCTTTTGCCATTTACTTTTATTATTTCATCTCCTACTTTAAGGTTAGTTTTTGAATCTTTATCTATGTATATAATTAAAAACTTTGATGAGGCTACTTCTATACTCTTACCTGCTTTTTCAAATGCTGTTTTTGTAGCGGCATCTATTGAAGATGTAAAATATAGTTTTTCTCTATAATCATAATTTTCTGTATTTTCATCATTAATGATTACTTCTTCTTGTTTTTCTCTATCATATGATGGGACTATATAAGAAAGTATATATGTCAAAACTACTGCTTTCGACTCTCTTACATACAATGCTCCAAAGTGACCATTCTCTCCTTTTTCATCAATATCTATTTTATTTTCAAGTTTGATGATGCCTCCTCCAAGTTTTACATAATATGGAAGTGGAATCACTAATATAATTGCAATAATTATTGGTAAAAAGAAAGAGATAACTTCTTTAGGATTCTTAAAAAAATTTTTTAATCTGTCACTTATTTTTTCTATTTTTATTTGTTTTTCTTCTACCATAAAAATCTCTCCAATATAATTATAACAGGAAAAAGGTGAAATATGAAAAAAAACATTTATTCTTTTATAATTTTATGTACTATTTTTGTTTTAATTATTAATATTTTTATGAAATCACAACAGTTAACTAGTATTATTGTATTTAGTTTAAACTTGTTTATAAAAAATATATTCCCTTCACTTTTTCCGATGTTTGTTATATCAAATATTCTTGTTGCTATTAACTTCCCAAAGTTTTTAGGAAGTGTTTTTAACAGAATATTTAGAGTAGTTTTTAAGACTTCTGGTGCTAGTGCTTTTGTTTTTTTTATGAGTATGATTACAGGGTTTCCAAGCAGTGCAAAGTATGTAGATGATTTAATTGATAAAGAAATAATAAATCAAAAAGAAGCACAAAAGATACTTGCATTTACATTCTTTTCTAATCCTTTATTCATCGTAAATACTGTGGGTAATAGTTTTTTGCATAGTAGTAGAGTTGGTTTTATAATGCTGTTTTCTCATGTCTTAGGAAATATATTTAGTGGATTATTTTTTAGAAATTATGGGGATGATAATTACTTCGAATTAACAAATCGTTTTTTATTTAAGGATTTGTGTCAAACTATTAATAATACAAATATTTTTAAAACTGTTTTTAGTAGTATAAAAAACTCTATAGAAGTACTTATTAATATTTTTGGAATAGTTACTTTTTTCTTAATAATTATTAACATGTTATTTAAGAACCCTGATAATTATTTTGAAATACTGATTGCTGGAATTATTGAAATGACTACTGGATTAAAATACTTATCTGTTTCTAGTTATCCACAGATTATAAAAATTGTAACCTCTGCTTTTTTTATTTCTTTTGGTGGATTGTCTGTTCATGCACAAATTATGGATATACTAAAAGAAAAAAAGGTAAAATATTTACCTTTTCTATTATCTAGAATAATTCAATCATTGTCTTCTTCATTATTAGTTTGTATTTTAGCTATTCCTGATACTGGATATGCTATTTTAAAACCATAATTTGTATTGTCATCTGTTATGTATACTGGATAATTGATAACGAAGAAATCACCCTCAAATTTCATGCTTGTTCTTGTTTTAACGACATCAATTTGATCATAGTGGGGCATTTCTTCAAACATGTTATTGTACTTTACACCATACCCATTATTTTCAGTAACATTCATATTAAGAGCAATAACTTTGAATATTGCAGATGCTTGTCCTTGATTGTTTACAGCTTGTGAATCGTAATATGTATAAACTGCACATGGGAAGAAATTGCTACAAACATTAGCAATATTTTTTGTTCCTGTTATAGTTACAGTTTTTGTACCATCTTTATATGTTGAATCAACTCTAAAGTTATCACCATTTATACCACATGGAATAGGATTTTCTTCTGTTCCACAATCTTCATCATTATCATAAATTGTATTGTATTTTATATTCCAATTACCACTAGGTGTTGTTTTTATGGCAATAGCAATAGGTCTTCTAGTTATTAATTCATAATGTATATCACTATTTAAAAAGTTCGAATATTCACTTATGTCTTTACCAATTTGCTTATCATCTAAATCCATTTTTACATCCAAAATAAGATTAAACATGCCTACTACTATTATCATTAAAAGTGAAAAAGTAATAAGTAATTCTACTAAAGTCATACCTTTATTATTCATAACTTACTCTCCTTCCCCTTCTTCTTCTCCCTGATAGCTTATATATTTAGTCGTTGAATTATGTGTATATTTATAATCATTAACACCTTCTTCATCTACTCTTTCTACTGTACAAGTTGATCCAAAAAGTGCATCACACCACCAGGATTTGTTAAACATATCTGGGTTTTGAATTATTATTTCTCCACTATTGTTACCAAGAGTATATGATGAACCAAATATTTGTTTACCGACAGTTGCATCTGATACCGCAAGACTTGGTGGTATAGTAATAGTTTCTAGTTTGTTGCCACTGAAAGCGCCATCTTCTATATGGGTTAGTTTACTATTAGTTACAACAATCCCTTGATCATTTATGTTATCGAACACAATTGCCTCTAATTCTTGATTCTTAAAGGCATTGGCATTTATTCTTGTGACACTAGTTGGAATTTTTAGATTTCTTTTATATTCACAAGTAGCTGGTTGTCCTTCTTCTCCAGGTACGGTATCACAAAAATCTTCAGTGTTTATATTAGCTATATTTGTTTCATATACATTAAAAGCATTTGCTCCTATAGTTTTTAAAGCAGAATATGATGAGTCATCAACTTGGAATATCAATCTACCTAGTTTTACATTTTGGAAGGCACCTGCCCCTATTGTTTCAATCCTGTTTGGTAAAGATAACTGTATGTAATTAGTAGGTGATATTGGTGCTTGTTCGTCAATTCTGAAAGCATTTGCTTCTATTGTTTCTAATTGACTTGGATCTGATATTTCGACTTCTTCTCCTTCATCTTCATTAGTTTCTATATTGTTTTCAAATTCAATAGATGAGAATTGTAAATTACGGAAGGCATTTTCTTTAATTGTTTGTATGTTAGCAGGTATAAATAAACTGATCAAATTATTTGAATTCATACTTCCATATTCTGATAGTGAAAACATATTTTTAGATATTATGTTAATTGGATTAGTAGCATGTTCGAAGTCAAATTCTATTACTTGTAAATTATAATTATTAGCAAAAGCTCCTTCACCTATTGTGGTTATAGTTCCTGGTATAGTTATTCTAGTAAATTTGTTATCACTAAATGCATAATCTCCAATACTAGTAACTCCTGGAGCATTATTTTCAAAACTAAATTTATTAATAAAATTATTTTTAAAGGCATTTTTACCAATATCTGTAATCCTTTGAGATAGGTTTATAGTTTTTATTCCTTTACCTTCAAAGGCACCTTTGTTATTAGCTGTACCAGTGATAGATGTTATGACACCATGTCTTGCTTCTGAGCCCATTCCAACAGTAATCTCATTAGCAGTTATAGTAACATTTTCACCACATTCTTCGTGATAATTAGTTACAGTAAACTCTCCCTCTTTGATATACTTTAAATCAAAGCAACTTATAGGTGTCGGAGGGTCAGGTAATATTTGAGTTGTGGCATATCCATAACCTGTTTTCATAATCAATCTATACGGTTCAGAACTTTTCCCATCATACATTGATAGTGTATAATAAGGCAAATATTTTATATAACTGTATAGCACTCCAGAAGACCTTGTATAACGTTTGTCCAAGTTTGTTCCTCGACCTTTTACCTCATCTGTTTTGTACTTAGTTATTATTATTTCCTCGATTTGATACTTTTCTATTATATTAGCCAAATCGTCTTCATAATTTGTTGCAAGTTTAATTTCATTAGGTTTTGTTGAAGTATAAACAGTATAATAACCTTTGTCTACTAGACCTTGATCAAGAGTTGCTTTGGCAGTAGAATCTTCTAAAACTGTTTTATATACTTTTCTTACATAGAAGGCTCCATAGTTTGCTGTTACGTTGTTGTATGCTATTCTTGTTTCAAATTCGCCTGTTAGGGGTAAATAATTAGCAAATAAAATTGAGAATAGCAAAAGAATTACTATCGAAGCCGCTAAAAGTTCGGACATTACAAACCCTTTTGTGTTTAGATTTTTGTTATTTTTTTTCATAAATTATAATCCTCCCACTTGCTTATTTTCAAAATCTATTATATAATAATTTAAGAATAAATGCTAGTAGTTTATTAAAAAAATAATAAGAAGGGGCAATTCATTATGATGAAAGAGTTTGATTTTACAACTACACCTATTGTTAACATTGTTAACGAGATTATAATTGATTCTGTAATCAAGAATGCAAGTGATATTCACTTTGACCCTGCTGAAAATTATTTAAAAGTTAGAATAAGAATCGATGGTGAACTTAGAGATTATACCATCGTTGATAATAAATATAAAAGAAATTTAACTACAAGAATTAAACTTCTTGCAGGTATGAACATAACGGAATCTCGTCTTCCTCAAGATGGTGCTATAAAAAGTGTCATTGAAGGTAAAGATCTTGATTTACGTGTTTCTGCGTTGCCTGCAAGTTTCGGAGAAAAAATCGTTATAAGAATTCTAGACTATTCAATGAGTTTACAAGGTATTGAAACTTTAGGATTTACTGGTGAAAACTACAAGACTATTATGGATATGCTTGCTTTACCGAATGGTATCATTTTAATAACTGGTGCTACTGGTTCTGGTAAGTCTACTACTGTTTATTCAATGCTTCAAAGGTTAAACCGTGAAGAAGTTAATATAATCACAGTTGAAGACCCCGTAGAAATGAGTATTGAAGGATTAAACCAAGTACAAGTTAATTCTGAAATTGGGCTAGACTTTGCTGCTGTTCTTCGTTCAATACTAAGACAAGACCCGAATATAATTCTTATCGGAGAAATTCGTGATAGCGAAACTGCAAAAATAGCTGTTCGTGCTTCTATTACAGGGCACTTAGTTTTATCTACACTGCATACTAACAACTCTCTTACTACTATTGAAAGACTTGTAGATATGGATGTTGAAAGATATTTGCTTTCTTCATCTTTGAAAGGTATCATTTCTCAAACTCTTGCTAAGAGATTATGTCCTTATTGTAGAGTTCAAAGGCCTGCTAACGAAACTGAAAAAACACTGTTTAAGAAAGCTTTAAATGTTGATATTGAAACAATATATGAAGCAGGCAGATGTGAACATTGTCACAATGGTTATACAGGAAGAATTGCACTACAAGAAGTATTAATGATTAATGAAGAAATACGTGATGCTATAAATAGAAATATTGATCGTGAAGAATTAAAAAAATTAATCTATACTAAGAATAAGAATGTTAGAAATCTATTACAAGATGGACTTATAAAAGTTATGGAAGGAATAACTGATTTAAAAGAAGTATTCCGTTTAGTAGATGATGATGATTACGATGATATATCAGAACAATATGTAAGAGATAATACTGATAATACTAGTAATGCAAATCAAGCAAAAGAAGCTCAAAATGTAGTACCTGTTCCAAATAATAAAACAGTTGCTCCTGAAAATAAAATAATTGAGCCTGTTCAAAATGAACAAGCTTATAATACAAATAGTCAAAACTTATTTGATGATAATGTATTTAATTCTTTGACTTCTAACAATACACAACCTGCACAAACTAGTCCTAGTGCACCAGCACAAACTAGTCCTAGTGCACCAGCACAATCTAATGTTAATACTAATAATTACACTAATAATTTAGTAGATATGATAAATCAAAATATAAATGCAAACGGACAAACCGGTATGAATTAACTAACATACCGGTTTTTTTTATTTTTTAAAATTTTATAGGATTGAAGTCTATTTCTAATTTTACTTCCTTGTCATTGAAAAATCTTTCTTCTAACATGTATAAGTACTTTCTTATATTGTTAATATCTTTATACTTAATAATTATTTGGAATCTATATTCATTATTTATTTTAAATGTATTTGCAGTTGCTGGGCCTAAAACTGTTTCATTTTCTATTTTCTTTTTTAAATAAGCTCCTATTTTAAAACTAGTTTTACTTGCCATATCATAATTTTTAGATATTATTCTTATAAGACATATATAACAGAAAGGTGGATAGTTTAGTTTCTTTCTTATTGATAATTCTTGGTTATAGAAACCAATATAATCATTAGTAGCACTATATTTTATTGCATAATGATCCGGATTAAATGTCTGAATTAAAACTTTTCCTTTCTTCTCTCCTCTTCCACTTCTTCCTGATACTTGATTTAGTAATTGAAATGTATTTTCACTACTTCTATAATCTGGAAAATTAAGACTTATATCAGCATTTATTATTCCTACTAAAGTTACATTTTCAAAATCAAGCCCTTTAGCAATCATCTGTGTTCCTAAAAGAATATTGTAGTCTTTATTTTGAAAACTTTTTATTATCTTTTCATGAGCATTTTTTTTAGTAGTTGTATCTACATCCATTCTAATTATTTTGGATTCAGGTATTAATTCTCTTAATGTTTCTTCTACTTTTTCAGTTCCTAATCCATATTCTTTATAATATGCTCCACAACTAATACATTCTTTTTCTTTTTTTCTAGCATAACCACAGTAATGACATCTAAGCATATTTGAAGTTTTATGATAAGTCATTGTAATATCACAATTCGGACATTTTTCAGTATAACCACAATTAGAACATGTTACTAGTGATGAATAACCTCTTTTATTTAAAAATAAGATAACTTGTTCTTTTTTATTTATTGTTTCTTTGATATTATCTATGAGTTTTTGAGAAAAGTAATCATTAGTTTTTTTGTATTCTTCATTCATATTTATTATTTCGATATCTGGATTCATTCCATTATATCTTGTTTTTAATTCTAATAAATTATAAGTCCCCACTTGAGCTCTTGCATAACTTTCCATAGAAGGCGTTGCACTACCTAGTATAAGCGGACAACTATGATACTTACTTCTTTGTTTTGCAACATCTATAGCACTGTATCTAGGGGTATTTTCTTGTTTATAACTAGAACTATGTTCCTCATCAATAATGATTATACCTATGTCCTTTAAAGGTGCAAATACGGCACTTCTGGCCCCAATTACGATGTCTACCTTGCCTTCGTTTATTTTTCGCCATTCGTCATACTTTTCACTATCTGATAATCTACTATGCAAAACTGCAATATTATCAAAGTATGATGTAAATCTATTTATTATCTGAGGTGTTAAAGATATTTCTGGTACTAGAAATAATGCTTTTTTACCTCTTTTTATTACTTCTTCAATTAACTTTATATATATATTAGTTTTTCCAGAGCCTGTAACTCCATGTATTAAAAATATTTCATTTTCATCTAAGCTTGAATTTATTCTATTAAAAATTACTAATTGATCATTATTTAGAGTAAAGCTTTTCTTTTCACTTTTTTCTAAGTTATATCTATATGCCTCTTCTTCAATTTGTTTTAATATTCCTTTTTTTAATAAAGTATTTACACTACTTTCTGATATTTTATTAAGTTCTGTTTTTAATACCTTGTTATTCTCTTTTAAATATTTAATTATTTTTTCTTGTGATTCATTAAACTTTATATCATTTATATCTATATCATTTAATAAAATGTATTTATTTTTTTTAACATTAATTCTTACTTTCTCTTTTGCTTTTAAAGCTTTAGGAAGCATAACTTGATAACAAGACATTAAAGAAGCCATAGTCATTCGTTGTAATACTTTACCTAATTGTATAAGTTCTTCATTTAATACTGGATAAGAATCTACTAATGAGATTATTTCTTTTAGTTCTATGTCTTCTTTACTATGATAAATAGACATAACAAAAGCTTCCAGTGTTTGTTTACCAAATGGTACTTTTACACGCATACCAATTTTTATGTCTTTTTGTAATTCTGTTGGTATTAGATAAGTAAATGTTTTATCAAAAAATACATGTGATAATTCTACTAGACAGTCACAAACCATAGGCTCCTCCTTATAAACATTATACCAAAAAGAAAAAAGAAGGACTAGCCTTCTTAGATAAATATTTCTAATAATAATCCTACTAACACTCCAATTACATATATTGTTAATAGTATTTTAATATTTTCTTTTTTATTCTTATTTGTTCTAAATAATACTAATATACCAAGCCCTGCACCTGTAAGAAGGCCTGATACTAATGCTGCAAAAGTTATTGCACTATTTAAATATAGTTCTGTTAGTATTACTGATGCTGCACAGTTTGGAATTAAACCTATTAAACTAGTTAAAAATGGTGCAAAAATATTATTTTTTAAAAGTATTTTATTTAGTATAGTGTTCCCACCATATTCCATTATTGCATTTATTATTAAAGTACATATTAATATAAAGATAAAGATGTTAAATGTATGTTTTAAAGCTGCTTTTAAGAAATGTTCGTCATCACAGTTACAATGATCATCTTCACATATGTGATAGTTTTCTTTATCTTTTCTTTTTATTAGTAAATCAATTATAATACCAAATATAATTCCTACAACTAGTTTTATTAAAAGTATTTTTATAAGTAAACTAATTGGTGCTTTTTCTGCTATTAAGATAGGTATCATTTCATCACTAGTAGATAAATATACTGCAATTAGAGTACCTAATGTTATTATTCTTGTAGCATATAGATTAGTAGCCATAACACTGAAGCCACACTGAGGAATAATTCCAAGGATGCTACCAATAACTGGACCCAATCTATTTGATTTAGATAATTTATTTTTTGTTTTTTTACTAAATTTATGTTCAAATAATTCTATAAGTAAAAATGCTATAAATAAAAATGGTAATAGTTTTATAGAATCAATCAAAGTATCAATTATTACTTCTTTCATAATATCACTCCAAAGTTCTTACTAATTTTAACACAAAAACTTGTAAAATACAATTGTTTAATATTTATATCAAAAGAACTGGCAGAGCTTGTATAACTGAGTTAAAATATAACTCTTATATTCAATAACTTGAATAAGTTACACAAGGCTTATATACCAGTTCTTTTGATATAGTTATATTATCATTTTTTATATTATATGTCAATTATTATCTTACTTTCCGAATTCTCTTGATGGAAATTTGCTTTCGAAAACAATATAAGGCTTTATTTTTTTATAGTATGATTCTTCATTACTATTATATTTTTTATATAATGAATTTGCTATTATATCTGCCCATTGTATTAAATAACCCTTCCAGATCTTTTTATAATGCTTGACTTTATTTTAGAATCAACTTCTAATGCGCAAATTAAAAAATATCTTCCCATACCTGTTCCAAGGTTTCCTGATTCATCTATATATAAACTGATTTCTTTCATAGTGAGTTTTCACATCCTAATTAAATAAAATATGTTTTTTATTATATCACTAAATTAACGTCATTAAAAGCAAACAAACTATTTTTTAATAAAAAAGCAAGTTACTTTTTAACAGTACTTACTCTTTTTCTTATGTTTTTTGTTAAAGTCAAATTTTCAAAAACTTGTGAATAGTTTTCTACATATATAAATCTAAGTCCTGAAGTTATTTCTTTATCAAATGATTTAACTTCTGCTTCATTTCCTTTTGGTATAAATATTTTTTTAACTCCTGCTTTTTTCGCACCAATTATTTTTTCTTTTAAACCCCCTACTGGTAGAATATCTCCTCTTAAAGTCATCTCTCCAGTCATAGAAATATTACTACTTATTTTTAAGTCTGTAAAGGCACTTATAAGGGCTGTTGTAATAGTAATACCTGCGCTAGGTCCATCTTTTTTCACTGCTCCTTCAGGAACGTGAATATGAATATCACTTTTTGATAATTTGTCATAATCTATACCAAACTTCTTATAATTACTTTTTATATAACTAAGTGCTATTTTTGCACTTTCTATAAATACATCTCCTAAGGAACCTGTTGTTATTATTTTTCCATCACCTTCATAGAAATTAACTTCTATTTTAAGGATATCTCCACCATATATTGTATAACTCATTCCATTTACTATACCAATACTTTCTTTAGGAAAGTTCACAGTATCAGTATATATCTCATTACCTAGTAAATCTTTTATTAGACCATCATCAATTATCCTTAGTGTTTCTTGTTTTTCTACTACTATTTTTTTAATTAGTTTTCTAAAGATAGCATAAACTTTTCTTTCTAGTTCCCTTACACCTGCTTCTTTAGTATAGTTTCTAATTATTTTAAATATTGCTTCATCTGTAAATACTATATTATAGTTTTCAAGTCCGTGTTTCTTTATGCCATTTGGAATTATATAGTTTTTACATATATTAAACTTTTCATATTCTGTATAACTAGATATTTCTATTATTTCTAATCTATCTCTTAACTCTTCTGGTATTTTTTCTATATAGTTAGCGGTTAGTATAAACATTACTTTAGATAGATCAAATTGCTCTTCTATATAATGATCTACAAAGTATTTGTTTTGTTCTTTGTCTAAGACTTCTAAAAGGGCTGACGCAGGATCTCCTTTTATATCTTTTGTCATTTTATCTATTTCATCAATTACAAATACTGGATTAGCTACCTCTGTTCTTTTTATTCCATCAATTATTTTTCCTGGGCTTGATCCAATATAAGCGCGTCTATGCCCTACTATATCTGCTTCATCGTTTACTCCTCCAACAGATATTTTTATATACTTTCTTCCTAAAGCATCTGCAATACTTTTAGCAAATGTAGTTTTACCTACTCCCGGAGGACCTACGAAACATATTATAGGATTGTTTAATCCATTAGTCATTTGTGCTAATGCTAGATATTCTACTATTCTTTCTTTTAATTCAAATAGACCATAATGTGTGCTATCTAGCATTTCTTTGGCGGCATTTAAATCTTTATTGTCTTCAGTATATACTCCCCAAGGAAGTGCAAGTAATGTATCAATATATGTTTTTAACATACCTATTTCTGATGACATTTCAGGAATAGCCTCATATCTTTTTATCTCTACTTCTAATTTTTTCTTTACGTACTCTGGAAGGTTTTTATTGTTTAGTTTTGCCTTTAAGCTGTCTATTTCTCGATCTTTATCATAACCTTCTCCAAGTTCATCTCGCATCACTTTTATTTTTTCATTTAAAATATATTCTCTTTGTGTTTTATCAAGTTCAAATGATACTCTGTCTTCTATTTCTTGTTCTAAATCTGTAACTGATATTTCCATATTAATATCATCTAAAAGCATCATCGCTCTTGAAGTAGCCGAGGTCTCATTTAAATACTCTATTTTTCTTTCATATGTTCCTGGAATAAACATAGTAAGAATATCAGTTATTTTATCTATGTCATTAACCCCAAGAATATCTGATAATATGCTATTGCTAACATTAGGACAATGTTCTATATAATATTCTGTTTGTTTTATTAAACTACGAGAATATGCCATTTGTTCTGACAGTGATAATTCTGATTTTTTAATTTCTTCAAAAGAGGAAACTTTTGTACCTTCTATCTCTTCTGCAAAAGATAGAACTTTTACTCTATCTAAACCTCTGATAACTATTCTAGTTCTATTGTTTGGGAGATCAAGTTTCATGTTTATGTAACCTATTACTCCAATTCTTGGGAAACTTGTTTTATCAATAGAATCTTCAAGTGCATCTTCTGGATGAATTATTAATATATGTTTATTATAGTATGAATCCGCTAAAGAGATTAGTTCTTTATCTTTATCGTTTTCAAGTTCAAGTCTAATCTCACTATGAGGAAAAAGAATTATATTTTTTAGTACTAAAACAGGTAATTTTTTATTATTCATAATCTCCTCCTCGTCAAAAAACTTAACACATTATTATAGTAGATTTAAATAATTTATCAAGATTATTCTACAATTTTTTTTATATTTTTTTTATAAAATTAATCTGGTGAAAATATGAGAGTAAAAATATTTGATGAAGCGCATGAAAAAGATCTAGAAGAAAGTATAAATGCCTTCTTGGAAGAGTTGGATGAAGATAAAGAAATAATAGATATTAAGTATGAAGTTAGTGTTTCTGTTTTTTCTGAAGAACAAATATATTGCTTTAGTGCAATGATTATTTATACATAAAAAAAGAGCCTAAGCTCTTGTTAAAAACTTTATTATATCGTTTGTATCTATTCCTAAGAACATTATAAGTATGAATCCAATTACTATAAATGGTCCAAATGGAATCACTTTGTCTTTGTTCTTTTTTAGAAAATATATTGAACATGGTAATGCTATAAATGCTGCAAGGGATAGAGCTGTAATGGAAACTATTGGCTTATTAATCATTCCAAGTATTCCCATTAATTTTATATCTCCTCCTCCTAAAGATTCTTTTTTAAAAAGAGCATTACCAAATTTCATTAAGGCATACATTAGTCCAAACATAAGTAATCCATAAACTACATAAGTACACGCATCAAGTATTCCTTTATCGATTATATTATATATAAATATTAATATACCAAAGGCTACTATTATACTGTCGGGAATTATATAAAAGTTTAGGTCAGTAACTACTATTATCATTAATAATGATGATAACAGTAAGGCTAATATAAGATCTGTACTAAATCCATATTTATAAAAACTAACTGCAAATAGTATACCAGTACATAATTCTATAAACGGGTACATTATACTTATTCTTTCTTTACATTTTTTACATCTTCCTTTTAAAAAGATAAATGAAAATACTGGAATAAGTTCATATGGTTTTAACTTATGATTACATTTAGGACAATGACTTCCTGGAAATAATAAGTTTTCTTTTTTTGATACTCTCAACCCCACTACATTGTAAAACGAACCAAATATTAATCCTATTAGTAGAAAAGCAATTGTAAAATATATTTTATAAAACTGTTCCATAGAAATCAAACATTGGCATAACTACTGATACTACTACGATACCAACAATTATTGCAATCATTATAATTAGTAACGGTTCTATAAATGTATTTATTCTTTTTACAAGGTTAGCGTGCAGATCACCGTAATAGTTAGCAACATAACTCATCATCATTGGAAGACGACCAGTTGTTTCACCTGTTACTAACATTTCGTATGCTACGACTGGAAATGCCCATTTATCTTCAAAGGCATCACTTATTTTAGCCCCCTTTGATAACAATGATAATGATTCATTTATTATTTCTTTAAATATTTCATTGTTTGATACAGTTCTTAATATTTCCATTGAATCTGTTATAAATACGTTGTGGTTTAAAAGTGAAGCAAATGTTTTAGTAAACATTGTTACTTCTCTATATATAATTATATTTCCAAATCCTGGCAGTTTCATTGCAATTGTTTGCATTGTTTTTCTGAATGGTTTTGAATATTTATACAATACTATAAATGCTATTGTTACTCCTGCAAGAATTCCTATAATCCAATATTTTTTAGTAACAAGGAAATCACTAGCACCAAGTACTATTTTTGTTACTGTCGGAAGTTTAGCATTTTGTTGTTGGAATAATTCAACGAATGATGGAATAACCCATGTTAAGATAAATACAAGTACTCCGATAGCAAATATAAATAGAATTGATGGATAAATCATTGAACTGATAGCTTCTTTTCTAGTTCTATCTATTGCTTCATAATAATCACGCATATCATCTAATATTTCTGGTAAGTCACCTGTAAGTTCAGCAGTTTTTACCATGTTTATTAAAAGTGGTGGAAAAGTATTTCCTTGAGCACTTAAACTTGCTGAAAATGCTTCACCTTTTGATAACTCGTAAACTATATTAGAATATACCCTCTTTTTAGAAGCTTTTTGAGTTTGTCTTTCAAGTATTTTTATTGAATCTATTAAAGGAATACCTGCTTTTAAATATGTAGATAATTGAGTCAATAAAAATGCTAATTCTGCATAATTTAATTTTGTCCCACCAATTTCCATATTTAAAAACTGATTTACTTCTTCAATTTTTAAAACTTTATAACCTTCATTTTTTAAGTATGATGTAACTTCTGCTTGATTATAAGCATCTAGAAATCCTGTAATTATTTTGCCTTTATCATTTTGCATTTTATACTTAAATCTTTTTCTTTTATTTTGCATTGTAGATGCAGCTTTTAATCCCTCTTTATTCTTTTGATCGGTAGAAGGAGTTGCATTAGCATCATTGCTTTGTGTAGCTTGTTGTTCAGGTACTGCTGTAGCTTGTGGTTCTGCTACTGCAGCAGCGTTTTGTTCTTGCATTTGATTGTCCATGTTACACACCTCCACTATTATATATATATTTTATCTTATAACTAGAAGATAGTCAATGACTTAAAGTGAAAAAATTGTTTCTTTTTTATGATTTTTACATACATTATATTAGGAGGTTGTACTATGTATAATAGTTATAATTTTAATTCTATACCTAGCCCCTATCTTGCTAGAAATATAAGATATATGGCTCCTGTCCCTAGGACAAATTTTCTATTTGGTAAAATGCCTTCAAAGGTTTCTTTTTCAAGTATTTTAAATGGTACTAGTAAAACATTAGGTGTAATTAATCAAGCTATCCCTGTTTTTTATCAAATTAAACCAATTTGGAATAATGCTAGAACTATGCTCAGAGTTGTTAGAGGTTTGAATAGCAGTGAAGTTTCTAATACTAAAAACGAACAAATCAAAAAGCAGACAACTTCGCAAAAAAAAGAGCAAACTAATGCTCCGAAATTTTTTGTTTAACGTGAAAAGCAATATTTTTAGTAATAGAATCAACATCATAGTTTAGTCTGTGAATAATTGAATATTTGTTTCCACTTTTCATAAATTCTTTTATGTTAAATACTAAATCATCTTGTGATAAATATTTGTAATAACTATTGCAAGTTGATAATTCTAGTACTACCTTAATCTTGTCTTTAGGTAGTATTTTTTCTTTTTCTTCATTTGTTTCTTTATCAAATAATTCTAGTGATGGAATTGATATTACTCTTGATTTAATCATATGTTTTTCAAGGGCTTTGCTAACTTGAATAGCTAATTCTACTTCTGTTCCACTTGCAATTAGACATATATCAAAATCTTGTTCTTCTTCTATTATATAACCATGTTCTTTTGATATTGGTATTACTTCCTTACTTACTATTATTGCGCATGGTTTATCACTATTAAATGAGTAATTAAATGCTTCAGTCATTTCATTAGCATCACATGGCCTAAATACTGTAAGATTAGGTATTAGTCTTAACTGATCTATTTGTTCTATAGGTTGATGAGTTGGTCCATCTTCTCCAATTAAAACGCTGTCATGAGTAAATATATAGGTGGTATTTAAATTCATTAGGGATGCCATTCTGATGCTTGGAATCATATAATTAGAGAATGCTAAGAAAGTTGAAGAAACAGTTTTGATATTCATTAATGCTAATCCATTTTGAATAGCTGAAGCACTTAGTTCTCTTACCCCACATTGTAGATTTTTTCCAAGTCTGTTCTTTTTAGAAAAGTTTTCTTCTTTATCAAAAAATATTTGTGTAGAACTACTAGTATCAGTAAGTAAACAAAATGTTTCTTTTTTTGGTATTTTATTTAATAAAGTATGCGCTAATTCTCTTCCTGAATACTGTTTATTATCAAGTGTACTTTCTATGTTAATATCTTCGTGGGAAAGTAATTTTTCATAATCTTCTATTATACTTTTATCTAGTTTTTGCATTACTTTTTCACATGTTTTTTCCCATTTTGATATTGCTAAATCGTTTCTCTCATCAATACATTTTTTCATGTTATTATATGCGTCACTTAACACAGTATAAGGTATCTCTCTAATTCCTAGTTTTTTCTTTATATTCTTTAAGTCCTCTTTTGATAAAGGCTTACCATGAATGGTATTTGTATTTTGATATTTCGAATCTTTTCCTATTACTGTTTCTATTTTTATTATTGATGGCCTATCGACTGCTTTTTTTGCTCTTTCTATCAAATTGTCAAATTCTTCAAAATCGTATGGATCTTTTAGTAGATGGGTATCCCAACCCATTGCTCTATATTTTTTTAGCACATTTTCATCAAATACATTAGTTGTTGAACCATCTAAACTTATCCCATTTGAATCGTATAAAACAATTATTTTTCCTAGTCCTAAAGAACCCGCTAAAGAGGCTGATTCAGAAGATATTCCTTCCATCAGATCACCATCTCCACATAATACATATGTATAGTGATCTATTAAACTTGCCTTTAGACTTTTAAACTTTTGATTTAAATAGGCTTCTCCAATTGCCATACCAACTGCAGTTGCTATTCCTTGTCCTAATGGTCCTGTTGAGCAGTCAACTCCAGGAGTTACTCCTACTTCTGGATGACCTGGTGTCTTTGAACCATAATTTCTAAATTCTTTTAGATCGTTTATAGTTAAATCAAAGCCACTCATAAATAGAGTTGCATACAAAAGAGCTGATCCATGACCTGCAGACATTATGAATCTATCTCTATTTATCCAATTAGGATTATTATTATCAAATATTAAATGATTATTATATAGCCTATATATTATTGGTGCTGCTCCAAGAACTATTCCTGGATGCCCAGATTTTGCAGTGTTAATCATATCTAGCCCTAACGATTTGATGTTATTAACAGTTTTTATATCTATGGTATAATCTTTTGCTTGTTTTCCTACTATTCCTAGTGTCATCCTACCACTCCTATCATGACAATTATACCAAACATATGTCAAAACAAAAAGAAAAACTGTAAACCGTTTTACAGTTTTTTGACACATTGCTTATTAATTATCATCTTGATTATCTGTGTAATCTTGATTAACTTCCTCATTATCTTTTTTAAAATTATTTAGTACATCTTCGAAAAATGGTATTGTTTCCACACTATCATTTTCAACTATTTGTCCTTCAGGAGATACATGTTGTAATTCCTTTTTTTCCATCTTTTCGGATATTCTTCTTACTATTGCATCTGATATAAGTATTGCACACCAGATAAAGAATATACACATACTTGCCTGCATCAGAATCATAATTGTACCATTAGCATATATATCTGTTACTTCATAGAAACTTAATCCTTCTCTCTTAACAGAATCTACTGTAAGCACAAACAAGAACCATATTACCACGAAGCATAGAAAATTACATATCTTTGTATACATCAAATATTTATCATTCAAAACTGTCATTACTATAAATAATATAGTTAATACTAGCATTGCAATGTATACTACTATGTTGGGAAAATACATTGCTCTAAAAAATTTATCAACAATACTATCGTTTAAAGAAAGCATATATTTTCCATATCTTGCTAAGAGTAATATTGCAATACCTGTATATGCTATTGCTACCATATATTTTGGTGCTCTACTTTTAACTCTTGTATTAATTATTAATGCAACAATTGTTAATAAGAATATAACAAAAAGTGTAATAAAAAATGATTGTGATACTGCTAAATCAATTATTGTTTTTATCCTCTCCGTTAAAGGAATATTTGCCATTTTATCACTCCTTTTTTTACATATCTCTTTCTTCTACAAGTTCAAATACAAGAACTAAGTAGTATTTTTTATAATCTGGTCTTTTGCACGTAACTAATGTTAAGTGTTTTTTGTTGTTTGTTTTATATAACGTAACTCTTCCATCTCTTTTAGGGTCACTATATATTTTTTTAAGGATATAACTGTATTCTTTGCCTTTATATGTAACATAGGCCATAGCTCCTAGTTTTAGTTTATCAATATTAGTAAAATAAGCATTCCAACCTGAACCATTGTGTGCTGCTATTATAAAGTTACTTTCATTTTCATCTGGATATTTTGAGCCACTCATGATAGCTATATTTTGATTAACAGTATTGCCTGCTGTACCATATTTAACAAATCCACGGTTTAAATTAATTGATGGTATTTTTAATCTTCCAATATAGTTATATGTGTAAGTTGATTTTTTTACTTTTCCAGAAGGGTCATTAGCTCTATTACTGTTATTACTTGTATTATTTCCGGTACCACTGATTACTCTACTAGTGTCATTTTCTCCATCAACCGGTTCTACTGCTTGAGGTTCTTGAGATAAAAGAATGCTCATCTCTTCATAGGCTTTTGATCTTTTGGCCAAAAAATAGTCGTGCCCTATTATAGCAATACCGCACATTATTATTACTAAAGAAATAGCTACAAATTGTCTGTTAGTAAGCCTATCCTCTCCCATAAAACACCTCTATTATACAAATATATTATATCACAAGAAAATAGTAATAACAAGAAGTTTGAAATGTATTATGGCTTTATTAACACTTTGTCATTACTATGTTCATTTCTGTCGTAAATTGTAGACGTTATTATTACTCTGTTCTTACTAGTTTTTATTTCTTTTTCTGTATCATCTTCAAAGATAATTAATAACTTTTTACCTGGTTCATACACATACTCTTTAACTTTATTTTCATCACTATTTAAAGGAATAAGCCTTTCTCCTTTATTAGTAATGTCAAACTGATATGCCATTTGATTTATATCAATTATATATGAACTATATGTGTAGTTATACTTTTTTAAATTTTTTTTATTTAATGTTTTGATATTGTTATCTTTTGACTTTACTTCAAAACTTGAGAATATGTCTTTGACATATATTGTTTCGTTGTTATTATTTGTTAATCTTTCTTTATTGTATACAAGCTCATTGTTGAAGGATATATAGATCATAAATTTGTTACAAAGATAAGAATTTATGTCAGCACAAATGTAATCAAAATATGGCTTTTTTTGTTCTATATGTGATTTTAATACGTATTTATTTTTAAAACCTATATCTATATATTTTAAGTTTTCATCATCATATAATATATATTTGGTTGCAAAATCATCTTTTTTATTGATGTAAACACCATTTTTATCATTAATTGGAATGTATATTTTATTTATATTATTACCAATTAATTTAAACTCTTCATCGTCAATATTTTCTATGTCAAGAAAAACATAATACACATTCCCTTTTTCAGTTTTACCTATAAATTCATAATAGTTATCATACAGATAATTGTAATATACTGTTACTTTTTCTTCTGGAAGGCCTAATACTTTTTTACTATTATTCTCATATTCTATATTCATTACATTATTAGTATCCAAAGTTATATGAATTTTTCCTTCTATAGATGAAAAATCTTCTATAGTTTTGGGAACATCTATATAACTATTATTAAACAAGTAATCTACATTATAAAAATTATTTAATTCAACAGTTGTATCATTAGAACTTTTTTTGTCTTCATAACTTTTGTATGTGTAATAGCCTATTACTATAAATACTGTTATTATAAGTATGATGTAAAGTTTTTCTAAAACTTTTTTGTTCATAGTACCACCATTTAAATAATAACATAATATATTTATTTTTTAAAGTCTAATCACTTACCGCACGAGAAGCACTATTGAATATTAGTTTTATTGTTTTATCCACTACTGTTTCAAGTTTTAGAGATACTTTGTATATATTAGTACTAATATCATTTGTATAGTCTTTATCCTTGTATATCGTATATTCAGTTATATCTATATTTTTGCCATTTTGTACATCTTTTTCAAATTTTTCTATTTGTTCATCTGTTAATATTTTTGCTTTTTCACTTCTTGTTTTATAATAGCCTTGTGACTGTGCTAATAATAGAATTACATAAAATGTAAACAGAGATAATATGAATACTAAAATAAACTTTTTCATTTGTCTACCTCCATATAGTATTTTATAGAATGTGCCAAAGCTATAGTGGTATTGTATATTTCCTCTAGGGTGTTATCAGGACCTCCAAGTTCTACTAAAAACATTCTTGAACTATACCACTGATTATATGTCCAGTTTTTTTGTATATATGTCTCTCTAACTAATCCTGGATAATTCTTTTTTAAATACTTTTCCATTATTTTTACGTTATTTAAGTTTTTTTGATAATCTTCATGATTGGCACCTATCAAGAACATAATTGTAGCGTATTTTTTATTATTTATTGTTGTTCTAGAGGCACTTCCTGTTACAGAATCTCTATGCATATCAAAGTAGTATTTAAGTGAACTGTTCTGCTTTTTTCTAAGTTTTAAATTTTCAAAACTTACTGTATAAGTACCTGAGTAATCATAGCCTCTTTTATTAACTTCTTTGATTACATCTTTAGTTTCTACTATGGAAGGAATTCCTAATTCACTCAGTTCTTCTTTTAATATGTTGCTTACCGTCACCACTGTAGGAGTTATGTTATAAGCACTTTTTGCATACTCTTCTGTTTGATGAGTGTTAAAAATATAAATAATTGGTGATTCTTCTTTCTCAACCTTTTGTTCTTTACTATTATTTTCTTTGATTATGGTTTTGTTACTCAAATCTAAAAAACTAACTGGATTGTTTATTCTTTTATTAGATATTCGTTCAATTATTGGTATTGTTTTATTATCTTTTAAAATAAAATCTATAAAATTGTCATTGGGTAAATCTTTTGCATATAAAAATGATAAAACAAATAAGAAAAGACAAAAAATAGTTTTAGCTCTATTCATATAATCACCATGATTAATATAAGATATTGCTTATACTTTTTTTGTCGATATGTTATGTATACAATTATTTATTGCACTAGATATTAAATCAGTTAATTTTTGTACGATAAAATCTATTTCTTTTGGAGTCACTATTAAATCATATCCTATAGGATTAAGTATATCTTTTATAAATACTTTTTTCTCATAGTCAGTTAAATCTCCGAGAATTCCTAAAAATACTTTAGATTCTTCTTTTGATAATGTATATGGGTTGTTTTTTAAGTAATTAATATTACTCGTTGGAATTAGTTTGTCAGATGATTTATTTTTATTTTTTATATTATAACTAAAACTTTTTTTCATATAGTTTAATGTGTCATTAACAATTGTTGATGCTTCTACTACTGTTGGAACTCCTATAGCTATTACAGGTATGTTAAAGACCTTTTCTGATATTTCTTTTCTATTGTTACCGACTCCACTTCCTGGGTTTATACCTGTATTTGTTATTTGTATTGTTTTTAGTAATCTATCTATTGAATCACTTGCTAAAGCATCTATTGCTATTATAAAATCTGGTTTTACTTTTTCTATTACTGATGATATAACATCACTTGTTTCTATTCCCGTAGTTCCCATTACTCCAGGTATTAGACATGCAGTTACCCTATAGCCTTCTTCTAGAGTTCCTGTAAGGTCATATATATGTTTAGTTACAATTACTTTTTTAGCAGTTGTTACTCCAAGTTCATCTGCAGTACTTTTTTCATTACCAAGCCCAATTATTAAGCAGAAATATTCATCTTTTATTTTGCTGTTTTTTAGCATTTTTGATAACTCATTAGTCGTCACTTCTAAAACTTTTTCATAATTACTAGTATCTGTAATGTCTTTAAAATAAATTGTTGTATAATCTCCTTTTTCTTTGTTTAATTCTTTACTATTTCTTTCATCAAGTTTTATATTGCTAATTGTTATGTCATCAATAACTGTTTTTGTTTCGAAGGAAGGGCTTTTTTCTATAAGATCAACTACTAAATCTGTTCTTATTTCATATTTTGATAAGTCTACTTCTTTCATATTATCACCTTTATTAGTGTACTTTTTTAGGAGAAATTGATACAAAAATTCAAAAAAAAGCAGAAAAGTGCTTATTTTATTTGATTTTTTAGCGATTTTTTGTTAGAATTTAAATTGTTATAAAAGTGAGGTGAGAAAATGCCAAATATTAAAAGTGCTAAAAAAAGAGTAAAAACTGATGCGGTAAAGAAAGATAGAAATAGAGAAAAAGTTGCGGCTATGAGAACTGCAATTAAAAATGTTAAATTAGCTGCAAAAAACGGAGATAAAAAACTAGCAGAAGAACAATTAAGTCTTGCTAATAAGAAGATTGATAAAGCTGTTAAACATGGTTTAATCAAGAAAAACAAAGCTGCTAGAGACAAATCTAAATTAAATAAAGCTATTAATAGTATAAAGTAATATTGATTACTTTATTTTTTTTTGGTAAAATAAGGCTGGTGATTGAATGAAAAGATTTTTAAAGGTGATATTGACTGCACTTATTATAAGTTGTGTTGTTATCAGTATATGCTATTATCTTGGTGACCGTTATCAGGATGAAATATATATGTATTATAGAGAGCATATCTTGAAAGTAAAGGAAAATATAAAATTAGAAAAGAATCAATATTACAAAAACAGAAATTATAAATATGTTCAAAACACAGATGATTTTATTGTAAAAAACAAGAAACATTTATTGAACATTTTCTATACTGTTGTTAATAGTGGTGTTGAGAAATTTACTTTTTACTGTGATGATAGTTATGCAACCTGTATTGAAGATGTAAATGCATTAATGAATAATAAAGAGACTTTATCTCATGTTAATAACTTTGTTCATCCTTATAATTCATTTGATAATGTTAGTATTTCATATGATGAGTATGGAGAAATAAAATTAGTAATAAATAAAGTTTACTCTCAAAATGATATTGCTTTAATAGATGCTAAAGTGGATAAGATTATAAAGAACAGAATTAAAAGTAATATGACAAATAAACAAAAAATTGAAGTTATTCATAATTATATAATTAATCATGGTAAATATGCTACTGATAGTATAAGAAAGAAAAATAGTGAAAAACCATATAGTAAGGCAAATAGTATTTTAATTGATGGATATGGATTATGTGGTGCTTATGCTGATGCCATGGCTATATTTTTAGAAAAGATGGGAATAGATAATTATAAAATTGCTAGTGAATCACATATTTGGAATTTAGTAAAAGTAAATAACAAGTGGTTACATCTTGATTTAACTTGGGATGATCCAATAATGTCAGATGGCTCTAACAAATTAGAAAAACTATTCTTGCTTATTGATAATAAGGAATTAAAAAAGCTTAATGTAGAAAAGCACAATTATAATAAGAATATTTATATAGAGGCTGCGTAAGTCTCTTTTTTTATACAAAAAAAAGAAGCCTATTTGGCTTCTTCAGTAGCTCTTGTTTCACGAACAACTGTAACTTTTATAGTTCCAGGATATTGCATTTCATTTTCTATTCTTTCTTTTATTTCTCTTGCTGTCTTGTGAATTTCAATATCATTAATTTCTTCAGGTTTTACTAAAACACGTAATTCTCTACCTGCTTGAAGTGCATAACTCTTTTCTACACCTTTTATTTCTTTAGAGATATTTTCTAATTGTTCTAGTCTCTTAATATAGTTTTCTAATGAATCATTTCTAGCCCCAGGTCTTGAAGCTGATAGACTATCTGCAATTTGTACAAGAGTAGCTATAACACTTGTTGCAGGTGTATCACCGTGATGTGAAGCAATTGAGTTAACTACAACTTCATGTTCTTTGTATTTTTTAGCTATATCTACTCCGATATCTACATGACTACCTTCTACTTCATGGTCTATTGCTTTTCCTATATCGTGTAATAAACCAGCTCTTTTAGCAAGCATTACATTTTCTCCGAGTTCTGCAGCCATAACTCCTGTTAAGTGTGCTACTTCAATTGAATGTGCTAAAGCATTTTGACCATAACTTGTTCTAAAGTGAAGTTTACCTATTGTTTCAATAAGTTCATTATCAACTTTAGTAAGTCCAAGTTCGAATAAAGCATTATTACCTATTTCAATTACTTTTTCTTTCATGTCTCTAACTGTTTTGTCATATACTTCTTCAATTCTAGTAGGATGAATTCTTCCATCTTTTATTAGTGTTTCAATTGTAATTTTTGCTATTTCTCTACGAAGAGGATCAAACGATGATATAACTATTGCTTCTGGAGTATCGTCTATTATTAAATCTACTCCTGTAATAGCTTCAATCGTTCTGATGTTTCTTCCTTCTCTACCAATTATTCTTCCTTTCATTTCATTATTTGGAAGTTCTATAGTAGATACTGTTTGTTCGTTACTCACTTCAGAAGAAAATCTTTGCATGCAACTAACAAGCATTTCTTTTGCTTCTTTATCCATGTTAAGTTTGGCTTCATCTTCACGTTCTTTAATGTATGTTGCAATTTCAATATTCATTTCTTCTTCTACTTTCTTCATAATTAAATCATGTGCTTTTTGTTTATCAAGTCCACTTATTTTAGAAAGCAATTCAATTTGTTCTTGTTTTAATTTTTCCATTTCAGCTTGATCATTTTGAATTTTATTGATCTTTTCTTGTAGTTTTTCTTCACGTTCATCTAAGAATTTTTCTCTTTTTTGATAATTCTCATCACGCTTATCCATATTTTGTTCTCTTTGAATAAGACGATTTTCTGATTCTTTCATTTCTGCTTTTTTTTCTTTTAATTCTTTATCAAGATCCATTTTTAATTTGTGAGCTTCTTCTTTAGCTTCAAAAAGCATATCTCTTTTTACTTTTTCAGCTTCTTTTTGTGCTTTTTCATTTAATTTTTTTATTTTAGATTGCGCATTATTAACTCTAAAATGATTAATTAAGAAAGTTAATAATATTCCCACAACTAATCCAATTATGACAAGTAAAATGGAGAATAGTGTTTTGTTCATTTTTACCTCCATTTATTTTTGCACTAAATTAATAGTGCTACTCTTATTTTAAGTTTAAATGACAAAATTGTCAATATAAATAGAATCCCTTTAGTTGCAAGCAAAAAGGACTATTAGTCCCTATTTTTATCAGTATAATAAGCTCTTACTTTTTCTTCTAGTTCATCACATAATTTTTTGTTTTCTTTTAATAATGCTTTAACATTTTCTTTTCCTTGGCCTATTTTTTCTCCATTATATGAATACCAAGCACCACTTTTATCAAGAATTCCAGCTTCTGCTGCCAAATCAATAATTTCACTTTCTTTTGATATTCCAAGCCCATACATTATTTCTACTACTGCTGTTTTAAATGGTGGGGCTACTTTATTTTTTACTACTTTGATAACTGTTTTATTCCCAATTACACTATCACTAGTTTTTAACTGTTCACCGCGTCTTACATCAAGTCTAATTGTTGAATAAAATTTAAGTGCTCTTCCTCCTGGTGTGGTTTCTGGATTTCCAAACATGATACCTACTTTTTCACGTAATTGATTAATAAATATACATGTAGTTTTTGTTTTATTAACTGTTCCTGAAAGTTTTCTTAATGCTTGAGACATAAGTCTTGCTTGAAGACCTACATGTGAATCTCCCATTTCACCTTCAATTTCTGCTTTAGGTACTAGTGCTGCAACAGAATCTATTACTACTATATCTACTGCTTCACTCCTAACTAGAGCTTCACATATTTCAAGGGCTTGCTCACCAGTATCTGGTTGTGATATCAATAGTTCATCTATATTAACTCCAAGTCTTTTAGCATATACTGGATCAAGTGCGTGTTCTGCATCTATAAACGCTGCTCTTCCACCATTTTTTTGAACCTCTGCAATTGCGTGAAGAGCAACTGTTGTTTTACCACTTGACTCAGGTCCAAATATTTCTATTATTCTTCCTTTTGGAAAACCATTTACGCCTAAAGCTAAATCAAGGGCAATTGATCCACTTGATGTAGTTTCTATCTCCATATGTGCGTTTTCTCCAAGTTTCATTATAGATCCTTTTCCAAATTGTTTTTCGATATCCGCTAAAACTTGGTCTAATGTTTTATCGTGTTTTATTTCTTTTTTTGCCATTGTATTTTCCTCCCTATCTGTATTAATCATACACTATATTTTTTACTGTGTCAATACTTTTTTCAAACATTTGTTTGTTTTATTTTTTGCTTGACAAAACCAGTGGAAAATAAAAAATCCCTATGTAGAAATGCTATATTTCAAGGGATTTTATTTATATATTTTTATTATTGTTTTTTTGTTTCAAATTCAGAAAATAATAATTTTTTGTTTAAAGTGTAATATTCATACATAGATATCAATGACATTATTGTTCCAAAATATAAGAAAAATTTTGATATCTGTAAGCCTAATAATTCAAACGGTAAATTATAAAAGAATGTAAGAACTATTCCTATCATTAAACATGCTGTTTTTATTTTCCCACTCATTCTAGCAGCTTGTACTGTTCCTTTTGTTGCAACATTCATTCTTATTGCATCTACAACGATATCTCTTACAATAATTATTACAGGTACTGCTGCAGGTATAAATCCTTGAGAAGCAAAAATTATTAATGCTGAGTTTACTAATACTTTATCTGCTACTGCATCAGTAAACTTTCCAAAATCAGTTATTTCATTATTCTTTCTAGCAAAATATCCATCTAAATAATCTGTAAATGAAGCAATTATAAATATAACTCCACACATGATATATCTTACATCTATTAAGATATTGTGAAATAAAAATGTTTTAAATTCAAATCCTATTCTGTAAAATGGAAATATTAACAAAACTATTATTAAAACTGCAAGCCCTAATCTTAAAAATGTTAAACGAGTTGGTAAATTTAATTTCATATAAACCTCCTATGAAAATAATATTTTAAGTAGTATGTAAAATAATGCAAGTAAGAATACTATTATTATTATAATTACAACTACTGTAAAATCTTTTTGATTCTTTAGTTCTAATGTATATGGGGTATGAATCTTTTTATCATCTTTTTTCTTTTCTTGTTCTTCTTTTAATTTGTTTTCTACATCAATTGCACTTATTTTTGAAGTTTTCTCAAATATAAAGTCGTCTAGTTCTTCTAAAAGTTTTTCATCATCTAATCCCAAATACTTAGCATATATCCTAACCATATCTTTTAAATCTAGTATATCTCTAAATACTTTATGGTTACCATTTTCCAGATTTTGAATTACTATTACATCTCTACTTAAGTCGTTAGATACTTCTTCAATAGTTATTCCTATCTCTTCTCTTTTCTCTTTAAACTGTTCTCCAATTTCTTTCATTAAAACACCTCTATAAAATAAAAAATAACATTTAATAAGCCATGTTCTGTACCTTAAAGGTGGCAAACATTTATCTATCTTGCGATCCTTGAATTGGTTCAATTCCCTATCAAAGTTCCCCTACCATAATTTGGGTTTCTCACTTGTGGGGTTTACCTCGTTCCACTCCTATTATTTCTAATAGGCATCGTCACTATGGCACTTTTATATCTACTTTGACCATACCGAAGCTTAGGTCATTTCAAAGCCGTTAGATTTCTCTACCTAAGGTTATTTTTTCCCTTAGCACAATCGTTAAAAGCATCGCAGCTTTTGTGAGCATGGACTTTCCTCTACAAAACAAGTTTGCAGCGTTTGCCTAAATGTTACTATTATATATTATTCATCTTTTCCAAAAATAACTTGTTCTAGGTTAGATATTCTTTTCAAAATATCAACGTTGTTAACAGGGGCACTAGTACTACCAGATGCCTTTGCTATTTCCATGTTAACATTTGCATCGCGAAGTTGTTTTTTTAATTTAATTATTTCTTCAGTAAGCCTATCCTTTTCTAATTCTTGTTTTTTAATCACATCAAGAAATGTACCATAATCAGCAATAATTAAATCTAAAAATTGATCAACTTCTTTTAAGCGATATCCTCTAGTATCAATTTTGAACTCTTTTTCTAATATATCATCTTGTGTTAAATTCAAGTCTTGGTTCATATATATCACCAACCTTCATATATATTCTAAAAAAAAAATCGTATTTTGTCAATTAATACTGACATACTAACGATTTATTTTTAAAATACTGCTTTCATAGTTATTCTTTATAGTTTTAGTATTGTTAATTATGTTATTGAAAAGAAACACTAAATTTTCTCTATTCATATAATCACCAATAGAATTATATATTAATGTTTATATAATTTCTATAGTTTCGACAAAAGAGTATAAAAAAAGACAAAAAATAGAATAATTTTTTATTCTATTTTCATAGTACTTATCAAATCATACATATCCTCTAATTTTACTGAGTCATCTGTAGTCCTAACTTCTATAAAATAATTGGTATCGTTTTCTTCTATTACCACCTTATACTCATGATAATCTGGATTGCTTTTACTATTAGTTGAATACAAATATCCTTGATATTTGCCTTCTATAAACATTATTTCATATATATTATCAAAATTAGATAATAGATAAGTTCCCACGATATAATCTTCTTTTATTTTGCTAGCGCTTGTTATAATGCTACTATTATAACTAAATTGGTATTCTTTTATATAGTTTAAAACATCACTACTAGATTCTAGATTGTTAGTATTAATAATCTTATCTATTGTACTTTTGCAAAAATGGCAATCGTTTTTAATTTTTTTAAATTTTTCAATTTCATTGTCTTCAGTTCCAAGAGTTAAATAAATATCGTTAGACTGATTCTTATATGTATTAGAATTCTTATTTGTAGACATCATCGTTAGATTGCTAGTAATTTTTGCTACGTTTATACCTTTGTATGTTAAATATTTTCCGCTATAATCTTTATGGGTTAAGTGCACGTTTTTGATATTTTCTACTGTTTTCTTTATCTCAGTAACATTTTCTTTTTCATTATCTGGAATACTATAGTTTACAATTGTAAATATTTTGTATCCTATAACAGGAATTAAAACAAGAAATAGTATTAGAACATTTATTAATGTTTTTTTATTACTTTTCATATATATTCCTCCTTCATTATACTTTTATTATATATTTTTCTTCCTTGTTTTACAATTGTTTACTTTTGTTTTTGTATATAATTTACATTGTTTTTGTAAAACAATACATGTATATACATTTGCTATTCTCTATATATCCTTATTATATTGATAAATTTATGTATTTATAGTATAATTTTAGTACGGTGATGATTTTTGATTAAGTATCCAAATAAGATAGAAAAAACCGCGAAATTTAAGTATTATGGAAACAGAGGTATGACTTTAGAGGCAGAGCTTAATGAATCTAATAAATACTATTTAGATAATGATATTGCTGTTATTTATAAGAAGCCTACTCCTGTTAAAGTGGTAAAACAAATTAATGAAAAGATAGTCAATGCATATTTTGAAAAGCCCTCTACTACTGATTACAACGGTTTGTATGACGGAAAATATGTCGACTTTGAAGCAAAAGAAACTACTAGAACAGCCTTTCCTCTTGCTAATATTCATGCGCATCAAATAAAACATATGGAAAGAGTTCTAAGACATGGAGGTATTTGTTTTTTAATAGTTAGATTCACTAAAATAAATGAAACATATTTATTATTTGGAAGAGAGTTTATTAATTTTATAAATACTAGTCCTAGAAAATCAGTACCAATTGATTATTTTAGAGAAAAAGGTCATTTAATTAAAGATAAGTTAATGCCTAAAATTGATTATATTGAAATCATAGATAAATATGGAGGTATGCTATGAAACAAAGAAAAGTAAAAATTAAAAAAAATAAACAAGAGAAAAAGGAAATGAGAAGAAGAGCTGATATGATGAAACCTAAAAAAGTATCAATGTTTACATTTGCTTTTATAGGAATAACTGCTTTAGCCTTCTTAATTGTAGGATATTTCGTTTTTGGAACTTTGGTTGCTGTACCATTTACTGTTCTTTATCTATTACTAGTGCTACTCGTACAAGTAATAGATAGATATCCAGTAGGAAGTAAAAAAAGAAGACGCGCTAAAGCAGGATTCTTATTTATATTACTTATGGGTATACTTGGAGTTTTAGCATTTATTGCTTTCTTTACTGCAGTTATACTATCAGCACCAGAGTTTGATACTACTAAATTAGAGAGAAACGAAACTACTATTGTATATGATAGTAAAAAGAACATTGTAGCTACTCTTGGTACTGAAAAAAGAGAAAAGCTTGAATATGATGAACTTCCTAACGTTTTAGTAGATGCAATAGTTGCTACTGAAGATTCTAGATTCTTCCAACATAACGGTGTAGATGCTCCAAGATTTATTAAAGCTGTTATAGGTCAACTTGCAGGAGCTTCTGATGCAGGTGGTGGATCTACTCTTACAATGCAAGTTGCTAAAAATAATTTTACTTCTCGTGAAGCTGAAGGTATTCAAGGTATAATAAGAAAGTTTACTGATATATATCTATCAATATTTAAAATAGAAAGAGCATTTACAAAGCAAGAAATAATAGAATTCTATGTAAATGAACCTTTCTTAGGTAGTAATTCATACGGTGTTGAACAAGCAGCACAAACATATTTTGGTAAACATGCTAAGCAAATGAACTTATCAGAAGCAGCTCTTATTGCTGGTCTATTCCAAGCACCTGGTGCTTATGATCCTTATTTAGATTCTGAAGCTGCTACTCAAAGACGTTCTACAGTTTTATCACTTATGGTAAGACATGGTTATATAACAGAAGAAGAGAAAGAAATAGCAGAAGCTATTCCTGTAAAAAGATTACTTGCTAAAGATGGTAACTCAACTACTAATAAATATCAAGGATATATAGACTTGGTAATACAAGAATTAATTAATAAAACAGGTATGGATCCATATGCTGTACCTATGGAAGTATTTACAAACCTAGATCCTAAAAGACAACAAGCTATTGAAAAAGTGTTCAGTGGAAAAACTCATACTTGGGTTAATAGTTCAATACAAGGTGCTGCTATTGCAGTAGATAGTCACACTGGTAAAATACTAGCAGTTGGTGCTGGTAGAAATAGAACAGGTGAAAGAACATTTAACTATGCAACTGATATATCAAGACAAATAGGATCAACTGCAAAACCAATATTTGATTATGGTCCTGCTATTGAGTATAACTACTATTCTACTGCACATATATTTAATGACCATCCTATATACTATTCAGGAACTAGTCAAAGAATAGTTAACTACGATGGAGCGTACAGAGGAAACATTACACTTAGATATTCACTTATGGATTCAAGAAATGTTCCTGCAGTACTTGCTTTTCAATCTGTAGATATGCAGAAAAAAATTGATTTTGCTACTGGTTTAGGTATTAAACCTGAATTGTGTGCAAGTGGATATGAATACGATACTTCTTCTAAAAAATGTGTTAATAAGAAGAATTCTTCGAAAACTGATTATCCATATTTACATCAAGCTCATGCACTTGGAGCATTTAATGGTGCATCTCCACTTCAAATGGCTGGCGCATATACAGCATTTAGTAACGGTGGTACTTATTATGAACCATATACTGTTAGCAAAATTATTTTAAGAAATTCAAATGAAAAGATAGAATTTAAACCTGAAGGTGAAAGAGCTATGAGTGACGCTACTGCTTATATGGTTACTGATGTATTAAAAGGTGTAGCATCTCACAATGGAATTTCAGTTTATACTAATAGTCAATATGCTATGAAGACAGGTACTACAAATTATGATACTCAAACAGCTTATCGTTGGGGATACTCTAGTGATGCTGCTCCAGATGGTTGGATTGTAGGTTATACACCAGACACAGTTATAGCAATGTGGACTGGATATGTTGAAAATAAATATGGTAGATATTTGACAATGTCTCAAATGTTTAATCACAGAAATTATTTATTCTCTTCTTGTAGTAAGGCATTGTTTGATAATAATGGTTCTAGATGGACAAAACCATCAAGTGTTGTATCAGTAAAAGTTGTTAAAGGTACTGAACAATTACCTAGTGCCGCTACTCCAAGCAGTATGATTATTACAGAATTGTTCAGAAGAGGTCATACTCCTAAGACTGTAACTAAAAAATATGATACTTTACCAAATCCATCAAATTTACGTTTGAGTTATAGTTCTGGCTCTGTTCGTTTATCTTGGGGAGCAGCTGCTAAACCTAAAGAAAGCGATAAATCATTTGGAGCATTTGGATATAACGTATATTTAAATGGAAAACTTTTAGGATTTACAACAGGTACAAGTTATACATATTCAGGGGCTAGTCCATTTGGTACATATACAGTTAAAACTGCTTATAAAAATACTACAAGCAATATGAGTTCAGGAATTAGTAAGAGTTTAAGTCAAAGAATAAGTATTAAGAGTAACGTTGATTCTGAAATCACTATAGCAGTTGGAGATCCAGCACCTATTGATTCACATCCATTTACAGTTTATGAAAACGGTGTTGATGTTACAGCATCTGCTACAATTACTCATAGTGTTTCTGGACCAGATGGTTGTACTGATTTTAGTAAACCTGGAACTTATACAATTACATATAAAGTAAAATATGACGGAGAATCATCTACTGCCACAACAAAGGTATATGTTGAGGGTAATGACGAACCTGAAACACCTCCTGAAACGACACCGTAATAAAAATAAAGGCATTAAATTGCCTTTTTCTTTTGCTTGAATATTACGAATATATATTATATAATAATAGTAGTCTAATATAGATAAAGGAGGCCAATAATGAATGAAAATATAGTTTTAGAAAAGCCTAAGAAACCTTCAATAGTTAAAAGGATTGCTATTACACTACTTAATTTAATAACTATTGCTTCTGGTGCTTTTCTAGTATTTTGTTTATATAAAATAAGTGGCGTTGAAGATAAATTAAGATACATTGCTATGGGAGTAATTTTATTATTAAATATTGCTCTCGTGTTTGTAGTTAGAAGATTTTTTAAGAAAAAGAAAAAGATTGGAATAATTATTACAATTATATTATCAATTATTATGATTGCTGTTCAGTCTTTTGCAGGATACTTTATATATAAATCATATTCTTCTTTAGATAATATGAATAAAGATAAGATAACTTATACTACAGCAGTATTAGTAATGAAAGATTCAAAAGTTGAAAAAGTAGAAGATTTAAAAAAGAAAAAGATTGGTATAGTTATTGATGAGACATCTATTGATGGATATGTCATAGGAATGGAAATTGCTAAAGATAATGGCCTTGAAGATAATATAAAAGAATATTCAAATGTAACATCTTTAGTTAAAGACTTATATAATAAAAAAGTAGATGCTATAATGATTAGTAAAAACTATCCTAGTATGTTTAAAAGTATTGATAAGTATAAAAACATAGAAGAAGATACTAAAATAGTAATTGAAAAATCAAAGACTTTAACAAAAGAAGAAGCTAGTAAATATACTGGTGATGATATTTTAAATTTCAATACATCAGATAAAATAGATAAACCATTTACCCTACTCGTTATGGGTATTGATTCTACACAAAAAGAATTATCTAAGAATGCTACAGGTAATGGAGATTCATTAATGTTAGTAACATTTAATCCAAAGACACTTAATGCTACAATACTTAGTATTCCTAGAGATACATATGTGCCTATTGCATGTTTTGCAGGTCAAAGAGAAAACAAAATAACTCATGCAGCATGGAATGGTGAATCTTGTATGATAAAGACAATTGAAAACTTTACAGGAATTAATATTGATTATTACGTAAAAGTTAATTTTCAAGGTGTAATAAGTTTAGTAAATGCCTTGGGAGGAATTGAAGTAGATGTTCCTATAGAATTCTGTGAATCTAATTCTAAGAGATCTACAAAATCAGAAAACTTAATATGTCTTAAAAAAGGAAAACAAAAATTAAATGGTGAACAAGCATTAGCACTTGCAAGACATAGAAAAACACTTCTTACTGGTGACCTTCAAAGAGGTGTTAATCAACAACTTGTAGTACAAGGAATACTTAATAAAATTAAGAGTATAAGAAGTGCTAGTCAGTTATTAACTATACTTGATACTGTAAGTATGAGTATGGATACTAATTTTACTACAAAACAAATGTTATCTTTTTATAACATTGCTAAAGGATTAATAAAAACAAGTCATAGTTCAAGTAACTTAATTAATATGACTCAATTATATTTAAGTGGTTCTAGTGCTATGATATATGATGAAGGTATAGGATTAACTTTGTATAATTATATACCAGATAGAGCTAGTTTAAATACTATTGTTAGTACAATGAAACAAAACTTAGGACTTGAAGAAGTTACAATAGTTAAAAAGATGGAATTTAATATTGAAAAGCCATTTGAACAAAAAGTAATTGGAGCAGATGTATATGGTGGTGGTACTTCATATAGTTTACTTCCTAATTTCGTAGGTTCTAGTGAAAGTTATGCAAGAAGTTGGTTATCAAGTCATGGAATTGGTGTTAATGTAGTTTATAAAGAAACTAGTGAGGTACCTGCAGGTCAAGTAATGGATCAAAGTTATCCTGAAAATAAGAGATTAGATTTAATATCAGGATCAATAACATTAACAGTTGCAAAGGCTGTCTCTAGTGAACCAGAACCAACTCCAGAGCCTGAGCCTACTCCAGAACCTGAGCCAACTAAAACATGTGATAAAACTGATGCAGGATATGTTGACGATGGAAGTGGCAATTGTGTCTGTCCTGAAGGCAAAGAGGACAACGGAACAAGTTGTGTAGAAAAAACAGAACCTACACCTGATCCAGATCCTGAACCTGAAACTGGAGAATAATAAAAAAACATAATCGTTTGATTATGTTTTTTATATTTCTAAAATAACTGTTATTATCATTGGAATTGAACCAGTTACTTCGTTAAAGTAATTACCTAGTTCTTCTCTTATCTTGTTTTTAATTCCTGAAAAGTCTACTTTTTTACCTTTAATGCACTCTTCAATTACTTTATTTGATATTTCTTCACTTTTTGCAATGATATCTAAATTATCTTTTACATAAATGAAACCTCTTGTTAAGATTTGAGAACTAGCCAGTATTTTCTTTGTTTTTTTGTCTATTGTTGCACTTACTATAACTATACCATTTTTAGATAGAAGTTCCCTATCCTTTAAAACTAGATCTCCTATATCATCTGAACTAGTTCCATCGATTAGTGTTTCATCTACAATTATGTGTTCTGGTTCATCTACTAGTTTCCCATCTACAAATCTAACAGTATCACCATTTAGTTTTAATAAAATGTTTTCTTTATTCATTCCTGCTTGTTCTGCAACAGTTGCATTCATGTATTGATATCTATACTCACCTTTTATTGGAAAATAATATTTTGGATTCATTAGATTTATCATTTGCATTAAATCTTCACTTGATGGATGGTGAAGAACATGTTTGTTGGGTTGTAATGTGACAACATCTACATCTAGTCTTGATAAATCATCCATTATTTTAGCTATCTTTTTTTCATCACCAGGATAAACAGGCTCTGCTATAAATACTGTGTCTCCAGCTTTTAAGGTAATATATTTATCATATCTGCTTATTATTTTTTCTAGGTTTGCATATGTCTTATCTTTTTCATTAGAAGTAATTATAACAGCATTTTTATCATTAACATTTGATAAGTCTCCAATTATAGAAGGGTCAAAGTTTAAATACTTCTCTGCACTTGCAAAATTAACAAGTTTTTGCAATTGCTTTCCCATTAATACTATTTTTCTTCCTGTTCTTGATACTTGATCAAATATTTCTTGAATTCTATATACATGTTCCGGTATTAAACTAATTATTATTCTATTTTCTGTTTTATTTAAAACATTCCAAATTTCATTTGATATTCTGTGATGTGGACTAGTATGTCCTTCTCTATGGGCATAACTTGATTCAGCCATTAAGCATAAAACTCCTTGTTTTCCAACATAAGCCAGTTTCCCAATATCTGTTTTGTATGCTCCAAGCATTGCAGAATCAAAAACAAAATCTGTTGCATATACTATTGCTCCATCGTTTGTATATAGAACAAATGCTACTGTTTCTGGAATTGAGTGAGTTACTGCAATAGGAAATATAGAAAAACCTGCTACATCAATTTTAGAATGTGGCCTTATTTCTTTTAGATTAGTTGCAGCAATATTATACTTCTCTAATTCCATTTTTAAAACAGTCATTGTAAATTTCGTGGCATATACTGGGACATCTTTTAATTCACTCATAACATCTGCCATAGCCCCAATATTTCCATCGTGTGCGTGCGTTAAGAATATACCCCTTATTTTTTCCTTATTCTCTATTAAATAATCAAATTTAGGTATTATATAGTCTACTCCTAGCATATTGGCAGTAGGATACTTTAAACCAGCATCAAAGACAAATATATTATCATCTACATCGACAATATACATATTCTTGCCATTTTCATTGAGCCCACCAAGGGCAAAAATTTTTATTTTACTCATAAAATCTCCTTTCTTAGTTTTTTTAAATAGTAAGCAACATATAGATTATAACACAAAATAGGAAAAAATACAAAAAAAACAGTGTCATACACTGCTTTTGATCTTATTTGTTTTTATAATAACGGGTGTTTATATCATTATCCTCTAAGTTCATAATTGCACTTCTTTCTAGTTTGACAATGTTATCGTAGTTTACCGCTATACTGTTATCAAAAGTTCTTGCATTAAACTTAATCCATTCTCTCCAGGCATTGTTATCATGATTTAGAACTAGTTTAGTAATTAAGCCACGATAAACAGATCTTAAAGGATAATACATTCTAGTAGCATAAAATGTTGGTGTCTCATAATTATATCCAAGATTATTAGTATTTCTTCTTATCAATTCATGTTGAACTAGTCTAGCTAATCTAGTATTTCCGTCATTAAACATTTGATAAGCTGCAATTAATCCATGAACTATAATAGGTTTAACAAAGATGTTTTCTTCTTCATCTGGACTATTTATATAATCACATATTCTTTTTGCAATATCTTCTATTTCAGAAGATTTAACTGGAAAGTACTCTATTACTCTTTCATTAGTATACTCATCTATATACCCTACATATTTGCGATCATTATCACGAAAACCACTTAATTTACCTTGACTAGAACTCGTATATTTTAATAATTCTTCATGTATTTCTTTTAAATTATCCGGATTAAAACTAGATACTTTTCCTATTTTATCTACCGCATAATTATCTTTTTGAATATGTCTATATATGGATATTAAAAACGAATCTTCTTTTTCCATACTTTGATTATCGATAATATCTGCATCCTTTATTGTAGTTAAAAATATTCTTCTAAAATCGGGGGACAGTTTTTCTATGTCTCCCAAATAATCAATGTAGTATTCACTAACATTTTCTAATAAGTTTTTAATATCTTGATCTAGCTCAATATTCTTAATTGATTCTATAAGTTCATACCCTAGTTGAAAATACTGTCCAGAATCTATCAGTTGTTTTATTTGTTGTTCAGCTTCAAATTCTGTCATAATTTTCACTCCTTTTTTTATGAAAATTTTTTATTTATAAGTTCTTCTTTTTTTATACCATTTAAATAATCTTTTACAAGCATTGGTTTTTTACCAGGCAGTTGTATTTTTATTATTTTTAATTCACTATCGTTACATGCAACAAAGATAGAATCTTTTGTAACCCTAGTTATTGTTCCAGGAACCTTGTCTGTTTCTTCACAATCATTTAAAGAGGATTGAAATATTTTTATATTTTTTTCTTCTAATACTGCATATGCTCCAGGTATACTAGAAAGTCCTCTTATTTTATTGTGAACATTTAGAGCTGTATCGTTAAAATCTATATGTTCATCTTCTCTTTTTATAACAGGGGCATACGTTTTATTATTATCATCTTGCTTTATTCTTTGACATGTTTTATCAAAGATAGATGGTAATACTTCTTTTAAAAGATTAGCACCAAGTTTACTCATTTTTTCACTGATAATATCATATGTATCATCTATATCTACTTTAAACGATTCTTTTTTTATTATATCTCCACTATCCATGCCTTTATCTGTATACATTATTGTAATACCCATTTCTTCTTCACCATTCATTATAGCTCTTTGAATTGGTGCTCCTCCTCGATATTGAGGTAAAAGTGAAGCATGCACATTTACAGTGTCATATTCTGGAGCATATATTAACTCTTCTGGTATTATTTGTCCATAAGCACAAGTTATTATAATATCTGGTTCTAAATCTATAATACTTTGATAATCTTCTCTTATTTTATTAGGACTTAATACTGGTATGTCATTAGTTATTGCAACTTCTTTTACTGGGCATGGAGTTAATACTCTTTTTCTTCCAACTTCTTTATCTGGTTGTGTAACTACCCCTACTACATTTGTATTATCTATTAACATCTCTAAAACAGGAACGCTATACTGTGGTGTTCCCATAAAAACTACTCTTTTATCTTTCATATAACTCTCCTATCTTGAAGATTTACCTTTTCTAGTCATTTCCATTTCTAAAGTTTCAATTAAAGCATTTTTACGATGTTCTACTTCTTCTTTTAAAAGTTTTAACTTTTTTAAACTAAGCTCATATTCTTTTTCTTCCATATAGTCTTTGTATTTACTCATAAGAAGATTTTTAAACCTTGCTATTTCATCAAGAATTAGTGAGTATCCAGTGTCATCATCCTCATCATCTGAAACTACGGATATCATTTTAAGAATTCTATCAAAAGTTTTAGTGCATTTTTTAGATATAAGTTTTTCTATTAAACTAGGATTTATAAGAATCATTTCATTAACATTTATCATATCTTCGAAACTTACATTATTCTTTGGTTTAACACTCAATCCTTTTAGTTTTTCATATTCCATATAAGTAATAACATCTGTCTTAGCATCTTTTTTTATTACATATTTCTTTTCAGATTCCATTGGACACCACCTTAATCATTTTCGCTTTTAAGTTTTTCCTCTGTTATTCTTTTTCTTTCTAATTCCCTATATTCTTCTATTTTAGCGTGATTACCACTTAGTAATACATCTGGTACTTTCATACCTTTGAAATCTCTTGGTTTAGTGTAAACAGGATAATCTAGTAATCCATCATCGAATGATTCACTTTCTAGAGAGTCACTACTTATAGCATTTGGAAGTAGTCTTATTATAGCATCACTTATCATCATGGATGGTAGTTCTCCTCCTGTTAATACAAAATCTCCAATTGATACTTCTTCATCTACAAGATTTTTTATTCTGTAATCAAAACCTTCGTAATGTCCGCATATTAGGATAATATGTTTTTTCTTTGATAATTCTCTAGCTTTTTTTTGATTAAATGTTTTACCACTTGGTGTTAATAGTATTACATGTGAATCATCTTTCTTTATATCCATTAGAGCATTATATATAGGTTCTATTTGTAGTACCATACCTGCTCCACCACCAAATGGAGTACTATCTACTTTTCCATGTGAATCTGTCGTATAATCTCTAAAATTGATTATATTTACTTCTACTATATCTTTTTCTATTGCTCTTTTAATTATTGATTCTGTTAAGAATCCTTCGAACATTTCTGGAAAAAGTGTTAAAATATCAATTTTCATTTATTAACCCCTCCACATCTTTAAATAGTACTCTATCATTTAAGATGACTTTTTCTATAAAATCTTTATTAAGTGGAATAAGTATTTCACTATCATTTATGCTAAAAACATAATTGTTATTTCCACAGTCTATTATATCAGTAATTGTCCCTATATTTTTATCACTATAATAAGCTTTTAAACCTATATAATCTTCGAATAAGAATTCATCGTTTTTTAGATTAAGGTCTTCTTTTATTATATATACTTTTTTATTTCTAAAGTTTTCTACTAAGTTTATATCTTCATAACCTTTAAAAGTTAATAAATACATTCCTTTATGAAATCTATGTTTTATAAGGGTAACTTGTTCTTTATTATCTCCAATATATAAAGAAAACTCTGGTTGCAATACCCTATCTATATAAGTAAAACTACTCTTTAATTTCAGTTCTCCTTTTAGTCCATGAGTACTAGTTATATACCCTATATTTATATATTCCATAGCATCACCTCAAATCTGAATTTATTATATCATGTAAAGCCTTATTATACAACAAAAAGAAAAGACCACGAAGGTCTTATGCATAGTTTCTTTTTAATAATATACCTGATCCTAGTATGATTGCAACAGGTACTAAATATATAGCACAATCTTCTATTCCAGTTTCTGGGTTTGAAGTAGTCTTAGTTGATTGATTATTTTGTGATCCATTGTTACTTGTATTACTACTAGTTGTAGTTTCATCACTTGCATTATATATTATATTTTCTAATGTTGTAGCACTTGTAGCTTCTAGTATAAGTCTAGTAGCATAGATTGTTTGATCTTTTACAGCAGCTACTGCTAAAACATATCCGTGATGTTTTCCAGCTTCATATTTTAATCCTGTTGGCGCTATATTCTTATCTGTACTTTCAGTCCAACCATTTAAATCAGCAGTAGTATTCAAAGTTGGTATTAAACTTGCAAATGTATCTTCATATTCTGCTACTCTTGATTGAGCTTGAACATATTGATCTGAATTTTCATCACCATTATCAAAAATATATTTTGATTTTACATATGTATTAAAATCACTATCATCTATTGCTTGTATTTTGTAATAGTATTTATAACTTCCATCTGCAATTTGAATTATTTCTTCATCTGCATCTCCTATAACACTAGTAAGACTAGCAATAGTACTTAGATCTGATTCTGCTGCATTTACAACGCTTACAAAGCAGAAACCAAAAGCTACCATTAATAATGATAAACTTATTCTTTTAATCATATCGATCACTTCCCTATAATAAAACTATACACAACTGTTTAACTAATGTAAATAGTTTTCTATTAATTTTTCATTTGTTGACGCTAGTATATGTAAACTTTTTATAGCGGCAATTTTATGATTGCTTTTGTATACTCTCCCACTACTGATTTATATCTAAGACTCCCTCTGTGTAAACTAATTATTTCTTTTGATAATGCTACTCCTATCCCGCAGCCTTTTTCTTTTGATGAATAAAACAATTGAGACATCTTTTTTAGTTCTTCTTCACTCATACCACATCCATTATCTTTTATTTCTACTATGGCATATTTTTTGTTAGTTTTTAAAGTTATGCCTATAAATCCTTTGTTACTAATAGCCTCGGAACTATTTTTTAGTATATTTATAAATACTTGTTTTAATCTTTCATAATCTCCATTTATAAATACTTCATCAATGTTCTCATAATTTACATCTATATTTTTATGTTTAAATATTGAAGACATGCTCTTAATTGTTTCTGTTAACAAATAATCTAAATCCATTATATCTGGGTTAATTTTAATCTTTGTATATTCACTAAAATTATCCATAATGTCTAATGCTCTATTTAGTTCACTTTCAATTATTGTGTTATACTTTTTAACCTTATTTAAATCACTATATTCCATCATTTGTAGGTATCCTTTACAAACAGCAATTGGATTTTTAGTTTCATGAGTTATTTTGAAAAGTCCATTTTTTAATTCTTTTTCTTTTTCTAATTGTTTTAGTGATTGGTTTAAATTCATAGTATTATTAACCATATTGATAATATTTATTATTAGAAGTCCTATTAAATAAAAAATTGTTAAAGAAACGAACACTTTTATAATTGTTAAAAAATTTGAATTACTTAAAATATAGTACTCATATATTGTTAAAAAGAAACCTTTTATTGATATAAATGATAACAAGACGCTATTTATAGAAACTTTCTTTTTGTTAAGAATTATAAATGTAATTAAATAAACTATATATTCCCCAATTATGAATGATAAATTTATACCGAGATATGCATTAAATATTATTAAAGCAATCAATATAATAATTGAAGCTATTTTTCTATTGTGCAGTATAGAAATTACAAATGGCATATTAACTAGTAGAATCATATATGCATTATTTTTATCACAGTATTTTATAAGTAAAAATAAACTAGTAAAATTTGCTATATCTATAAGTACTTTTGTACTTATTTTACTTTTATTTATAAGATTTGCTTTGATTATTAAAACACATATAATAGGAAAAAGTGTTAAGATTATATCTAAAACAATAGTATCAAAAAAAGACATAGTATCACCTGTATTAATAATACAAATGATCTATGTCATATTTTGTCGAATTTTGTATTTATTTATTTAATTTCGTCGATATATTTCTTTAATTGTTTAGAATTAGGTCCTAGGATAATCTTTAACTGATTGTCCATTTCTACTATTCCTTTGGCTCCTAAATCGACAATTCCATCTTTATCAACTTTTGAAACATCTTCTAAAGTAACAATAAATCTAGATAGATTAACTTCTGTATCTAAAATATTATTCTTTCCTCCAAGTAATTCTACTAATTTATTCATATCTAGTTTTACATCTTTTTTATTTATTTTTATTATTGCTAAAAGTAAAATAACAAATATTACAATTATTATTAAATATTGGTATGTCATATAATCACCTATTACAATTATACAATAAATCTGCAAAAATTAAAACTATTTTTCATACTATTTAATATATAGGTATTAGTGCTGCACTAAAACATTATATCTGAATATCTTATATTAGAAAGAAAAAGGGGTGGATTTATATGAATAACAACTCATGTTGTATTAATGATATTTTAAAAGTCATTAGTGTTCTTCAAGAACAAGCTGAGAAAATAGATGATATTCCAAATACATGCGATAGACCTTTTTTAGGAGTTGGAAATGGCTCAAATATGCTTATTTATAATACTAGACCTATTACATTATATACTTCAAATAATACGCTATTTGAGGCACCTTACGTATTAAATGGAACTGCTGGGACATCAACTGTCTTTAGAGTTGAAAGAGTTACCAATAGTACAGCAACACTTAGAGTTTTAGCAGAAAACACAGATCCTGATAGTGACTTACCTTATGTAACAACTAATTCATTTATTATAGTTAATAGTTCATGTATATGTGCTATTAGGTGTTTACCAGATACGTTTGTAGATTGTGTATAGAAAGGAGGAAGACTATGTGTGGAAATAGTAATTGTGAAGATTTAAAAGATGTTTTTTGTACAATAGTTAGGCTTCAAAAACAAGGACAATGTTTAGATGAAGGAATAACATCTTGTGATAGACCTTTTTTAGGTACTAGTAATAATTCTTTATACAACACTAGACCTATTACTCTTTATACTTGCCCTTCTAATACGTTATGGACGATGCCTTATACTTTAAATGGTACTGAAAGTACGTCAACTGTTTTTAGAGTTGAAGCAGTGGAAGATTGTTGTGCTACATTAAGAGTTTTAGCGCCAGGTGATACAGAAGGCACTTTTGTTTCTACTGATTCATTTTTTACAATTAATCTAAATTGTGTCGGTGCTGTCAGATGTTTAAGTGATACATATATCGCATGTATTTAAAAAGTAGACTAAGTCTACTTTTATTTTTTTTCATATATCTTTTTAATATCATTGATATTGATAGAATCATTATCTAAAGTAATTAATCTATTACCCATTTTACCTGCGATTCTAGTATCATAAGTCCTATTATTTGTTACTATAACTACCCTTTTGTTAAAGACGTATGAACCACTGTTAGATAATTTATTTAAAAATGTTAATACGTCTACATCGTTTTCTATTTCTTCATCTTGTATAGATGGTTCTTCTAAATATGAACAGTAGGCTTTTTTATTAGTATCTATAAATTCCATATTAGGTTTAAATATATTTGGTTTTTTATTCATATATCCTCCTCATTATTATATTTTATGATATATGAATTAAAAAATGTTTAAAAGATATACTAATACTATGAAATCAAATAAACAGTTTATTTATATTTTAATTATTTTTTTTATAGTAAGTGTTAATTCTATATATAGTTTTACTTCTTTTTTAACAAAAGATACTTATAGTTTAGTTTTAAGACAAAGTATTTTTTATACACTAGGTATATTCTGTATACTTTTAATGTTAAAAATCAATCCTAAAGTGTTATTAAATTATTCTTTTTATATATATATCATTAACACAATATTACTTGTATTAGTCCTGTTCATAGGTTCAGAAGTAAATGGTGCTAAAGCATGGTTTTCTATTCCTGTTATCGGAACTTTTCAACCTAGTGAATTTATGAAAATAGGTTTAATTCTTTTTTTAGCTAGAGTAATTGATGAGCAAAAGTTAAAGACTTGGAAAGATGAAATAGTTTTGATAGTAAAAGTGCTTATTATTACTTTAATACCATCTTTTATAACTTTTTTAGAACCTGATACAGGTGCTGTTTTAATATATTTTATAATTGCTCTTTCTATGTTATTTGTATCAAAAATAAGATTGAGATGGTTTATGTTTCTTTTTAGTGGAACAGTTTTATCAGTAAGTATTGTTTTTTATTTATATATTGTAAAAACTGATTTTTTCATAAATTTGTTTGGATCAAGCATGTTTTATAGATTTGATAGAATTTTTGACTGGCGCAACTCTTCAGGAATGCAACTTCAAAACTCATTAATATCTATAGGTTCAAGTGGATTACTTGGCAAAGGAATAAATAATATTTTGTTATACTTTCCTGAGGGACACACTGATTTTATATTTGCTTCTTTTGCTTCGATATATGGTTTAATAGGTATGTTAATACTTATTGCTACAATACTTTGGTTTGATGTTGTAATTATAAAAACAAAAACAGACAATAGTATTTATAAATATGTAATCTCAGGAGTTATAGGAGCACTACTCTATCAACAAATTCAAAATATATCTATGACTATAGGCTTAATGCCTATTACTGGCATAACTTTACCTTTTATATCTTATGGTGGTAGCAGTCTTATTTCTTATATGATATTATTGGGAATTGTTATGTCTATAAGAAAAAGTAAAATAAAAAAACCAAATATGGTTTTTTATCTTTAATTATAATTCTTCAATATTTATTTGTTCAGTGTTTTTAGATATTCTATCTATTTTTAAAATTGATATTATATATAGAATTACCATAAATATAAGGAATACTATGAAGAAGTATTTACTGTTAGCTAGTAAGCAAAAGTTATATGCTGTGTGTAAAAGTGTTGGTACTAACACTGCATAAAACATATATACTCTGCTTAGCATTTTATCTTTATCTTCATATATTTTTGCTAGTCCTAAATAAGAACCCATGAATACTCCGAAACAAGCGTGACCAGGTATTGAGAATATTGCTCTATATATTCCAAGTGATAAACTATTTGGTATTAAATAGAATATGTTTTCAATACACGCGAAACCAAGAGCTACAAATACAGAGTATACAACTATATCATATAACTGATCAAAGTTTTTATTATGATAACCAAGTATTACTATCATAATCCATTTTGAGAATTCTTCTATAAAGGCTATTTCAAGAAAGATAACACTGAATAACTTGTAAAAACTAATATGCTCATAGTTATCAGTTACGAAGAAATCAGGAATAAATGATGATAAACCAAGATTAATTATTATTACTACTGTTGCTGCTACAAAACCTGATGCGAATAAGGCCATTAATAATGGTTTAGGTTCTTTAACACTGTCTTTACTATATACAAATAATGCTAATAATATTACTGGAATAACTGAAATAAGTATTATTAAAGACATGTTATCACCTTCCTACAATTATTTTAATTCATTAACATCTGGCATATCTTGACCGTTTTCTCTTATATAATTGTAATGTTTTTCTAATTGAGAATTGCAATAATCAGTTATTGCCTTTCTCTCTTTTTTTGATATTTCCACATATTTTAAAGCATTTAGTATTATGTGGTATCTATCTATTTCGTTTTGAACTCTCATATCAAATGGAGTTGTGATTGTACCTTCTTCTTTGTATCCATGAACATGGATGTTCTTATTCTTTCTCTTATAAGTTAGCATATGAATAAGTGTTGGATAACCATGGAAGGCAAATATAATTGGTTTATTTTTAGTAAATAGTGCATCATATTCTTTATCTGACATACCATGTGGATGCACTGAGTCTGATTGCAGTCTCATTAAATCTATTACATTTATTACTCTTACTTTGATATTTAAAAATTGACTTATGATTTTTTTAGCTGCCACTATTTCAATTGTTGGTGTATCCCCTGCTGATACTAATACTAAATCAGGATCATTACATTTATCACTTATAAACTTTAATTCTCCGATACCATTAGTACAGTGTTCTATGGCTTCGTCCATATTAAGCCATTCTGGTCTTTCGTGTTTCGAAGCAACTATGACGTTAATATAGTTTTTTGTCTTTATACAGTGATGAAATGTTGATAATAATGTATTGCTATCTATAGGTAAATAAATTCTAGAAATAGCTGTTTTTTTAGTGGCAACATGATTAAGAAATCCTGGATCTTGATGAGTGAATCCATTATGATCTTGTTGCCATATATGAGAACTTAGAACATAATTTAGGGATGCTATATCTGCTCTCCATGGAATATCCTTGCATACTTTTAGCCATTTAGCGTGTTGACTAGTCATTGAATCAATTATTCTTATAAATGCTTCATATGAATGCATGAAACCATGTCTTCCTGTTAACAAATACCCTTCGAGTAATCCTTCACACACATGTTCAGAAAGAATTGAATCTATAACTGCTCCGTCTTCAGAAAGATACTCATCATCTTTTTTTATGTTATAATTCCATTTTCTATTGGTAACTTCAAAAACTTTGTTAAGACGATTAGAGGCTAGTTCATCTGGCCCAAAGATTCTAAAGTTGTTGTTTTCTTTTATTAAATCTCTAATATAAGTTCCTAAAACACCCATGGCACTTGCCTTTGTTACACCAGGTTCTACATCTATTTTGTATTTTCTGAAATCTGGTGTTTTTAATTCTTCTAGCAACAATCCACCGTTAGCGTATTTACTAGCGCTCATTCTCTTTTCATATTTTGGTAGTACTTTTCTAATATCAGGAAGAAGTGTTCCTTTTTCATCAAAAAGTTTTTCTGGTGAATAACTTCTTAACCATTTTTCAAGAAGCTTTAAATCTTCTTCTGTCTCAACTGTAAATGGTACTTGATGAGCCCTGAAAGAACCTTCAATCTTTTTGTCGTTTACTTTTTTAGGACATCCCCATCCTTTTGGAGTCCTAAGTACTATCATTGGAAATAGTTTTGTCTTTCCATTTTTTAGTTTATTTATATCAAAGCATACTTTTTCTAGAGCAACGGACATTGCTTCATGCATAGCACGAGGTTCACTTCCTGATACTATGTATGGTTTGTATCCAAGACTCTTGAACAATGCTTTAATATCTTTATCAGGCATTCTACCTAAAACAGTAGGATTAGCTATTTTATAGCCATTTAAGTGAATGATTGGAAGTACAACTCCATCAGTTTTAGGATTGATAATTTTGTTAATATTCCATGATGCAGAAAGTGGGCCGGTTTCAGCTTCACCATCTCCAATAACACAAGCGGCAATCAGATTTGGATTATCGAGAACAGCACCGTAAGCATGGGCTAAACTGTATCCTAATTCTCCACCTTCATTTATTGAACCAGGAACATCTGGCGCCACATGGGAAGATACTCCTCCTGGATAACTAAATTGTTTGCAAAGTTTAGTAAGTCCTTCTTCATCTTGAGTTATTTCAGGATATACTCTTGTATACACCTCTTCAAGATAAGAATTAGCAATCATAGCTTGTCCACCATGACCAGGTCCTGATATATATATCATATCAATATTAAAATCTTTTATTATTCTATTCAAATGGGCATAGATAAAGTTTTGTCCTGGAGCAGTTCCCCAATGTCCTATAAGTTTATTTTTTACATCAGAAAACTCTAATGGTCTTTTTAACAGAACATTATCCTTTAAATATATTTGACATATTGATAAATAGTTAGTTGCAGCCCAGTAGCGATTAATTCTTTTTATTTCAGTATCACTTAAAACTTTCCCCATTTTATCACCCTATCATATTAATTATAGCTTATATTGTTTTTTTTAACAACTTTTTTAAATAAAAAACACATGATTTTACACAAAAAAATGAACTAAGGAACTTCCTTAAATTCATCTTTTTCTATTGAATATAAATAAGTATTAGTTTTTAAACCTGTCTTATTTTCAATGTGTTCTCTATACCCTTTCAATTGCTTTATATAATTTGAATCCTCTATATTAGATAATTTGTAATCTATTATATCAATATGATCTTCATATACTAGCATCAAGTCTATAATTCCATGATATGTAGAGCCTTGTGCTACATATGTAAATTCATATTCTTTATATATATCAGCTTGAGGTATATTTTTTAATAGTTTATTACTTAGAAATCTTTTAATATAGTCTCCATATTTTATATTAAAGTTTGGATTTTTAAAATCTGTTATTTCAAAAGCATAGTGTACTTTATTACCTTTGTTTAATATAAATAGTTCTTCTTTTGATAATAGTTTATTACTTGTTTTAGAAAACTTATTTGTATTTTTTTCTACGTAGTCTATTTTGATATCTTTTACAGGTAATGGATTTGTCTTTTCTATGCTTATTTTTATATCCTTAAACTTTTGATAGTCTTTTGTTACAAATGATAAATCTTCTATGTATTTAATTGTATCAAAATCGTCTTTTATAGTATTAACTATATCTAAGAACGATCTATATTTTAATCTTGTATTATCATTTACTAATTCTTCTTTGTTGTAGATATCACTATTTAAAGGGCCAACAAAAATCATTTTTTCTTTGGCACGTGTTACTGCTACATAGAGAAGTCTTATTTTTTCAGATATTTCTTCTCTAATATATATGTCTTTAGATAGATGCTTTTGTGGTAGTATTCCCATAGCATCTTTATAATATGGTGTAATAATACCATATGTTTGATTATATAGAAATTTATCATTAAAATCACTTATCTTAAACCTCTTATAAAGACCACTGTAATAACATATCGGAAACTCTAAACCTTTCGATTTATGAATATTCATTATTTTTACACTACCATCTTGTTTGTTATTTTGTTTATACTTTATGTCTAGATTTGCGGTAGTTAGTCCTTCTAAGAAGTTATTTACATCATAAGGTGTATATTTTAATGTTTCTAGAGAATTTATCATTTTTTGTAAATAAATAGTTCTTATTATTATTCCTTCGATACCATTTGTTTTTATTATGTTTTGATATATATTAAAGTCTTCTATTATTCTATTTATAAATTCATTAGTAGTTAAATTATCTATCTCTTTTGAAATATTTTTTGATATTTTATATATATCAGTGTTATAAAACTCATTGTTTTTAAATATATCAAATATATATTCATCTGTATATTCAAATAAATAACTTCTTGCAAGTGATGTAAATAAATATCTGAACTCTGTATCATATTCTTTATCTTTTATTTTTATAATAAATTTAATTATATTTTTTATTATTAAGACATCATAAGATGCTGTAAGTGTTTCATCTTTATAAATGGATAATGGTATATTTTCATATTCAAATACTTTTTTATATAAATCAAATGAAGTTCCTCTGTCCATAATTATACAGAAATCATCATATCTTGCTTTTCTTAGTTTTTCTGTTTCTTTATCTAATACTGTATAATTACTATTTATTTTTTCTTTAATATCTTTTGCTATTATAAATGCTTCTACCTCTTCATTTGTATATTTTGTAGATTTAGGATCATAACTGTATAGTTCTAGAAAATTAGAAATATTTGAATCATTTTCTATTTCATATGTTTTATTACCAAATACCATTCTATGACTTTGTTTATACTCTGCTCCTCCAAGGAAATTATTCATAATTTTATCAAATATTTTATTTATATCTAATAATACTTCTTCTCTAGATCTAAAGTTTTTAGTTAAATCTATTTTAAAACCATTTTCATTATTACTGTACATATCATATTTATTTTTAAATATACTTGGATTAGCATTTCTAAACCTATAAATTGATTGCTTTATGTCACCAACCATATAAACATTATTGTTTTGTATTTCACTTATAAATATTTCTTGTAGATCATTAGTATCTTGATATTCATCTATCATTATTTCATTGTAAAAATATTTTATTTCATCTCGTACTTCTTTATTTTCTTTTAATATTTTAATAGCCATTTTAGCAACATCTGTAAACTCATAACTATTATTTCTATCTTTGAATATTTTTATTTCATAATCTAATTCTTTAATTATATTTATAATTGCTTCCAAATATGGTTTGGTGCTTAAATATATTTCTTTTATTTCATCTGTACTTTGATAAATCGTAAGTTCCTTCAAATTGTCTATTAATTCTTTTACTTTTTCTTTTGATGTTTTATCTTCTACTTTTCTCGGAGGAGTTATATCTAAATTATTTTTTATATCTTCATAAGTATTGCTGTTTATTAGAGGTAATAATTGCTCTTCGTACTCTTTTACTACTTTGTCTGATTCTTTTGTTAAATACTCGTGATATATTGTTTCTATTTCATTTTTTATAGATGTTATTTTAGATATATAATTGTCTATTAAAACATCTATGTATGTATGATTATAGTAATTATCTATATAGTTATTTAAATAATCTTCTTTATCCTCTTTTAAATCGAGTTTTGTGTTTATTGTAAGTATAGCATTTTTTATTTCAGTATCATCTCTAATACAAAAATCTTTTATTAGTTTTAAAAACGATATTTCTTCTTTTTCATATAGTTTATCAAATATACTATTTAATACTTCTATTTTTTTGGTTTCTACAATAGCGCTTTCTACTATTGATATATCTTTAGGCATATTAAGTAAGTAGTGGTATTTTTTTAGAATCGAAAGTGCAAAACTATCAAAGGTTGTTATGTAACTACTATCTATTAAATCAAGTTGTTCTTTTAAAGAAGGTTCTTCTTTTATAGCTTTTCTTATCCTGTTTTTCATCTCTCCTGCTGCTTCATTTGTAAATGTTAAGACAAGTAATTTATTAATATCTATTCCATCTTTTAGTTTTCTAAGAACTCTAGCGGTTAATACTGCCGTTTTACCAGATCCTGCTCCTGCAGATACTATGATATTTGTATTATCTTTATCAATTGCTAATTGTTGTTCATCAGTCCATTTAGGCATCTAAATCACCTCCAAGGAAAGATAAATCATTATCTGTTGTTATGCTCATTTCATCTTTATTGGTCATAAAGCAAATATCTTTATAATCACAGTATATGCAGCCAAGATTTTTATCATTATCTACTTTAGGGTTAATATCAAATTTAGCATCACAAATAGAATCTATTGCCTCTTCTATTTTTTCTTCTGTTATTTCTATAAGTTTTTTTATTGCATCGTTATCAAGGACTTTTGAATGAGCGTAGAATTCTCCATCTTTTTTTAAGCTTAAAGACTTTATCATGCTGCTATTTACATATGTATTATCTACTTCTTTTAAGATGTCTTTATCACTATTGGAATATCCATTTAATAATAAGTTCTCCTGTTTTTGTTTTTCTACTGTCTTTTCTAAACTTATAACTGGATTTGCCGGTAATACTTTCTGTAAGTAGAATCCTCCAATTGTTGGATTATTTATTTCTTTTATATTATTTGCTAAATATAAATATACTGGTAATTGCATAGATAAGCCAAATGGAACATATTTTAAATTTATATCTGTGTTACCTGTTTTATAATCTATTATTGCTAGAATAGTTCTATTATTATCTTCTTTATACATTACTTTATCAATAATACCTTTAAATGTTATTTTTATTTTTTTATTTTTTATTATTTCTATTTCTTTTTCAAATAAAAATTTATCTAAATTTGTTTTATTTAAATTATCTTTTATGGTATTAAGTGTATATTCTATATCTGGTGTTATATTATCTATTAAAAATCTTTCTTTCTTTGTTAATTCTCTTTTGTTATTAGTAATAAATTCTTCTACTAAAGATGTTACTTCTATGTCATTTAGTAAACCTTTTTCTAAGACATAATGAAACATACTTCCTATGTAGGCTGCAAAGTTATCTTCATAAATATTTAGTTTTAATATGTTTGATAAATAGTATTTAAATGAACATTTATAATAGTCATTCATCTTTGAATAAGAAAAATTAAGCCCATCTTTTATTGATGATAAGAATTTATCTTTATTGATATTTTTATATTTATTGTCATACGTATTATACGGAATATCTATACTTGAATTATATTCTTTTAGACTATTAGGTACTGATCCATATAAAATAAAATTATCATATAGTTTAGCAAGTTCTAAACTGTAGTAATCTTTTGAATATATAGAGTTTGGCTTGTAATCTGTTATTACTTCTAAATCTAGATCTTTTATCAAACTTGAAGGGAAATATACTTCAAATGGCGTATTTAGTTTATAAGATATAGTTAAGTTTTTAATATTTAATAGATTGGAAATAGTTACTTCTTTTTCTATTTTATTCTTCTCTACTGTAGTATCAAGTAATAAACCTTCTTTTATATTATCAGTTATGTATTCTTCATCTTTATATTGTTTAGGAATAGACTTTTGATTAAATCCTAGCATAAATACATATTCATCAGTTATCGGGTAGTTTTGATAGTCTATTTCTTCAATAGAATTAATATAAGATTCTTTATCTAGTTTTACTCTTTTAAACTCATTAGTAATCATTTCATTGATAACTGTTTCATTATCAAAGACAATGTATTTATTAACTGTTTTAACTATTTTATTTAACACTTCATTATTTGGATATTTATCATTTAATATATTTATTTCTTCTTCTATAGAACAATTTCTTTCTAAGAATTCATTAGCTATTTTATTGGATATTAGATAGTCTTCGTTTATACTTGTTTTAATATTATATAAAGGAAAAATAAAATCTATTACTCTTTTATAATCATCATCTAAATTAGTAATTTTTATTTTATTTGGATTTATTCCTTCTTCTATAAGTTTTGAAATTGAATTTGCTACAAAAGATACTTCATTAAAGATACTGTCAAATTCATATACTTTTGGAATATGTTTTTCATATTTTTTATTTATAATTAGCACTTCTGTTAACTCTTTTAGTTTTTCTATAGTATTAAGTTCAAATTTTGTAAAACTGTTATAGTTATAAAAAACTATTCTTTTATTCTTTATATAGTCTTTAAATAGAGTATCAAAAATGAGAAGATAATTTTTTATTAGATCCTCTTTTATTTTTACTAAATTATCTAGTTTTTGATTATTATATTTTTTATTATTTATATAGTACAAATTATCTAAATAAATACGGGCAATACTTTCATTAATATTATATTTTTCTATCAGATAATAAACTGTTTTTTCATCATACGAAAAATAGTACTTAGATAAAAACTCTTTTTTTGTTATGAATTTTAGATTCATCAGTTCTTCTCTATTGTTTAATTTTTCTAATAAATCTAATTTATAACAGTTTTCTGTTACTATTAAATCATTATTTTTCAATGTATTAAGTATGTCATTTTTCATAAAGTATCACCTTTATTTATTATAGCATTAAACTAAATTAAAAGCACTCAAAAATCTTGAGTACTTTTTTATATTAACTATTTGTTAGAATAACCACTTAATCCAGACATTCCTCTTTCTACTAAACGTTTTGTGATTTCTCCACCAACAGATCCGTTTTGTCTTGAAGTAGTATCTGGTCCTAAAGTTACACCAAATTCTCTAGCTATTTCATATTTCATACTTTCGATAGCTTGTTTTGCTCCAGGAACAACTAGTTTACTATTCTTACTATTTGATTGATTCATCGTTTTTCACCTCCTATACATTTATAGAATGTGAAAAAGATTACATTTTTATACACAATTTGACATGGTAATTTATACCTGTATAATTATTTGTTCTTTATTCATAATAATTATAAAAGATCTGAAAACTCATCTTCATTTTTTATAGTTATTGTATTAGTGTTTTGCACTATTTCTTTTATTAAACCTTCATAATCAATTAGTTTTTCATATTCAATACATCTATCTATTTTAGGATTTATTACTGGGTGTTTTGGAACAAATATTGTACAACAATCTTCATATGGAAGAATACTTGTATCATATGTATCTATTTGTTTAGCAATATCTATTATTTCTAGTTTGTCAAAACAGGCAACTGGTCTAATTACTGGTATTTTTACTACTTCATTTATAGCATTCATACTAGTAAGTGTTTGACTTGCAACTTGACCGATTGATTCGCCATTTATCAGTACTAGATTTTTGTTTTTTCTTGCTATTTCTTCACTTATTCTGTACATCATTCTTCTTAAAATTGTTATTAGATATGTGCTATCAATTTTTTGATATATCTCTTCTTGTAATTTAGTTATGGGAACAATGTGTAGTTTCATATCTCCAGAATACTTTGATAGTTTTTTAGCTAAAGTAATTACTTTTTCTCTAGCATCTAAACTTGTATGAGGAATCGCTTCAAAGTAAATAGCATCAATTTTAACACCACGTTTGGTAGCTAAATAACCTGCTACAGGTGAATCAATACCACCTGATAGCATTAAAAGTCCCTTACCCGCTACTGCTACTGGATAACCTCCTAAACCCTTATACTCATTAAAATAAAAGTATGTATAGTCTTTGTTTAATTCTATTTTTATATATACTTCTGGGTTATGAACATCAACATATATATCATTACAATTTTTTAAAATGTGACTTGCAACAATTTTATTGAAGTCCATGCTTGTAGTAGGAAGAGTTTTGTCTCTTCTTTTGGTTTCTACTTTAAATGTTTTAAAGTTTTCTTTTTTTAACTGTTTTAAAATCTCTTCACATATTTCATCATTATCAGTTTTTACTTTATAAACTACTGCATAAGCGTGAATACCAAAAGTTGTTTTTAAAACGTCTATTATTTCTTTTTGATTTTCTTTATGATGTTCTATATACATTCTAGAGTGTTCTTTTATAATGTTTACATCATAGTTTTTTAATTTATCTTTAATATTATTATAAAGTAAATTAATAAATTCTTTTCTATTGTCACCCTTAGTAGTAAGTTCCCCATATTTTATTAAAATTATACTATTCATACACTAACTCCTCTTTTAAAAAAATAAGCATTTAGCTTATTTTTTTTCATTTTCTTTCATTAATAGTTCTAGAACCTTTTTAACTTCAAGTTCATATTTTAGCATTTCTAATCCACCATACATGTTTAAGAATTCTTCTTTTTCTACGCTGTATTTTTTAGCTAATTCTTCTGCTTCTTTTTCTGCTGCTTTATCAGTAACTTTAATTTTTTCTAATTCTTTTACTTTTTCAAGAATTATTCTATAAAGTACATGTTTTTCAGCTTCAGGTTTCATTTGATTCTTTAAATCTTCTTCAGTAGATTTAGTCATTTCATAGAACACTTCTAAAGAAAGTCCTTGCATTTTGATTTGATCTTCAAAATTATGCATCATGTGATGTATTTCGTCTTCTATTAACTCTTCAGGTACATCTACTTTTGTATTCTCAGCAATTTTAGTAAGTATTTCATCTACAAATTTATCTTCTGCTTCTCTTTCTTTAGAGGCTTCAATATTCTTTTTAATTTCTTCTTTTAAAGTTTTTTCATCGTTAACACCTTCAAGTCCTAAATCTTCAAAGAATTCTTCGTCAAGTTCACGAGCTTGCTTTTCTTTTATTTCATGAACTTTTACTTTAAATGTTACTTCTTTTCCTTTTAGGTCTTCAGCATGGTAATTTTCTGGGAAAATTACAACTATATCTTTTTCTTCACCTTTTTCCATACCGATTACTTGATCTTCGAAACCTGGAATAAATGTATTTGAACCTATTTCTAGTGAATAGTTTTCTCCTTTTCCACCTTCAAAAGCTACTCCATCTTTAAAGCCTTCGAAATCAATTACTGCAATGTTTCCTGCTTCTACTTTACCTTTTTCTTTAATACCTAACTCAGTAAATCTTTCAAGTAAATGCCCCATTTCATGATTTATTTCTTCTGCCGTTACTTTTACTTTTTCTTTCTTTACATTTAAACCTTTATATTTAGATATTTCTACAGTTGGCATAGTAGTAATTGTAAATATAAACTCTACTCCATCTTCTCCAATTGATTTAATATCTACTTTTGGATCGATTATTGGTTTATAATTTTTCATTACTTCGTCGTATGCTTCAGGAAGTAGTTCATCTAATGCATCCATATATAAACTTTCTTTACCCATTTTCTTGTAATATACATCTTTTGGAACTTTTCCTTTTCTAAATCCATCTAGTTTTATATTAGCTTTTTTCTTTTCAAAAGCTTTATCAATAGCTTCTTCAAATCTTTTTTTATCAAATTTTACTGTTTCTTCGAAAACATTATCTTTTTTCATATTATCTCCTCCACGTACATATTATAAACTATTTTATATATTAAAACAAGTTAAAACTAATCCAATAAATAAAAAAAGAGCTAGGCTCTTATTCTATTTTTTTGTAATTAAATATTTTACTAAATAATATAGAAAAGCACAGAAAGCAATTATTAATGACCAACTGATTATGTCATATACTAAACCAGTTGTATACTTTTCAAAAATTGAGAATAGTGATGATGGTATATATCTATTAATAAATGTATTGATATCTATAATTTTAAACTTATCTCCAATGTGATGAATTAGTCTGAATAACAATTCTAATGTTCCTAGCAAGTAGACTAAAAATTTTACATCTCTATACACCATTATAACTATTACAATAAGTATTAAAAGTATTATTAAATCCATATGAACCTCCAATTATAAATAATTATCTAAAAAGTAAGCAACTCCATCTTCATTATTTGATTTAGTGATAAAGTCAGCTTTTTCTTTTATTTCTTCTACAGCATTTCCCATGGCTACTCTTATATTACATTCTTCGAACATTTCTAAATCATTATAAAAATCTCCAATACATAAACTATCTTTTTTATCTATATTTAGATACTCTAGTAATTTGGTTATTCCTGTTCCTTTAGAAATATTATAATGATTGATATCTATGCCATAATAATTAGCTTTTTTTTGTGTAAAATAACTAGAAGAGTAACTTGTTATATTTAATTCTATTTCTCCAATAAATTCCTTCATCTTCTCAATTTTTTCTTTTTTGTTCGAATTGATAAGAAACTGATAAACTTTAGCATCTTTGCATTCAGAAATATCATTTATTCGTTTATATCTGATTCCTTTTTTTATTAGCACATAGTTATTATGGTAAACAAAGCGATTACTTTTTAAAAATATTCCTATTTTGTTATCCATACAATAATTCCATATTGCTTCAATTTTATCTAATTCAAAATAGTCTTCAAAAATCATTTTGTTTTCTTTATAGTCATATATTTCTGCTCCACCTGCAGATATTATGATACTTGAAGCATGCGCTTTGATAGATCTTTTAGTTGTATGAAACATATCTCTTCCAGAAGTTAATACTACTTTTATTCCTTTTTTTGTTATTCTTTTTATGCTTTTTCTTGTGCGCCTTGTTATTTCTGATTTACTGTTTACTAGTGTTCCATCGATATCCACGAAAATAATTTTTATGTTACTTAAATCCATATAATACTCTCCTATTAAATATTATATATGAAAATTGATTAAAAATCCATATGACAAATAGTTAATTTTTTAATTTTAAAAAGCATTTTATGTGGTATACTTTTAGTAGAGGTGTTTTTATGAAACTTATTAGTATTTTAATGGGAAAACTAGCAGCTTTTTTATGCACAACGATTGGACGAGGAAGCACTTTTCCTGGGGTTGTAGCAGAAAAACTTGATAAAAATATTATAAAAAAATTTAAAATGCCTAACAAAGTAATTATCGTTACGGGTTCCTCTGGAAAAGGTTCTACAACGAGAATAATTGCTAATGGTTTTAAAGATCTTGGGTTTTCTGTAGCTTATAACAAAGAAGGCGGTAATATGCTATATGGCGTAATTACTACTTTGCTTAAAAACTGCACTTTAGGAGGAAAAGTAAAACCTGAGGTTTTAGTGCTTGAAATGGATGAAAGAAGTGTTAAATTTGTTGCACCTTTTATTAAAACAACAGATATAGTTATAACAAATGTTACCAGAGATCAACCTCCAAGGCAGAGACATATAGAGTTTATTGTAGAGGAAATTTTAAGAGGTATAGATGATAGCATTCATTTATATTTAAATGCTAATGATCCTGCTTTGCAAAGATTTGTACTTAATAGAAATAATAAAGTCACTTATTTTGGAATTGATAAATTGAGAGATTCATATAAAGATAGTTTATTCAGTGTCGTTAATAACACAAGATGTCCTATCTGTCATAGTACTTTAGTTTATGATTATTATCACATTGAAGACTTAGGAAAGTATAAATGTTCTAATAAAAACTGTAAATTTGCAATGCCAAAACCAAAATATAGTATTACTGATTTTAATGGAAATACTATTACTGTTGATAAGAAGTATAGTATTACTTTAAGTAATAATATGCTATATAGTTTAATTAATACTTTAGCATCATACTCTGTTTTATGTGACTATGGATTAGACAAAGACAAAGTTTGTGAATCAATATCTAATATAAATCAAGATACTAAAGTATTTAATAAATATAAAGTCAACAGTAGAGATGTTTACGTTTTAAATAATAAATGTGAAAATGCTGCAACATATAATCAATCAATGTTATATACATATAATGATAAAAGAGAAAAAACAGTCGTTCTCGGTTGGTTTGAAATCTCTAGAAGATATTTATGGGATGAACTTTCTTGGCTTTATGATATAGAATTCGAACTATTAAAAGATAAAACAACTTGTTTTATATGTGCAGGACCTCAAAGATATGACCTTGCTGTTAGATTGAAATATGCTGGTATTGATGAGAGTAAAATAAAAATACATACTGATTTATATGATGCAAAAGATTCTATTAAGAATTCTAAAGGTCCAATATTTGCCATACTTAATTTTGATTATTTAAATGACTTTAATACAGTTATGGAGGGGTTAAAAAATGAAGATTAATATTTTGTGTTTATATTATGATCTTATGAATTTATATGGAGATACTGGAAATATTAGAGTATTAAAATATCATTTAGATAGGTTAAAAGTTAATTATAATATTGATTATCTATCAATAGATGATAAATTAGATTTTTCTAAATATGATCTTATTTTAATGGGAGATAGTACTGAAGAAAATAGAGATATTTGTTTAAATCATATATTAAAGTATAAAAAAGAAGTAGAAAAAGCAATTGATGCTAATAAATTCTTTTTAGTAACTGGTAATGCTCTTGGTATGTTTGGTAAAAAACTATATGATAAAAAAGCTCTTGGAATATTTGATTTTGAAGTTGTAGAAACTGAGGAAAGAGTTTCTAAAGAAGTAATTTTAGATAATGATATATGTAGCCCAATATATGGTTTTATGAATCATAGTGATGAAGTTATTGATAATAATCAACCTTTATTTGGAGATGAAGGTGTTCATTATAAGAACTTTTATGGCACTTATGTAGTTGGTCCAATACTATCTAGAAATCCAGAGTTTTTAGAATACTTTTTAAAAGAATTATTGTTATTTAAAGATAAAAAATACAAGTTTAAATCTTTAGATTTATCACTTGATAAAAAAGCTCATGAAGAGTTTATTGAATTTAAAAAGACTAAAGTTTTCAACGCTAGAAAAGCTTAGTCTTTTTTATTTGTATTAGGTTTTATAGTTTTATTTATTCTTTTCTTTATAATTGCATAACTATTTGGGAATGCATGTAATAGTCTTCGGTATAGAAGAGATCTTTTTGATAGTATTTCTTTTATATAGTTATTTATATCATCTGTTTTATCTTCAAGTGAGGCTTTTTTAATTGTCTTCTTAAAATTGTTAACTACATTAAATGAGGTTATCAAATCTGATACAAAAATTACTAATATGACTATAGTTATAATATTTAGTGTATCACTTGGTATTTTACTTAATACAGATATAATAGCAGGATGTAATACATAAATAACAATACAAGCAATTATACCAAAAGGAATCATTGTATCGGCACATACTCTTCCATCAATATTATATTTTGTTTTGCTATAATCCCACCATCTAGCTTTAAATAGTTTTTCCATTAGATAACTTGTTATATATTCAAGTACGCTGCAAATTATAATGGCTAAAACAAACATACCTGCAGGATGCTCTTTGTAACTTGACAAGAGAAGTATTATTAAGATACATCCTATTCCATATATAGGACAATATGGTCCAATGAAGAAGCCTCTGTTAGTTATTTTCTTTTTTGTACCATAAGCATATATTTCTTCAAGAAACCACCCTATCATTGCATATATTATAAAGTATAAAAAATATAGTTTTAGTTGTTCTAACATTTTATCACCTATATTAAAATTATATTAAATTAAAAAGCAAAATACAACAATTTTGCTTTTTTTATTAAAATTCACAATTCCCTGGTGTTCTAGGATATGGAATAACATCTCTAATATTATCTACACTTGTTAAATATAGAAGTAGTCTCTCAAAACCTATTCCAAATCCTGAATGAACTGTACTACCATATTTTCTTAGGTTTAGATACCACCAGTAATCTTTCATATCCATATTTAACTCTTTAGTTCTGTTAACTAGTTTATCGTAATCATCTTCCCTTTGAGAACCACCAATTAATTCCCCTATTCCAGGTAATTCTAGGTCTACTGCTGCAACTGTCTTTCCATCTTCGTTTTGTTTCATATAGAACGATTTTATGTCTTTAGGCCAGTCTTTAATAAACACTGGACCATTGAAATATTCTGTTATATATTTTTCATGTTCTTTGGCAATATCTTCTCCGTATTCTGGTTTAAATTCCCATTTAATACCTTTTTCTTCTGCTTCTTTTAGTATTTTTATTACTTCTTCATGAGTTATTCTAACGTATTTACTATTTACTGCTTTTTTTAGTTTTTCTATTAATCCTTTTTCTACGTATTTATCTAAAAATTCCATTTCTGGTTTGCAGTGTTCAAGTACATAATTAATTATATATTTTAGACAGTCTTCTTCTATATCCATAACTTGCTCTAAATCACAGAAGGCTATTTCAGGTTCAATCATCCAGAATTCATTAGCATGGAATTTAGTATTTGAATTTTCTGCTCTAAAGGTTGGCCCAAAAGTATAGATCTTTTTAAAAGCTTGGGCAAATGTTTCTCCTTCAAGTTGACCAGATACTGTAAGGCTTACAGTTCTACCAAACAATTCTTTTTCTTGGTCATTCTCTCTCATTTTTGCTATTTCATCTAAATCTTGATTTGTTACTCTAAACATTTCTCCAGCACCTTCACAGTCACTACCTGTTAAAATTGGTGAATGGAAATATATATAATCTCTATCTTGAAAATATGTATGAATAGCCATAGCTGTTACGCTTCTTATTCTAAATACTGCTTGAAAAAGATTTGTTCTAGGTCTAAGATATGCTTGCTCTCTTAAAAACTCTCTAGAGTGTTGTTTTGGTTGCATAGGATAGTCATCTGGACAATCACCTTCAAGTATTATTTCTTTTAGTTTTAACTCATGGCTTTGGCCAGAACCCTCACTTTTTACAATAGTACCTATTACAGTAATAGAACTTCCATTTTTATACTTTTGTATTTCTTCAAAAGAGCTTAATTTATCGTCATAAACTATTTGTAAATGATTAAAACAAGTCCCATCAGAAAAATCAATAAAACCGAATTCTTTTTGTTTTCTATGATTTCTTATCCAACCTTGTAATTTTACTTCTTTTCCTTCATACTTTTCTATTTCTTTTAATAGTTCTCTTAAATCCATATTGATTTTCTCCTTTAATAAGAAAAGTGCTACCTAAAGGACGAAATCCGTGGTACCACCTTTTCATCGAATTGATATTATTCTATTTCAATATTATATTTTTGTCAAGTTTTTTAGCCTCTTGGCCAATACATTATTACTACTGCTACAATACCTACTAAAGCTATTCCAATTAATACCATTTCTCTAGTTGATAATGGAAATTTCTTTTGAGGCATATCAGGCATTTCTACAACATCATTGTTTAATGTAGTGCTAGTATCACTGGCTCCTATTTGCGATGTAGAACCTATACTTGATGTATTAATACTTGGCATTGTATCATTTAAATCTTTTGGAGCACTGTTACCAGGTGCTGGTGGAATTACTCCAATAGTACTTTGTGGTTTATTCATTTGATTTATATTATTATCTGATGGAATACCATTTAAATTTTGATTATTTACTTGCCCAATACTGTTTGGTGTGGGGTTCCCTATAATATTGTTACCTCCGATAGTATTTGGAGTTTGAGGACCCATAGGTAGCTTTGGTTCATTAACATTAGGCATATTCATTGTATTATTCAATGGATTAGTAGGATTTCCAATTTGGTTTGGTGCAGGTGCTGGCCCTGGCATTGGATTTGGTGTTTGTACTACTCCAGGTTGTGGTGCTGCTGGAGGTTCTGGCATATTTGATGCAAAGTTTGGTATTGATACTACTTCAGGAGAGTCTTTCTTTACTTCTTCTTTTTGCATAGTCATTGCATTTATTCCAGAATTACCTTGACCAGGCATTGCTGGTGCAGGTGCTGGTTTTGGTGCTGGATTACCTTGCATAACACCAGGTCCATTTTGAACTCCAGGCATTCCTTGCATAACTCCAGGCCCATTTTGAGCACCAGGTACTCCTTGCATAACTGATGGTCCACTACCTACAGCGCTTTGTCCTCCTACTAATTGTTCTTTTGCAGCTTGTTCCATTGGATTACCACCACCATTTGGCATTCCATTATTAAAATTATTCGGCATATTATTATTCATATGATCCCTACTTTCTACAATATCTCTATTTTACACTATTATTATATATAATTTTTTAAGAAAATACAATACTCTTTTTGATATTGTTTACACTTTATTTGTATGTTTTATCAATGTTTGGACATAAAAAAAACACATTTATTGTGTTTTTTTTATTATTTCCTTTTAGTATATTTTACATCTTTTATATACTTTTTAACTGCTATATAACCAAATAATGTTGAAGTAACTATTCCTAGACATGCTTGAATAACTGCATTTGTTAGTCTTGGTATAGCACAACTATCAAATCCTATTACTTTTTCAATTACTATTACATAACTTAAGAATCCTATAATTGCTGCAATTATAACATATGGAATTATTCTTTTTAATACTGCTCCGAAAGATAGTTTTCTTTTTAATTTACCAGCAGTTTGCTTTAATACCACAGTACAGTTTAATAGTGTTGGTATTATACAACATACTGCTCCTCCAATATAATTTGGTTTTGGATCTGTAGGATTTACTCCAACAGCCATTCCAATTCCCATTCCTAATACAATACCTAGTATTACTCCTGGGAATAGCAATTTTACCATTTCTTTTCCCTTCATATTATTCTCCTAACTTACTAAATACAGGTATGCCTGAATAAATTTTTGGTTTTTCTTCTTCCTCAAGTACTCTAATAGCACCCGCAGATAAAGCTTCAAGTTCAAACTCTCCAGGCATTGGTACAACAGTTGCTAATTTATCAACGTACTTTTTGATATCATTAACGAATTTCTTATCATTGATAAGTCCTCCCGTTAATACAATGGCACTACAATTACACTTTAGTGCTACAAACATAGCACCAATTTGTTTTGATATTTGATAAACTAAAGCGTTATATATAACTTTAGCTTTTTTATCGCCATTTTCTATCATCTTTTTGACTTCTCTTAAGTCATCAGTGCCTAACCAAGCAACTAATCCACCTTTTTTGGTAGTAAATGCAGATAGTTCTTTTTGGTCATATTTACCACTGAAACATAAGTCAATTAATGGTTTAGCAGGAACAAAGCCACATCTTGTTGGTGCCATTGGTCCATCTCCATTAACGTTATCATTACTATCAATCATTTTTCCATGATTGTGAGCAGATATAGAAATACCTCCTCCAATATGACAAACAATGATATTTAAATCTTCATATTTTTTATTGATAGATTTTGCATATCTTTGAGCAACTTCTTTTTGATTTAGTGCATGAATTCTACTTTCACGATATATTTCAGGAATTCCAGTTATTCTCGCTTCTAATTTGAATTCATCTACATCAGGTGGATTAACGCAGAAAGAACGTTTTCCATATTTATTTCCTAATTCATATGCTAGTGTTGCTCCTAAAGTGGCAGGATGTTTAATAGTAAAACATGTACTTGCGTGTTCATATAACTTATCGTTTATTTCATAAGTTCCACCTTCACAAGAAACAAGTCCTCCTCCACGTCCTACGAAAGCATCAATAGTCGAAATATCAATTTTATTATCTTTTAAAGTTTTAAGTATTAAATCAAAACGATAACCTTTTTGACTTGGTATATCTTTAAATGGTGCTAAGTCTTCTGGTGAATGAGCAATATTTGTTTTAAAAACACATTCATCATTATCAAAAACACCAATTTTTGTACTTGTAGAACCAGGGTTAATTGCTAAAATTCTATATTTATTTTTTGCCATTTTTTAACTCACCTGCTCTTACTACAGAAAATAAAATATTTCCTACTAATTCTCCTACAGGTGCACCTCTAGAACAATCACTACAAATCTTTCTGAATCCTTGTAGAAGTGGTCCATAAGCATTAGAATGACCAAATTGTTGAATTAATTTAACTCCAATATTTCCAGCATTTAAATCTGGGAATATTATGATATTAGCCTTTCCTGCAACTTCACTTTCTCTTTTTACTTTTTTAGCAGCTACTTCTGGTACTATTGCAGAATCAAGTTGGAATTCACCATCAATTTTTAAATCAGGTCTTTTTTCATTAGCTATTTTTACAGCTGTTTGAACTTTATCAACTAATTCACCTTGACCAGATCCTAGTGTTGAATAAGATAGCATTGCACATCTTGGTTCCCAATCTGTAACTGCATGAACAGTATCGCAAGTAGCGATAGCGATGCTAGCAAGTTCTGAAGCACTAGGATTAGTAGCAACTGCACAGTCTCCTGCAGCAATTAGATGACCACCATCTGCAAAAGTATAATCTGGTATATCTGCTATACCTACAGAAGATATGATATCTAGATTATCTTGTAAGCCAATGATAGTTTGAGCTGCTAGGATGAAGTCTCCAGTAGTACTAAAGAATCCTCCAAATGTTACGTCTACTTCATCAATTGCTTCCATCATTAATGCAAAATATAAAGGATCTTCCATTCTTCTTCTAAGTGATTTTTCACCATAGATTATGTTTGGTAATTTTAAATACTTAGCAAGAACTTTTTCTTTATACTTTTCATCTTTTATATCAACATATTCATATGCTGAATCATCAATTTTATTTTCTTTACATATTTTCTTTATTTCATCAGGGTTACCAACAATTACTGCTGTACAATATTTACCTTGTACAACTTCGTCTATTGCTGTTAACATTTTTACATCTCCGGCTTCGGGAAAAGCAACCCTACCAGGGTTTGCTTTTGCCTTAGCGCGGACATTTTCCATTAAATCCATAGAAACCTCCTTATCTGTAGATATAATCGCCATCCTCATATCTTGGAGGTATTTCTGGCACTAATAAGTATGATTCATATTTTCCACCAGTATGAATAACATGATCTCCTTTATTATCTGGGAACCAAACAAGTGGTTCAAACCATTCATCACGAATGTAACGTCCTGCTATATGAAGACGTAATTTTTGGCCTTTATGCCAAATTCTTGATATAGGCCAAATTTCAATATCAACTGGAACAATTTCTCCTTTTTTAAGTTTTTCAACTCTATCATGAGTATGTACTGGTTGATATTCAGTAGATTTTTCTTCATCTAAATGACGTGCTGATACACGAAGTTTTCCCCAAGAACCTGGATGCCTTTCAGAGCCAAATAATAGTATTGGTAATTCTTCTCCTTTTGTAGACAATTTTTTAACTGTTACGAACAAATCCCTATCATCATGTCCACGAGCTTCTACATACATTCTTAATTTCATATATCCAGTAAGTTCTGTATCTTTTCTAAATGTATAATCAAATACTGTCTCACCAGTTGCTCCATCATAAGATACTTCTGCAGTGTTTTTAACCGGAGCGTCTCCCATTTTGTGTGTACTAGCATTTAAATATAATTTCTTATATTTAGTACGTGCTAATGGCCATTCGTTTTCTGGTCTATCTGTTTGATATGGATATTCAAATGCATCCATAACTTCCATACGAATTCTTGGTGTTAATTCCCAACCATTATGAATATTCTTTAAATAACGATCAAAGAATAGTTTGCAGTCTAATAACATTTTTGGATCGTAAGTATCAGGCCATTCAAATTTTTGGTGGCATCTCATCCATTTTTTATTTGAAGAAATATTTTTAAATCCTTCCCAAGATCCTCTTAAATGGAAATGGTTCCAGTTACATGTTGTATATACTGGTATTTTTATATTTTCATATTTTGGAATTTTATCTTGCCAATATGGGCTTGTAACAAATGGCTCTTTTTTAGACATTGCTACTGTATTATCAATATATCCCTTACCTTGTGCAGCAATTACAATTGAACCTCCAAAAAATCCTGGAATACCACCTTCCATAATACTTTCACGGTATTGATCTCCTGTTGCTTCCCAAGGTGCAATACATACTAAATGTGGTGGACATTCTGCTGCTATTCTCCATTGACACATTGCTACTCCTGAGTTACCGAACATAGCTACTTTACCATTACACCATTTTTGTTCTGCAGCCCATTCGATAAAGTCATATCCATCTCGGCCTTCTTGTGTACCAAATTGTTGTTGATCTCCTTCAGAGTTTCCAATACCACGAGGATCAACATTTGCAACAGCATATCCATGGTAGCACCAAAACATAGGATCAGATGACTCAAATTTACATACTTCAGATACTGTTCCAGTTGGTACCCCCATTGGTCTAAATATTTGTACAGGTTGGTGCCATGGTTGTTTTCCAAAGAATGACCAACTTATAATTAGTGGAATTGGTTCTTTTAAAGCCGTTTTTGGCATATAGATATCGGCATAAATAGTTACACCATCACGCATTTTTACTGGTTGATCGTGTAGACAAAGTATTTTTTCTTCATCATCTACATAATATTCAGTTGTTTCAATAGGAACTTCTACACAATAGTTCATCATTTCTTCTCTTGGTAGTCCTGCAAGTTTTTCTTTTGGTATTGGTTGTGTCATTTTTGTAAATATTACATCACAATTAGTACCATCAGGATATTTGATATTGACGATTTTTTCGTCTCTTTTTGGCATTTCTTTTGGTAATGCCAATTCATTTTCAATTGGTTTTTTACTCATTTTTTCTCCCTTCTTATCCAATTTGTTTTGCAATTATTTCTGCAGCTTCTTCTATAGTTTCTGCATGCATTAATTCTGTGTATTTAATAAAGCAATCATATTCTTCTTCAATTTGTGAAATAATACCTGCAAGTTCTAGACTTTTTAAATCTACATCTGTTTTAATATTTGTTGATGGTGATAAAGTACTAGGATCAGTTTGTAATGCTGCTGCTGTCTTTTCAATAAGCTTTTGCAAAATTTCTTCTTTCATAGATTCTCCTTTCTAATAAAAGTGTGTTATACTTTTATTGGTGATTAATATGATTTATGATATAGGAACTGATATAGTCAGTGTCAAAAGATTGGAAAACGTTATAGAAAACAGTCCCAGTTTTCTGACGAAAGTTTACACTAATGATGAACTTAAACTTGCTAAAAATTTCAAAAATCCAAAGTATTTCTATGCTACAAGATTTGCTGCAAAAGAAGCAATTCTTAAAGCAGTAGGCGTTAATTATGAATTTAACGAAATTGAAATTTTGAAAGCGCCTGACGGGAAACCTTTGCCCCATATAATAAATCACGATGATATTAAAATAAAACTATCATTATCATATGATGGAGATTATGCTGTTGCATTTTGCATTATACTATCTTAATATCCATATTTATTATATAAAATTCTGAGTTATATGTAAATATTTTTAGTCAAAAAAAAATAACGATGACAAGTCGCTATTCCTAGTTTGATCGGTTAATTACCTTAGTCGAAAATAATTCCGCCTATATTGGAGTTTTCTTTCTCCATATGATCATATACTTAATAGACTATAGGACCTTTTTTATTAAAAAGGCATCAGAGATAAATGCATCTTCATATAACAAAATATGATTAGAAATATTAATGAATAAGTATACACAGATTCACTAGTATTAATCGCATACTCTATTAAGTGATTTTAATATACTACACTTATTTTTATATGTCAATATCTTTTTTTAAATTATTTTTGTTTTACAAAAATTTGACAGTCATGTTATTTTTATAAAAATTTTTTTAAGGCTTCAACACTTTTTTCTTGCATTGCAACATATGTAGAAGCAATACTATGAACTTCATTGTTGAGTTCTTTTTTGTTGAGAATTTTTCTTCCTTCTATGATGCCCATATTTACACCTTGTAAAAGAAGTTCAGCAATTTTTGATGTTGTTTTATCTGTCATAGTTTTCATTTCTATACCAGACCATGTCATTGCTTTAGTCATGGCGTTTGTACTATGAGGATCTCCATCACTATATTTTGAGTATATTTTGTCTATTTTATCTTCTATAGTTTGATAATCTTTATACTCTTTTTTTAGTTCCTTTATTAGTTCTTTATCTTCTACTTTATCAAGCACAAAACTTATTGCATCTTTTCCCATACATGCTCCCTTATGAATTTCATCTAATGCATTTATATTTTCTTTCATAATTACCTCCATTATTATTATTATAAGGAAAATATGTTAGTTTATACCTGTATATAAAAAAGTACACTAAATGTGTACTTTAAATATTTTTTATTTTTGATAAGAAACTAATTAATTTATCATTTTTAGGGTTATCAAATATATCTTTACTACTACCTTCTTCTATTATATGGCCTTCACTCATAAATATAACTCTTGTACAGAAATTTTTAATAAAGTTCATCTCATGAGAAACAATTAACATCGTCATACCATTTTCGGCAATTTTTCTCATTAGGTTAGTAACTTCTCCTATCATTTCTGGGTCTAGTGCAGAAGTTGGTTCATCAAATAGTATTATTTCAGGTTTCATGATTAAAGTTCTGACAATAGCTACTCTTTGTTTTTGGCCTCCAGATAGTTCACTAGGATAAAAATTAGCTTTATCTTTTAGATCAATTTTACTCAGTAATCTTAGTGCTTCTTTTGTTGCTTCTTCTTTACTCATTACATTAAGAAGAGTTGGTGCAAGAGTTATGTTCTCTAGAACTGTCATGTTATTAAATAGATTAAACTGTTGAAACACCATTCCTATTTTTCTTCTTGTAATATTAAGATTTTTATTATCGACTAAATCATCACCTTTATAAATTATTGCTCCTTCTGTAGGTTTTTCAAGTAAATTGATACATCTTAAAAGTGTTGATTTTCCACATCCGGATGGCCCTATAATACCTATTATATCCCCTTCATTTACTTTTAAATTAATTCCCTTTAAAACTTTTTTATCTCCAAAGTTCTTTTTTAAATTTTTAATCTCTAGCATGATTCAACTTCACCTCCATAATACTAAATAACTTAGTAAGTATTAATGTAATCATTAAGTATATAAGTGCTATTATGAATAATGGGAAGAAATAATCATATGTTCTAGAGGCTATTATATCGGATGCTTTAGTAAGTTCCATGATACCTATATAAGCACCAATTGATGTTTCTTTTACTAATGTTATAAATTCATTACCTAGTGCCGGCAAGATATTCTTTATAGCTTCTGGTATAACAATTTTGCCCATTACTTGTGAATACTTAAGTCCTAGTGCATACCCTGCTTCTACTTGTCCTTTGTCAACAGAATTTATTCCAGCTCGTATTATTTCTGCAACATAAGCACCACTATTAATACCAAATGATAGAATACCTACTAAAACTGTATTGACGTTAGTGGCTTTAAAGATGACATAATAGATAATCATCAATTGTAGTATCGAAGGTGTTCCACGTATAACTGTAACATATGTTTTTGCTAGTATATTAAGTAATTTTAATTTCTTGGTATTATCGTATATATTTCTAAATACTGCTGTGATGCCTCCAAGGAATACTCCTAAAACTACGGCTCCTAATGCAATCATAAGAGTGTGTTCTAAACCTGTAATAATATACTTATATCTTCCATCATAGATTACACTATAATAGAATTTATCATATATGCCATTTTTGGTTTTTACTTCTTTTTTTACCCCCATATGTTTTAACATTATTTCATCAATTGTTCCATCATCTTTTAATCTTTGTATAACTCTGTTAGCTGTATTTAAAAGTTCTGTATTACCTTTTTTAACAATCATTCCATAATGATCAGTAGTTACTGGTTCTTCTAGTATGTTTAAATCACTAGAGATAAGTTCTTTAGCAGGAATTTCATCCATTACTACGCAATCAACTTTTGAATCTTTTAAATCTTGAATTGCCGCTAAGAATTTCTTTTCTCTTACTATTTCAACAGTTGGATAATTCTCAGTTAAATAACTATCTGCAACACTACCTAATTGTACTGCTGCTTTAACATTAACTAGATCATTTGGATTTGTAATAATACTACCAACTCTTGTTATTATAACTTGTCTTGATTCCATATAGTCTATCGTAAAATCAACTTCTTTTGCTCTTTCTTCAGTATAACTGATACCTGCTGCTCCAATATCACTTTTTTCTGTCTTGATTTCACTGATAATAGAATCAAATGCTATATCTTTTATTTCTAAGTCTACGTTCATTTCTTCAGCAATGGCTTTTACAATATCAATATCTATTCCTACAATATTTCCATTATCATAGTATTCATATGGTGCAAAACCTGCTTCAGTTGCTAGTATTAAAGTATCTTTCTTTTTAGAACATCCTGTCATGATCAATAAGATGGTAATTAAAACTATCAATAACTTCTTTTTCACTACTATCACCATATATAATATATAATAAAATTAATAAAATTAATATAGCTAACGATAAATTAACTATTATTTGACACAAAAAAAACAATCAAAGATTGTTATTTTTATAATGGTGCTGAAAACAGGAGTCGAACCTGCGACCTATTCATTACGAGTGAATTGCTCTACCTACTGAGCTATTTCAGCAGAAAGACTATATAGTTTAATATATAGTCTCATAGTAAGATCAATAAGATGTCAGTATTTATAATGATTATTTTTCTTTAAGAACACCTTTGTAAAACAAACTTGCAAGTGTTGCTCCAACAAGCGGTGCTACAACGAATACCCAAACTTGTTTTAAAGCTGTGCCGCACATAAGAATTGCAGGGCCTAAACTTCTAGCAGGATTTACACTAGTACCAGTAAAACTTATACCTAGTAAGTGTACTAATGTTAAAGTAAGACCAATTACTAATCCTGCAACTGCATTGTTTTCTTTTTTAGAAGTTACTCCAAGAATTGCAGTTACAAAGATAAAGGTTAGTATACATTCTACTAAAAGTGCTATCCAAACATTAGTAGCAAGTTGTCCATCTGCTCCATATGTATTAGCTCCTAGAGCTTTAAAGCTTGATAGTAGTACTCCAAGAACTGCTGCTGCTGCAATTGCTCCAAGTATTTGTGCTACTACATAGAAAGCAAATTCTTTTAAAGTCATCTTTTTTGTCATTAACATAGATAGTGATACTGCAGGATTAATATGACATCCAGAAACATTACCGATAGAATATGCCATTGCTACTATTGTAAGCCCAAATGCTAAAGATGTAGCTACAACATTCGCTCCTGTTACAACAGCAACTCCACAACCTACTAGTGTTAGTACAAAGGTTCCTACGAATTCACAAATATACTTTTTCATCTTTATCTCCTTTCTAATTCAATTATACATATTTTTTATTATTTTAGTCTAGTATTTCAATAAAAAAAACACTATTTTTATTAGTGTTTGTTTTTATATTGGTGCCTGTGGTGGGACTCGAACCCACACGGATGTTACTCCACTGGATTTTGAGTCCAGCGCGTCTACCAGTTCCGCCACACAGGCATTAAAAGAGTTATAACTCTTCTATTTCTTCTTTGTATCTTGTATCATATAAATCAATATCATCTTTATCAAAATTCATTTCTTCAATACTTGGTAAATCTTTCTTTGATTCAAGCCCAAAATAATCTAAAAACTCATCAGTAATTCCGTAAAGATTAGGTCTACCTAGTTTATCACTTTTTCCTACTACTTTAATAAAATCTTTTGCTACTAAATTTCTGATTATTTGTGAAGAATTAACTCCTCTTAACTCATCTACTTCAACGCGAGTTATAGGTTCATTATACGCGATTATAGCCAATGTTTCAAGAGAAGATTGTGATAGGTTTCTAATATTAGGAAGATCCGCTAATTTGTTGTAGTATTCTTTGTGTTCTTTTTTAGTCGTAAGTTTGTAAAGATGTCCAAATTTTTTTATGATTATTCCTCTTTCTTTGCTTTGATAATCATTTGATAATTCTTCTATTAGTTTTGAGCCTTGCTCTTTATCTATTTCTAACACATTACAAATTGTTTCTAAATCTATTCCATCTTCTCCAACTAGGAAAAGAAGTCCTTCAAGTACTGCTTTCATCGTATCGCCTCACAATATATTTTTTCGAAATTGTTTTCTTGTTTTATTATAAGTTCCCTTTCTTTAGCCATTTCAAGTACTGATAAAAATGTTACTACTACGTATGGTCTTGAAAAGTCTTCAAAAAGATCAAAGAACTCTACTCTTTTTCTTTCTTTTAAAATATTTCTTATTGAACTTCTTCTTTCTTTTATTGATATTTCTCTAGTAGTTACTTTTGTGTTTATTGGTTTATTTAACTCTTTGCGTTCAAGGTATTTTTTAAATGCATCTACTAAATCATTAATTGTTACATCATCAGATAAAGCTATATTGTCTCCTTTATACTCTCTTAAACTAGAAGGAGTTTTTGTATGAATATCACTTCTTGCATCTTCTAAAACTTTAAAGGCACTAGTTACTTCTTTATATCTTTTATATTCAAGTAATCTTTGTTCTAATTCTTCTTTTGTTTCAAAGAAACCATCTTCTACTTCTTCTTCTACTTCTTGTTTTGGAAGAAGTGCTTTTGATTTTAAGTATGTAAGATTAGCAGCTAAGACTAAATACTCTGATGCAACATTTAAATTAAACTTTTCCATAGTATTTATGTATTCTAGATATTGATCTGTAAGTTTTACTATTTCAATATCCATAATATCCATTTCTGACTGTTTAACTAAATGCAATAATAAATCAAGTGGTCCTTCAAATTCATTAGTTTTAAATTTGTACTCCATACAATCACCTTAAACAAGTTAATTATATCATATTTACATTGTTTTTCAAACATTTATACATATAAAAAGTGTTCTAAGTGAACACTTTATTTATTAATTTTTTTATTTCTTCATTTGCTTTTACTCTTGAGATGTTGTATTCTCTAAAATCACCTACACTGCAGAATTCATTTGTTTGTAAATAGTCTGCTATGTCATTTTTTAGTTTTATATCATCTGTTTTATTGTGTAATTCTATTAATAATGGGACATTATCACAGTTATAGTTTTCTAAGTATTCTATGTCTATTTTACCTTTATCATAGTATCTATTTATATTGTTATTTGCAATAATATAATCTAATGGTGTTAAAGCAAGTATTGTATAAACAGTTACTAATATAATCATATAATGCTTAAATATATTAACTTTAGTGTTTAATATATAAGCTATTGTAGGGATTAGTAAAATAATTTCTGTTATAAGTGATACATATACTAATAATCTTAGTTCTGTATAACCATATGCACTTTCATACATATGCATTCTAAAGGCAGAAGAGATAATAATTATTAATGTTAATAGTACCATAACAATACTCATTACTTTACTGTATTTTGTTTCTTCTTTTGTGTGTTTTGAAACAAGAATAATTACTAAGTTTATAAATGATATAGCCATTAATTCAAAGAAACCACTTCTGGCATATTGTGCATAGTTTATATTTTTTGCTACTTGATGTAACATTAGTGATTTTATTTGAATAAAGTCAAATAATAAATATATAACATTTAAACTTGTTAACAATAGTTTTATTGTATAATTATCAACTTTAAAAGGTTTTGTTTCTTTTATTTTTTCACCTTTATAGTTAAATATTATATAATTTATAACTGCTCCAAGATAAGTAAAGAAAATAAAGCCTCTTAGTATTCTTCCTAAAATATGGTCTATTTTTATATTTTTGAATATATCTACAAATCCATGGAACATGTTACCAAAAATCATATCTGCATTACTTAATAGTAATATAACAATAATTACTATAGGAATTACTATTAAGAAAGATTTTATTCTTTTTTTATCTGTATCTGATATTTTGAATAGTTTGGTTAATTCTAGACCTACTAAATTATATAGTTTATTAACACAATTAAGTGGTTCAAATATTAGATACATTACATTTTTTATAAACTCTGGTATTTTATATGTTGGTTCTATTGTGTAAATATACATCATCAGTATTAATCCAGGTATAAATAAAATGTTAAATGTTTTAATAGTTTCATTATCATATATAAAGAAACTTGCTGATAATAATACTATTGGTATTATAAATAATAGTCCCCATTTATTCTTTATTTTTTTATTTTGTTTTAATATAATTACTAAAAATACTAAAAGTGGAATTATAAACAGTATTACATTTAATGCAAATAATCTGTTAAAAAATAATATAGAGTGTAAAACTGTGAATAAGAATATATATAGTATATAGTTTTTCATATTACTTCTCCTTTCTATATTCTAATATATCACCGGGTGTACATTCTAGAATTTCGCATATTCTTTGAAGTGTTGAAAATCTTATAGCTTTACCTTTACCTGTTTTAAGTATAGATAAGTTTGCTTTTGTTATACCAATTTTGTCTGCAAGATCACTTAAAGACATTTTTCTTTTTGCCATCATTACATCTAAATTAACTACTATCATATTATCACCTATATTGTTAAATCGTTTTCTTCTTTATACTTAGTAGCTTGAAACATTAATTCTTTTAAAATATATAGTGCTATTGCTACCCCAAAGAAAAGTAGTGATAAAAATGATATAACTAGTACATAATTGATATATGTATTTTTCATGATAAGAATCATAAATAATAAATCAATTAACCAAAGTATACTCATTACTAACGATATTATACTTGTTCTTTGTAAAATATCTACATTTTCAAATGTAAATGGCTCATTCTTTTCTAATGATTTAAATAGTTTTATAAACTGGTATATCATGGCTAACATAAGTACTCCATTTGGATAAATTATTATCATAGAGTATGTACTATTTCTTGTATGGTGAAGTAACATTGGTGATGCTATTATTGTAGGTATACTTATAATAAATCCTACTATTAGAAGGATTTTTAATATTTTACCTAAGCCCATTTTTCCTGTAACCTCCACACAATCACTTCCTTTCAATACTAATATATATCTACTGTTTTTGTTTGTCAATATATTTTTATCGTTTTTCGATAACTTTACACTATAATAAAAGACCTAGTTTTTAGGTCTAAATACTAAAGCAACAAAGAAACTTATTACTATTGCTGCAGTTATTCCTGTTGCTGTTATATTAAACATGCCTACTGCTAGTCCAAAGAAACCTGATTCCATTCCTTGTTCTAATGAGGCATGGATTAAAGAGTGTCCAAAACTGGTAATTGGAAGAAGAGCTCCTCCTCCGACACAGTCTATTATTTTATCATATATATCAAATATATCTAATGCTGCGCCAATTACTACGAACATGCTTGTTATATGACCTGCGGATAGTTTTGTATTATCTATTATGACTTGAGCAATTAAACATAGCATTCCGCAGAATATAAATGATAATAAATATGTCATTTTCCTGCCTCCAGACTAACTGCATGTGCTATGGATAGAATACTTTGTTTTTGAAAAAGAAATGTTGGCGAGAACAGTGCTCCTGTTGTTACTAGTAACACTTTTTTTATATTTTTTTCTTTTAACATGTTATAAATATATCCATAGTTTACTAAACAACTACATACTGGCCCTGAACCTCCTGCAGTTATTTCTTTTTGCCTATTCATGTCATATAACATAGCACCACAATCATTATAATTATTAAGAGTTATATTGTAGTTTTGTTTCATATAATCTTTTAGTATTTCTTTTCCATATATTCCTAAATCTCCTGTTAAAATTAAATCGTAATAATCAGGTGTTATTTTAAGATTAGTTAAATGCTTAAATATTGTATCAGCTGCTGCTGGAGCCATTACTGCTCCCATATTATTTACATCTTTTTGATTTAAGTCTTCTATTGTACCAATTGTATAACTTGTTACTTTTATATTTGTTTTTTTATTAGTTAACATTATTGCTGCTGCTCCAGTAGATGTAAAAGTTGCTGTTTTTGGCTTTGTATAACCATATTCTGTAGGATTTCTAAACTGTTTTTCTGAAGTCAAATTGTGAGAACTTGTCAGACATATTGCTCTTTTTTGTTCTTTTTCTTTGTCTATCATTTTCGAAGCAATTATAACGCTCTCCATACTTGTTGCACATGCTGAAAATACTCCAAGATAAGGTCTATTTAAATCTTTTATAGCATAACTCGTTGCACAAAGTTGATTTAAAAGATCACCTGCTACTATTAGATCTATATCTTTTTCTTCTTGGTTTGTTTTCTTTAGAATTATATCTAGGACATCTTTATTCATTTGTACTTCTGATAGTTCTAAAGACTCTTTTAAATTATAATCATCATATGTCTTGTCAAAGTATTCTTTTAATGGTCCTTCTTTTTCAAGAGGGCCTGCTACTAAAGCTGTTTCTTCTACGTATACATTACTTAGTTTTTCTGTCATATTATCCTCCGAATATTAAAAATCTAATAAGTCCAAATGTATAAGCTGATACTACTCCATATAAAATAACAGAACCTGCTAATTTAAAAATATTTGAGCCAAAGCCATATACTAAACCTTCTTTTTTATAATCAAGTATGGAACTTTGCATAGAGTGAGCAAATCCTGTTATTGGTATTATTAATCCCATCTTCCCTTTTTTTACTAAATCATCAAATACCCCTAGTCCTGTAAGTAAACACGTTATAAATATAAAAGTTACTAACATATGTCCACTTGCTTCTTTTGTTGATATGTGAAAAATATATTTATATGACTCTATAATAAAATTAGCTAATGCTCCAAGAATTCCGCCCACAAAAAAAGATATTAATAAATTACCTACTCTGTTTTCTTTTGGGGTATTCTTTTTAACAATTGTTTGATATTTATTGATATCCATATATTTCCTCCAGTTTTATTATGATTTTTTTTTTATTTTTTTATACAAAAAAAACAAGGCTATTGCCTTGTTATTCATCTTTTACTAGTTTTGTTAAAGCACTTTTAGCAGCTTCTTGTTCTGCTTCTTTTTTAGTATGCCCTTCTCCAGTTCCATATACTATATTATCAATTTTAACAGCCATTTCGAATTGTTTATCATGTGCTGGCCCACTTTCATTAACTAACTCATATGTTAGTTCTCTTTGAACATCTTGAACAGCTTCTTGAAGTTCAGATTTATAATCGCTAAAGAACATTACCTCTTTATTTTCAACATAAGGGATAATAATATCTAATACTACTTGTTTAGCTTTTTCATAACCTAAATCTAAATATATTGCAGCAATAAATGCTTCAAAGATATCTGCTAAGATAGCTTTTTTATAATTACCACCAGTGTTTAGTTCTCCTTTTCCTAACATTACAAGTTTATTGAATTCTAAATCTGTAGCATATTCATATAAAGCATTTTCACATACATAACTAGCTCTTAGTTTTGTCATATCTCCTTCATGAAATTTATTTTCTCTATATAAATAATCAGATACTGCTAACTCTAAAATGGCATCTCCTAAAAACTCTAATGTTTCGTATGAATAGTCTAAATTGTTTTCATAAGCATATGAAGTATGTATAAATGCCTGCTTATATAATTCTTTATTTTTTGGAGATATGTTTAGTTTTTTAAATAGTTCTTCCATTTCACTCACCAATACAAATATATCATAATTTCAACAAAAATAGTACTGTTTTAATTGATAAATTTACAAATTAATAGTAAAATGTTATTGGTGGTGCACTTGAAAAAAATTTTGCTATCATTGATAGATCTATATCAAAAAATACCAGGTCCTTGGCATAATAAGTGTAGATTTACTCCAACTTGTTCAGAGTATATGAAAGAATCTATAACTACATATGGTGCTTTAAAAGGATTAAAATTAGGAATAAAAAGGTTATTACGATGCCACCCATTTGGTTCTACTGGTTATGATCCAGTACCGATTAAGGAGGATTTAAAATGAAAAAATTTAGTATTTTAACGCTATTAATTATTGTTTTATTAACTACTGGATGTCTTAAACGAGATCGTATGGAAGATATCAAAATTGTTACTACTATATATCCTATTGAGTATGTAACTAATAGATTATATGGTGATTATTCACAAATTAAGAGTGTATATCCAAGAGATTCAATATCTTCAAATTATACGATGACTAATAAGCAGCTTAAAGATTTTTCACAATATGATTTATTTATATATAATGGTGAGTCAAACGAAAGTGATTATGCTACTAAGATGCTTAATTATAATAAGAGGTTAAAAATAATAGATGCTGCATATGGACTTGATACTACTTATAAGTCTTCTGATATATGGCTTAATCCTTCGAATATTTTAATGATTGGGCAAAACATAAAAAATGAACTTAAAGATTATATTATTTCTGACTATATAAAAGAACAAATTGAAGCAAAGTATGTTTTATTAAAAGTTGATATTACTGAAATCGAAACTGAGTTTAAAAAGACTGCTGAAAATGCAGTTAATAATAAAATTGTAGTTGAAGATGAATCATTAAATTTCTTAAAGAAATATGGTTATGATGTTATTAATCTAACAGAAAATGGTAAAGAAAAGCCAAATAATATAGCTCTTGCCAAAGATTTATATTCAAGAGGAAAACTTAGTTATGTATTTGTAATGGAACACTCTGGTAATAAAGATATCGTTTCTAAACTAAAAGATGCTTATAATATAAATGAATTAAGATTTAGAACTCTTGATACAATATCTGAAAAAGATGAAAAGAATAAAGACGATTATTTATCAATAATGCATGATAATATTTCGAAATTACAAAAAGAAACTTATAAATAGAGAATTATTTCTCTATTTTTTATACAAAAAAATAACCCATTAAGGGTTATTATAATATTTCGATATCTTCTTCCTCTTCTTGTTCGTTGTGATTAACTTCTATTTCTTCTCCTTTTAAAGGTAATACAAGATTAATTTCAGCTTCTTGTAGAGGTTTTATTTCTAGATTGTTGTTTTCTTTTTTGGGTTCTTCTTTTATTTCTTGTGGTTTATTTTCTTGTTTTGGACCTTCCTCTTTTTTAGGTTGATTATTATTTTGATTGTTATTATTTTCTTTCTTTGGCTCTTCTTTTACTTCTTGTGGTTTATTTTCTTGTTTTGGAGTTTCTTCTTTTTTAGGTTGATTATTATTTTGGTTGTTATTATTTTCTTTCTTTGGCTCTTCCTTTACTTCTTGTGGTTTATTTTCTTGTTTTGGAGTTTCTTCTTTTTTAGGTTGATTATTATTTTGGTTGTTACTATTTTCTTTCTTTGGCTCTTCCTTTACTTCTTGTGGTTTATTTTCTTGTTTTGGAGTTTCCTCTTTTTTAGGTTGATTATTATTTTGATTGTTATTATTTTCTTTCTTTGGCTCTTCTTTCACTTCTTGTGATTTATTTTCTTGTTTTGGTTGTTCTTCTTTTTTAGGTTGATTATTATTTTGGTTGTTATTATTTTCTTTCTTTGGCTCTTCTTTTATTTCTTGTGGTTTATTATCTGCCACTTCTTTTTCTTCATCTACAATAGCTTGAAGTTTTTCATTTTCTTTTATTACTGGTTTCTTTGATTCTTTTTCTACATTGTGTGATAAAGTTTTAGAAGCCTTTTTTAACGATAAACCGCTTATTGTCATGAAAACTATTCCTATAACTATTAGAACAATTCCATAAACAAGCATGTTTTGAAATCCATTTTCCACAATTGAAATGGCCAAACTATCTATTAATCCTTGACTATTAAAATACATAATCAATACTCTCACCTCCACGAAACTTGCTATTATTAACAGCACTCCATCTAACATCGCCATCTTGCTACACCAATTAATGGCTTTTTTTATACTTCCTAAACATATAGTTATTATTGCTATCAAGATAGTTAGTATAATTCCTATAACTATTAAGGTATATTCTGATGAAAACACTGTTGCTATTTTTTTGATGATATTTAAACTTATCATCTCATTAACTTCACTTTGATCTAGTAAACCTTGGTCTATTTTATTACCCAATAGTTTAATATAATTTAATACTTCTTCTCTTTGCTTTCCACTTAGAATCTTTCCTTCTCGTGAACTATATTTCTCTATTAAAATGTTCAAAATACCTTGGCTTGGAAAGACTGGTTTATTAGCATCATATATAATGTATTGTAAATAATCATATACATAATCACTAATTAACATATCTAACTCTTCACTATCTATGACTTCATCTACTATTAAAGATGGTACTTCTAAAACTAATAAATCATCTTTAATAGTTTGCCTTAATGTATTTCCTTTTGTATCTGATAAAACTTCGTTAGCCGAATAATCAAAAATATTTGCATTTTTAACGTAGTTTGTTATACTTTCTTGACTAGTCATATTGCGAACAAGAAGAAAAATTGCAGCAACTATGCATAGTAATCCAAAAGCTATTATGAACAGGCTAGAAATAAACTTCACAAAAAAATTTATCACTTTCATTTAGCCACGCCCCTATGCTATTTTAATTCTAGCATATTTATGTTGTTTTGTACATAAATTTATTCTTTTTTTATTTTTTCTTTACATAAAAAAGAATAAGGGATTAACTCTTATTCTTAGTATTTGTTTTTACTACTTTAACATCTTCACTTTTTGTACTTTCTTTTGCTTGTTTTGCTTTTTTGCTTGGAACCTTAACGCTTATAGAAAATACTCTTTTTGCTTCATCTATTACTTCGTTACCATCGTCATCTTTTTTTAGTTCATAGAAATTCATTTTTAACTTAGGGTCATTTATTGGTTGTTCAAAAACCATTGATCCAGTTTTTATTCCTCCGATTACTAATTCACCAGAGTATAAAGCAGTATCTACATTTATTGAACTAAATATTCTTTTCTTTTCTTCACCTTTGCTATTCGACATCGTCCAGTTTTCATAACTATATCGAACTTTACCTCCTGTGTTGTTTTTAATATAAACTGTTACTATTAAAAACTGATGACCTGCTTTTGGTGATTTATAACTATTACCTTTAGATGTTTCAATTTTTACTACTTTATAATCAACATTATTGTATGTAATTATGTCTTCCATACTAAAAACTTTTTCTCTAGTAGCCTTTTCTGTAACTACAATTTTGTTAGTAGTTCCTGCAATGTCTTTATATATTTCTTGACCTACGAGATACAATCCTAATGAAACAGAAACTATGAATAAAGAAATAATAGCATATTTTATTATTCTTTTCTTTCTTGGTACTTCTTTCTTTTCTTTTTTTGCTGGTTTTGGTTCTACATATTCTTCTATTTTGTATGTTACGTATTTTTCTTCTTTATTCTTTTTAGGTCTATTTTCTTGTATTTTTTTTACTTTAGCATGTGTTCTTTTTATTCCTTTTCCTGTAGTTTTTAATATATCTAAAAGGATTCCTCCTGTTGTCTTTAAACTTTGGAACAATTCAATTCCAAGATATACAAATGCTGCTTTTAAAATATTCCAAGTTTTTTGTCCACCTTTTTTTGTTGTACTAAGTGTTTTAGAAAAAGCCCTTTTTGATTTGCTTACTTGTTGTTTGTTTGTCTTTGATTTTTTATTAGTTGTTTGTTTCTTGGTTGTTGCCTTTACAGGTGCTTTTTTCTTAGTTGTTTTAGTTGCTGCAGTTGTTTTTGGCTTTGCTGTTGTTGTTTTCTTTTCTACTGCTTGGGTTTGTTTTTTAGTTGGAGTTTGTTTCTTGGTTGTTGTTTGCTTTTTAGTTTGTTTAGTTGTTACAACGACTTTGTCTTTTGTTTTTGATTTTGTGTCTGCTATCGGAGTGTTTTTTTGTTGTACTTTAGATGTTGTTTTTGGTTTAGTAGCAGTCTTTTTATTTTTTGACGCAGTACTAGAACTTGTAATTATTTTTGCTTTGGATACATCTGCTCCACATTTTTTACAAATTTTTGCTTTGTTTGCAACATGTGTTTTACATTTTTTACAAACTTTCATAACACTCACTCCCCTACACAATAGTTCCAATTGACTAGATTATATCACAAAAAGTTTTATATGTCAGTATATCTAATAAATATTATTAATAAATTTTTATTTTAACAAAAAAAAGTTATAAATAATTATAACTTTTTTATATTACACTACTTTTACTAATATTCCTATTGGAGCATTATAGTATAAATTTTCTGCTACATAATATGGTAAATTTATACATCCATGAGAACCAGATGTTTGATAAATATATCCACCGAAAGTACTTCTCCATGAAGCATCATGCATTCCAATATCACCATATATAGGCATCCAGTAATTAACAAAACTTTCATAGTCTGGGCCTCTTAAATATATATTTTGAGCTTTTCCTTGTATTCTGAATGATCCTCTTGGTGTATCATTTACTCCTCTTGTTCCAGTAACTACATTAGCTGATAATTGTAATATTCCATTTTGATAGAACCATAATCTTTGTTCATTTATAGATATTAGAATATGATTAGCATTATCTATGTCTTCTTGAGTTCCTACTTGAACTTTTCTAGATGCTGTAGAAGTATTACCAAATGAATCTTTTACAGTATAATTAACTGTATAGTAACCTGCAACTCTAGTATTGACCCTGCCTGTTGCTTTTACTTTATCACTTATATCACCATCATGTTCGTCTATAGCCTTACAACCTCTTTCTTTATACGTGCCATTAAGGGAGACTATCGTATAAGATTTGCCATTTAGTGTTAATTTTGGTCCTTTTGTATCGATTACTTTTACTGTTCTAATAACTGTTACACTATTTTCAGAAGAATCAGTTACTGTGTAATAAAGTTTATATGTTCCTATTTGTTTTGTATCTACTTCACCTTGTATTTCAACCCTATCTGTTATATTACCATCGTAATTATCATTTGCTGTATATCCTGGATCTTTATATGTAGAACCGTACTGTACAGTCATGTTACTTTTATTATTTAGTATTATTGTTGGTTTTTCACTTTCTCTTACTTTTACTCTTCGAGTAACAACTTGTTCTTTCTTACCTTTTGTATTAGTAATTGAATATTTTATAATATAATCTCCTACTTTATTGGTATCAAGTGGATTATCTATTTTTATTCTGTCAGTGACATCTTTATTATCTAATTTAGCAATTGCTCCCTGTTCTTCATAACTACCATTTAAGGGAATTGTTATTTCATCTTCTCCTTTTAAAGCAATTTCAGGAACTGCTAAATAGGCATACAAAACAAACCATGCTAAACAAGATATAGCACAGATTATAAATACTACTAAACACGCTATTTCAATTCCTTTATTCCTCTTTTTCATGATATCACAACTAAATTATACCACGAAATACCATATTTTAAAGTAAAAAACAAAAAAAAGAGCATCTTTTGCTCTTATTTATCTAATGGCGGAGTGGGAGGGA
>JAFRUZ010000006.1 GCA_017438635.1 Bacilli bacterium | reverse complement strand
CATTACGTTTAGTGTTGCTTCATAATACGCATCTGCTGTGCATGTATTTGTTATTGTGTACACATATGGGTTGCTTGTTAATCCTTCACTATCTGTTACTGGATATGCATTTGTTAAATTAAGCTGTCCATTATCTGTCATCTCTACTTTCAAACATCCTGTGTTTATTGTTTGTACTTCCCTTCCTGATATACTTGCTGAAAACACAGCAAAAGAAACCCCTGCGATTAATGAAATCATACCAAGGATTCCGAAGGCTAAATACTTAATTCTTTGTTTTGATTCTTTACCCATATTCTCACTACTTTCTATTATTAAACAGTAACAGTACACGTACTTCCATTTTCTATTATTACTTATATATTAATTATACTTTTTTTCCTTATATTTTGCAAGCAAAAAATCCCATTTTTTTTACTTTTTTTTCATTAAAAAAGAACTATTATAAATATATAATAATTCCTATCAAAATAATGCCAAATTCTATTAGCGAAAAAAACGCTGAAAAAGTGTTCTTATATAGTACTCCTTCTTCCTTTATCATCTTTTTTATATTCTTTGCTGAGTATAATAACAAATATATAAGTAAGATAATTAGTAGTGATATAAATGTGTATAATATTGCTTTATACTTTAGAAAAATGTTTAGAAATACTGATATTATTAGTAAAACACTAATTATAATACATATAACTTTTAAATAATTATATTTGTTTTCATATACATACACTTCATGTGCGTATTTTATTATCATTTCAAAACATGCTATTAGTGTAATTCCATATAAGAAAATCATATTTACTTTTGAGTGATTATGCATTGCCATGTAATATAGATATACAACACATAATGGAATTAGTATTGTTTCAACAACTACTTTTTTCATATTTATTTCTTCTTTATTTTTCTTCATTGAAACACTCCTTAAACTCTTTAAATACTCCATAATCAGGATATTTTATAAAACTCATCTTTTCTTTTTTTACTGGATGTACAAACTCAAGTTTATAGCAAAAAAGTGCAAGCTGATTCTTATCTTCTTTACCATATCTTTGATCTCCATATAACGGATACCCATGTGAAGCAAATTGAACTCTTATTTGGTGGTGTCTTCCTGTAATAAGTTCTATTGCTACCAGGCTTAGATTGTTTTTTTCTTTAATTAGTTCATATTGTAGGTGTGAGTATTTACCTTCTTCTTTATTTGTTACTATTGTGTTACCATTACTTTCTTTTTTTAGATAGTCTGTATACTCTCCTTTTTTATTTTTAAAATTAGGTATTACTGCTAAATAGAATTTTTTTACTTTGCTCTTTTTTATTTGTTCTGATAATCTATTTGCAGCTTTACTTGTTCTTGCAAACACCATTATTCCTCCAGTTGGCCTATCTAGTCTATGTACTAATCCTACGTATACATTACCTGGTTTGTTATATTTTTCTTTTATATATTTTTTTACTAAAGATAACATATCTATATCTCCAGTAATATCACTTTGAGATAATATATTCTTTGGTTTTACAACTACAATTATATGATTGTCTTCATATAAAACATTTAACTTATCTTTCATATCTTCCATATACTCCTGCGGGTAAAATTAATCCATTTTTTGCTTTGATTCCTAATTCTCCACTTGTTATAGTTCCAGTTTTTTTATTGAAAAACATTTTTAAAATATTCTCTATAACTGTTGGTGATAACCCTGCAGTATAACTATTAATTATGAAGAATAATGGATCATCTGTTAATATTTGCATACATAATTCTACTAAGTCAAAAAGATCTTTTTCTATATCCCAAACTTCATTCTTTGAACCTCTTCCATATGAAGGCGGATCCATTATAATTGCATCATATTTATTACCTCTTCTTATCTCTCTTTTTACAAATTTGACGCAATCATCTACTAAAAAGCGAATAGGTTTATCTTCAAGATTGGAGCTTTTTACATTTTCTTTAGCCCAATCTATCATACCTTTAGAAGAATCGACGTGAACTACTTCTGCCCCTTTTGATAAACAAGCAACAGAAGCACATCCTGTATAGGCAAATAAGTTTAATACTTTTACTCTATTTCCTTTTTTTGTTTCTTCTTCTATTTTGTTCATCATAAAATCCCAGTTAACACTTTGTTCTGGGAATATTCCTGTATGTTTAAATCCCATTAGTTTTACATTAAAAGTAAGATTTTTATAATTAACTGTCCATCTATCAGAAAGTTTCTTTAGTTTTTCCCAGTAACCTCCACCTTTATTACTCCTATGATAATGAGCATGAACTATACTTTTATTAATTTTATCTTTCCATATTATTTCAGGATCCGGTCTTAATAAATAATAATTTCCCCATCTTTCAAGTTTTTCTCCTTCACTCATTGAAATAATTTCATAATCTTTGAAATCTGCTAATAACATAAAATCACCAACCTATATAAATCATCAATAATATATAATAAAAACGCAAAAAAAGCAATTTTTTATTCTAAAATTGCTTTAATTCTTCTTACTCCTGCTGAAGAAGCTTCTTCTTTTTTAATTTTGAAATGTCCTAGTTCTCCAGTGTGAGTAACATGTGGTCCACCACATATCTCTTTTGAAAAATCTCCAATTGAATAGACTTTTACTTCCTTATCATATCTGTCTAGAAACATACCTTCTGCTCCATTTTTTATAGCATCTTCTTTATCCATAACTTCAAATGAAACTGGAAGATCTTCTTTTATTTTTTCATTTACTAAATTTTCTACTTTTTCTAAATCTTCTTTTGATACTTTTTCAGGATGTGAAAAATCAAATCTAAGTCTTTCTGCAGTTATATTTGAGCCTTTTTGATGAACATGATCACCAAGTATTTCTTTTAAAGCAGCATTTAGTAAATGGGTTGCAGTATGATATTTTGTTTCTATTTCAGAATTGCCTGAAAGTCCACCTTTAAATTTACCTTTTGATGCTGTTCTTGAAAGCTCTTGATGTGCTTTAAATTTTTCTTTAAACCCTTCAGTATCAACAGTTAATTCTTTTTCTTCTGCAAGTTCTACTGTTAATTCAATAGGAAATCCAAATGTATCATATAATCTAAATGCTACATCTTTGTTAATTCTATTATCATCTATTCTTTTTATTTCTTTTTCAAATTCTTTTAGACCTTTTTCTAATGTTTTATTAAACTTTGCTTTTTCGTCTTTTAATACTTCTATTACAACATCTTTATTTCTTTCAAGTTCTTTGTAATATTTTTTATATTCTTCTATAAAACATAATGCAATTTCTTCTGTCCAATTACTGTTTATATCAATGTTTAAATTTTTAGCATGTCTAATTGCTCTTCTTATAAGCCTTCTAAGTATGTATCCTTGATCAGTATTTGATGGCTTTATTCCAGCATCATCACTTGAAATAAATACTGCTGTTCTTATATGGTCTAGTATTATTCTCATTGATTTTTCATTACCTTCATATGGTAATCCAGAGATTTCTAGAAGTTTTTCTCTAGAGGTATCCCAGATACTAGTTAGATAGTTATCATCTTTGTTTTCTAGTACTGCTACTACTCTTTCATATCCCATTCCAGTATCTACATTCTTTTTTGGAAGTTCAGTAAAACTACCATCTTCATGTTTATAATGGTCCATAAATACGTCGTTCCATATTTCTACCCATCTGTCATCTTCAGGATCATATTTTTCAGGGACAGGATCGTCACTTCTAAAGTAAAACATTTCTGTATCTGTTCCGCACGGTCCTGTTTCTCCTGCAATCCAAAAGTTATCTTCTTTTCCTAAGAAAGCAATTCTTTCTTCAGGTATACCTAAACTCTTCCAAATTCCAAGTGATTCTTCATCTCTAGGTAAATCTTCATCACCTTTGAAAACAGTTACAGCAAGTTTTTCTACTGGTATATTTAATACTTTTGTTAGGAATTCAAAACTCCATGAAATTGCTTCTTTTTTGAAATAATCTCCAAGTGACCAATTACCTAACATTTCAAAAAATGTATGATGTGTTTTATCTCCTACTTCTTCTAAATCGTTAGTTCTAATACATTTTTGATAATCTACAAGTCTTGTTCCTGCTGGGTGTATTTCTCCCATCAAGTATGGAATTAATGGTTGCATTCCTGCGGTATTAAATAAAACAGACGGATCATTTTCAGGTACTACTGGTGCACTTTCTATTTGTTTATGACCCTTGCTTTCAAAAAATTCTATATATTTGTCTTTTAAATCTTTTGCACTAGATTTTTTCATTTTAAACACCTACTTCATTCATAATGTCTATTGCTCTTTGTTCTAATTCTTCTAAAGTGCCATTGTTATCAATTACATAATCATAATCAGTGTAATTATCAAGAGCTGTTTCAGTTATATTACTCTTTTGACTTTGGTTTAACTCTTCACTATCTCTTGATATTTTAATAGTTACTACATCATCATATTTTTCTTTTACTTTTTCTATTTCTACTGGGAATCTTACATCAGAAACAATAAATGTATCATAAAAATATGATAGAACTTCTAAATCTTGTACTAATCTATTTATATGAAAATTAGGGTCTATTTTATTTCTGATTATATCTGTTCCTAAGTGAATTAATAAATCTCTAGGTTTTGTTTCTTCTTCTCCATCCCAACCGAAATATTTCATAGCGTAATATTTTATATATTGACCTATTTGTACCTTACAAGGTTTTTTGTCTTTTAGACGGCTTATTAAGAAATCCGCTAAAGTGTCTTTACCACTTCTAGCTTTTCCACAAATCATTATTACTTTCATATTACTGTTCCTCTACTTCAGCATTATTCACTATTTTATCTTTTAGTTTATATCGGTCATTAAAATATAAAATTATTACTTTAGTACAAGCAATTATTGGTGTTGCTACAATCATACCTATTATATTGAAAAAGTATCCAAATATTAATAACCCAATCATAATAGTTACTGGATGAAGTTTCATTGTTTTCCCCATAATAAGTGGTTGTAAAACTAATCCATCAATTTGTTGAGAGATAAATGCAATAATAATTGCAAATATTCCTATTAGTGGACTAACAGTAAATCCTACTATTGCGGCAATTGCTCCTCCAACCCATGGCCCTATATATGGAATTATATTAGTAATACCACATATTAAACCAAATAACATTGGTGATGGAAGTCCTGCAATAGCAAATAATATACTTGTTATTATAGCTACTATTAATGCTATTAATAATGTTCCTTGTACAAAATCTTTACATGTTTCATCTAAATCGTGAGCAAGTTTTTCAATGTCGTTTTTATTTTTTTCAGGGACTATGCCAAATATTTTATTCATTCTGTCAAAATCTATTAATAAATAAAACCCTACTATTAAACTTAATAATAATGTTCCTACACTTGAAACAATTGAACTTACTCCCCCAATTATAGTTGTAGGAAGAGATGTTGTAAGATTTGACCCAAAGTTTTGTAATGAATCATATACCTTATCTTCAACTGTACTAAAGTCAAAACCTGTAGTACTTAATTTTTCAAATGCATCTTTAGAGAAATTGCTTACATGTAAAAACATAGTTGGAATTATTTCTATAAATTCATAAATTTGTTTGTATAGCATTGGAACCATAAACTTTATCACTAAGAATACTAATACTAAAAACATTGAAAACACGAATACAGATGCTAATGATCTATTTACATTTTTCTTAGTTAACATTGTTACTAATGGATTAAGTAACCAAGCTATTACAAATCCTATAAATAAAGGTGCAACGACTTTTAAAATATCCAGTATTATCTTTCCTATGTGAAGTCTTGTTAATAATACTATAGCTAGTAATACGCTTGCTAATATTATAGTTACATATAATACTTTTAAAATCTTTCTTCCTAAAATAATAACGTGGTTTAGGTTTTCTACATCAATTTCTTCTTTCTTTTTCTTCATCATAAATAATCACCATTTAAATTGTACCAAAAAAATGGATAAAAATAAAGAAAAAAGCAACTTTTTTTAAAGTTGCTTTTTATACAAATCTTATGATTTTTTTATCTTTTTGTAGATGAAGTATCCTCCGACACCTACTAAGGCTAATCCTGATGCTATTCCTAAAACTAAAACATTACTTCCAGTATCTGGAGCTGGTATAGTTTTACTTGATGTGTCAGTTTGTGTGTTATTTTGTGTATCGTCTTGTGTAGTAGGTGTTACTGAGTTTGAAGATGTATATATTGGATTTTCTAATTGATTTAAGGTAACTGATCTATCATTATCATATCTTACATTAGCATTATTTAATACTTTTACTGCTGCATTATTATTTACTTTAGCACTGTATGATAATACTACTGTTGATCTAGCAGGTAAAGTAATTGTAAATTGTAGTTTTGTATTTTTCTTGCTGTCTTCTTCAGGAGTTGCTATATTTGTTATTTGTCCAGCGCTAACAACGGCATCTCTATTGTATGTTAAACCTTTAGAAATAATATCTATTACTGTAGCAGTAACTACTTCATTTTTTACATTTGTTAATGTTATTTGATATTTTATGTCATCACCAATCTTAACTTTTTGTCCATTATATCCATCATTAGGTTGTGGTGCATAACACTTACTAGGAAGTGGGTTTTCTAGTTTTTCTAATTGATATGTATTATTATCTACTGTTATACTAGCATTATTTTGTACTTTGTTTATTCCCATAGAGCAAGGATTACTTGCTTCTACTTTTACACTGTATGTTAAAGTACCACTCTGATTAGTAGTTGTCCATGTTAAAGTTGTTGTCCCGTCAGTATTCTTTGTTACTGTTGGGTCACCTATGTTGGCAGAGCCCTCTACATATGTTAATCCTTGACTTAAAACATCTTTTATAATTATAGTTGTACTTTGTCCTCCATGATTCCATGTTATATCATATATAATTGTATCTCCATTTTTTACTATCGAATTATTAAAACCACTTGGAGAATCACAGTTATATTCTTTTTTTGCTGTAAAACTTGTTGTTTCCCATACTATAAAGTTTTGAGTATCATCATTTGGAACACCTCTATAAGCTGTAAAAGTAGATGGTACAGTTACATTACTTGCTGTCTCAACCATAGATTGTACTCTTGCAATATCTTCACTTGACCAATTGTCGTTATGCATTGCGGTAGTTGTGCTTTGAGCATTTACAGCATATTGATTTGCTCTTACTAAAAATTTGTAATTATTGTTATCAAAATCAGATGCATATCCTTGTTCAACACCCCAATAATATGCCACTTTGGCTAATGTTTCATAATTTGAAATTGTTGTTAAAGCGGCATTCCCTGATGCTGCTGCATTAGTATTTACCCCAGCATCAATACTTGTACCAATTAAATCATTAACGTGAAATACCAATGGTTCTGGATCCCCATTTACATATGGAACAAATGCACCATTTCTATGCCTATTAGCATAATATGAATATGATTCTCCCGATGTAAGGGTTCCAGCATTAACTGAACCAATTCCTATCAAAGTAAGTACAATTGCAATAAAAACTGTTATTAATACTGATTTTTTTATTTTCATAAGTTACCTAGTCCTTTCCTATCTTATACCATAATAATACAGTATTCTATATTTTTAGTCAATCAATCAGCATAAAAAATGTAAAACTTGGCACTATTTATGTCAAAAGAAAACTATTAACAATTTGTTAATAGTTATTACATTGATAAATCAGACATAAATTCTTTATCAGCGCTTATCATTTTTGATGCTTTATCCTTGATGCTTTGCTTTTTTTCTTTAGGAAGTCCCATGTAATATGATGCTCCCATTATCATTCCTGCTCCCATCATTATCATTGCTGTTTTTCCTACTTTGTTCAATTTATTCACCTCATGTATAGGATGTTCATTTTTTAATAATTAATACCTTCAGTTAAAAAGGTTTTTAAAAGAGTTTTTCTGTTTTCATCTCTATCAGTAAGTATAGCTTTTTTAAGTGCTTCTTCTTCACCAATAATAATTAGTTTCTTTTTTGCTCTTGTAACTGCTGTATAGATAATTTTTCTATATAGCATAAAATTATAACTCTTTAAAACTGGTAAAATAACGATATCAAATTCACTACCTTGGGCTTTGTGAATACTGATTACATACCCTAATCTAATATCATCAAAATTTGAAACTTCATACTGCGCAACATTACCATCAAAATCACAAACTATCTCTTTTTTTCTAGCACCACTTATTCTAAATATTTCTCCAATATCTCCATTAAATACGTTGTCTTCAAGGTTGTTTACTAAGCATATTACTTTATCATTTTCTTTGAATTTAAAGTTATTATGAGTAATTTCACTTTTTAATTTTCCTTTATTTAAAAGCTTTTGACAGTAATTATTTAAATTATCAATTCCGTTTTCTCCTTTGTACATCGGTGCAAGAATTTGTAGGTCATATATTGAAACATCGTTATATGTATTTAAGAAATCATTTAAAACATCTTTTGTATTTTTTTCATTGCATGATACAAAAGTTAGATCATCACTCGTGTTAAAAAAACTAAAATCTATCTTTCCTTTTATTATGTCTCTAGCAAAAAAGTTTATGTTAGAGGTTGCATCTTGTCTGTATAGTTTTTCTAAATATGTTACTAGTACACTATTACTTTCTATGACATCTTTTAATACTTGCCCTGCTCCTACTGAAGGTAATTGATTGTAATCTCCAATTAATACTATTTTGCAGTTATCTTTTAAACCTAGTAATAAATTATACATTAGTGATTCATCAACCATACTGGCTTCATCTATTATAACTATTTCAGCTTCACTTTTATTTTCTTCATTTATATAAAAAGTATTATTTTCTTTTTGCCATTTTAAAAATCTGTGAATTGTGTAACTTGGAAGTCCTGATTCTTCACTCATCCTTTTACTTGCTCTGCCTGTTGGTGCAAGTAATACTAAAGACTTCATAAGTTCATAATTTGTGTATTCTTTTATATCTTTATATATGCTAGTTATGGCTTTAATAATTGTAGTTTTGCCAGTACCTGGCCCTCCAGTGATAACTGAAAAGTGATTATTTAACGCATTAAATATTGCTTCTTTTTGCTCTTTATTAAATGTTCTACCTATTCTTTCTTCAAGTTGTGATAATTCTTCTTCATAATTTCTACTATCATGTTTTCCAGATAAGTTTAGTATTCTTTCTGCTATATACATACTAGCATTATAGTTTTCCGTAAGAACATATTTATCATTATCTATAATTATTTTCCCATTTGTTACTAAGTTAGCTATACCATTATTTATTATTTCGCTATTTACTGATAATTCTTTATAGCAGTTTTTTACTACTTCTTCATATGAAAAATATATATTCCCAGTCCTAAAACTTAAGCTTTCTAAGGTATGAATTATACCAAATGATACTCTTTCTATATCATCAAGTGATATCTTTAAATTACCTCTAAGTCTATCTATCATAGGAAAAGTTATTTCCGGTATGTCGTCTATTATAAAATAAGGATGTTTTAGCATATAATCAATGTCATCTTGATAATATTTTTCTAATTTAACAGCGTTTTTTACTGAGAATCCTGTCTTAGTTAGCCTAAGCATTCTATCATAACTTGCTCCATACTCTACTAGTGATTCATGAATTGTATTTTTTTGTTTTTGAGTTAAGCCTTTAACTTGATTTAATACTGATGGATTATTAATTATTGCGTTTAAACAGTTTTCTCCTAATGTATTAACTATTGTTTTAGCCTTTTTTTGCCCTATTCCTTTGAATAATTCACTTGATAAAAAAGATATAATATTATCTTTATCTTCAGGCAGTATTACTTCATAACTTGAAACATTAAACTGTTCTCCATATTTGTTATGAAACACAAATTCTCCTTTAAAAATATAATTATCTAATTCATTTAATTCTGAAAAGAAACCTGTAAATGTTACTGTAGTATTTTCTATTTCTAAGTCTGTTTCTTTAACGTGAAAAAGACCAACAGTGTATCCACTTTCGGCATGAAAGATATATTTTTTAAAGTTCCCTTTGATATAAGACATAATACTCCTCCAGTGTGTAAATTATATCATATGATAAGTTGTTAGTAAATTTATTAAATGAAAAAAGCGTAATTAATTACGCTCTTTTATATTTTCTATAAATTAGATATCCTCCGGAACCTGATATTGCTAAACCTAGTAGAACTCCTATTAATGCTCCATGAGTACCAGTATCAGGTGTTGGTATTACTTCTTCTGGTATATATATTGGGTTTTCTAACTCATTTAATTTTATTACTTGTTCATTTCCATATTGGGCTGTAGCATTATTTTGTACTTCTTTTACAGCAGCATCGTTTACTTTAGCACTGTATGTTAATGTTGCAATCCCTTTAGCAGGTACAGTAACTGTAAATTCTAGCTTTGTAGTGTTTTTACTACTATCCACAACAGGATTTGCTTCACTTGTTAGTGTCCCATTTTCTACTTTTGCATCTTTATTATATGTTAATCCTTTTGATAATGTATCACTTACTTTTATTACTACTGCTTCATTTTTTATATTTGGTAGTGTAATTTGATATCTGATGTCATCTCCTACTTCTACTTGTTTGTGATTATATCCATCATTAGGTTCTGGAGCATAACATTTATTTGGTATTGGGTTTTCTAGTGCTGCTAAAAAGTGAGGTTCATTACCTACTGTCATAGTTGCATTATTTTGTACTTTTGTTAGATTTATAACACATAAGTCTTCTTTAGTTACTTCTGCACTATATGTTAAAGTACCTGATTCTTGTGTTGTTGTCCATACTAATGTAGTAGTTCCATCAGCATTTTTTGTTTCTGTAGGGTCTCCAATATTAGCAGATCCTTTTTTATAAGTAAGTCCTTTGCTAAGAACATCAGTTATAGTCATTGTTCCATAACCATTATTCCATGTTATGTCATATGTTATAGTATTTCCACTTGTTACTGCGGCATGATTTAGTCCGCTTGGTGTATTATCATTATATTTCTTTGAAGCACTAAATGGATGTATAGCAAATACTGCAAAATTTTGCTTACTGTTTGTAGGTTCACCTTTATATACTACAAATGAAGATGGTACAGCAATATTCCTTGCTTCGTCAACCATATCAAATATGTTTTGTTGTGCTTCTTGTGACCAACCACTGTCTGTCATACTAGTAATAGTATCTTCTGGCTTTTGTGTATATTGATTTGCCCTTGTTAATTTGCTAAACTCAGGCGCGTTAACATCATTTGCATAACCTTTTACGATACCCCAGTAATATGCTACTTTAGCTAATATATCATTGTTATCTATTTTAGTAATACGCGCTTCCCCTGTACCAGTACCATCTATTTGAACTATTGGTTGAACACACGTCCCAATCATATCATCTTCAAATTGATCATCGTGAAATCTAAATACTACTATTCCTTCTCCATAGCTATCTGCTGCTATTTTTTGTCCATCTTTCCATCTTTCAACAGTATATGGATATATTTCTCCAGATACAATTTCTGCAGCTTTTATGCTACTAAAATGAGACATTATTAGCAGTGCTACAACTGCAAATAGCAAGATTCTTACTTTTTTCATTATCTTCACCCTACTCTATATATTATTATATATTAATAATATAATATTGTTGGTTATATGTCAATATAAGTACGTATACTTATGTAAATGTTTTTGATTTTTTTACATTTTTTATTTATAATACTTGTGGATGTGATTGTATGTTTAAATATACAAATTCTAATAAAAGATACCATACTTTAGATTATTATTATAAAAACAAATATAATTCAAAAGTCTTTAAAGTCACTCTTGATTTGGGATTGTCTTGTCCTAATATAGATGGTACTAAAGGATATGGTGGCTGCATTTACTGTAAATCTGGTAGTAAAAGTATCTTAAATAAAGAAACTAAACCTTTAAAAGAACAGTTTGAAGAAGTCAAAAATATTCTTCATAAAAAGTGGAAAAAAGCTAAATACATTGCATATTTTCAAAATAATTCTAATACATATGGTGATTTAGACTATTTAAAAAACTCTTTTGAAGAAGTTCTTACTTATAACAATGTCGTAGGAATTAATATAGCTACAAGAGCAGATTGTATTAGTGATGAATGTCTAAACTATTTAACGGATTTAAACAAAAGAACTGATTTAATAATTGAACTTGGTCTTCAGACAATTCATGATAAAACTGCAAAAATGATCAATAGAGGTCACTCTCTCGAAGAATTTGAAACTATGTATAAAAAACTTAAAAATAATAATATAAAAGTTGTTGTACATATTATAAACGGTCTTCCATTCGAAACAAAAGAAATGATGTTAGATACTGTTAAATACTTAAATAAATTAAAAATAGATGGTATTAAAATACATATGCTTCATATATTAAAAGATACAGTACTTGAAAAAATGTATGAAAAAGAAAAATTCCGTGTTTTAACAAAAAAAGAATACATAGATATAGTGTGTGATCAATTAGAAAACTTAAATGAAGAAGTTGTAGTACATAGGATTACAGGTGATCCTATAAAAGATGATTTAATAGAGCCAAAATGGTTAATTAAGAAATTTACTGTGTTAAATGATATTGATAAAGAACTAAAAAGGAGAAATGCTTATCAAGGTTTTAATCTTAGTATATTAAATAAATCTAGATCTTTGATGGAAACCAATTTAAAAAATAACGATATCGTAATTGATGCTACAACAGGTAATGGAAAAGATAGTTGTTTTTTATTAGATATAGTTAAAAATGGTTATTTATTTGGATTTGATATTCAAAAAGATGCTATAGATAATACTGATACACTATTAAGTGAAAAATATACTAATTATAAACTATATAATGAAAGTCATGAAAGCATTGATAAAATATTAAAAAATTATACTGGTAAAATAAGCCTAATTGTCTTTAATTTGGGGTATTTACCTAAAGGTGATAAAGATGTAACTACTAAGTCTAATACTACTATTAAGGCAATAAAAAATGGCTTTAAACTGTTAAATAAAAAAGGACATATAGTTATTACTATATATCCAGGTCATCCCGAGGGATTAAAAGAAAGTAAGCTGATTAAAAAAACTTTTGATAATGAAAACTATATATATAATGAATATCACAATACTGATAATAAAACAGCTCCTTATGTAGTTGATATAAAAAAGATTAAGTAAAGTCTTAATCTTTTTATATTAATGATTTTCTTGTAAATACTGATACATCTTTATCTACATAGACATGTACTTTTCCTTCAAGTATAGTTTTTATAAAACCTAAACCACTTATAACAATATCTTCGTGGTATTTTAAATCGATTTCTTTTCTAGATAGGTTTTTTAACTGATCATGTCTTTTACTATTTATTCTTTTTATATTTATATCATTTGATACAAACACTGTAAAACTGTTCCTATCACCTTCTATGTAATCAACTCTTAGGAAGTCTTCGAAGATTAAAGCTTGTCCTCTTTTTATTTGATATGTTCTTGGTTTTATAGTATCATGTGATGATATTTTTTTAATTTTATCATCACTTATATAATTAATGATACTATATGAATCCACTAGACCTGGGGTATCTATAAGAAGGAAATCATTAAATGGTACTTTTATTTCATCTAATGTCGTTGAAGGCATACTAGAGATTGTTATATTAGAAATATTAATAGAATAATTATCAATTATTTTATTCATAAGTGTGCTTTTCCCAGCATTAGTATTTCCTATTACATATACTTCTTTTGAATCTCTATGCTTTTTTATTAATCTCATTAACTTATCTAGATTATAATTTTTGTTAGCGCTTATTACTACTTGATCTACAAAGATGTTTTCATAGTTATCGGTAATATATTTTTCTATTTTTTCGTCTGTTACTGAAAGTGGTAATAAATCTTTTTTATTTAAAACTAGAATTACTTTATTTTTTGAAAGATAATTCTTTATTTCTTCAAGATGTTCAGGAATAGATAATAAATCTACTACGTATAGTACTAATGCTTTTGTATTACCTACATTTTTTATTATTTGTATGTATTCATCATTTGTTTTTGCAACTACTTGGTATTCACCATAGTTTTTTAACCTAAAGCAACGTCTACATAAATCATTAGATAAATCACTAGTATATCCTTCAAGTAACATATTATTATCTTGTAGTCTTGCTCCGCATCCTTTACAATATTTAGTCATAGTATCTACCCCTTTTTATTTTATTTTCCTTTAAAATAATATTTTCTATTACTCTATTAAATCTAGTTGCTATCCACTCATCATTGTTTATAGGATCTACTAAAATAGAGAAATAATTCATTCTTTTACTTCCTAAAACATCTGTTAATACTTGATCTCCAATCATAGCTATTTGTCTATCTTTTATATCTTTTAAATTTAGTTTTTTAAAGCCTCTTTTAAATGGTTTACTACTGCCTTTTATATAAGGTACAGCTAGCTTTTCACATACTTTTCTTAATTTACTTTCATGTATACTATTAGATACTATATATATATTAAAACTCTTTTTAATGTCCTTGAATAATTTTATTGTCTTATCATTTACTATATAATTGCCTTTTTCAATTAAAGTATTGTCAAAATCAAAAATTAATACTTTTATACCTTTTTCTTTTAATTTTTTATAATTTATTGAAAATATATTTTTTTTATACATATCAGGAATAAACATACTCATAGTATCACCATTTTAATTATATCAAATATATAAACAAAAATCATTATATTTTTAAGATAAATAAAAAAAGCAATTAATATTTTATTAACTGCTTTTTTATCTATACTTCTTTTATTTCTATAGAACCTTTAAATACACTGTTTTTTTCTTGAATAGAATCTCCTTCAAAATATACTGATATTGTATATGTATGTTTTTCTTTTGCCTTTATCGTTACTTCTGGAAAAGATGCATCTGCTACAGGAATTTGTGATTTTCCTACAAATAGAGCCCCTGCATCGTGAGTATCTATAGTATATAATAATTTATTTTGTTCTTGGAAACTGTTTGATACTTTAACCCAAGAAACAGAATATACTATATCTTTATCAGTGTTATTTGTAACAGTCACTTCATTCGTATATGGTACTTTTTCTGTAATATTAGAAAGCTCTATTGTTTGTCCTTTACCATAATTTATTTTAAGATTAGGTTCACCAATGAATCCAAGATTTTTATGAGTTAGGATGTATCCTAAAGATATTATTAATACACTTGCTACAATAAGTATAACAATATTTTTACTGTTTAAATACTTATTTGTTTTTGTAGAAGTCTTTTCTTTTTTCTTATTCTTCATAACTACTCCTTTCTAATACTATTATTAGGCAGTTCCAATTGTTATGTTTTCTGTTCCTTCTGTTAAAGTACCAGAACATATATATATTGGATGACCCCATGCAAAGACATTTGTTTGAGTACGACCAGTTGTTTCACTTGAGGAAGTATTACCAGCGTAAAAAATCACATTGTATGTTGCTGACGTTGTACTATTTGCACCAGAAAGATATGCTTTATTCATTACTGTAAAACTTGATCCAAAAGCATTGCTTTGGCTACCATTTGTTACACCTTGTGCTGCAACGCCAAGTATCTTACCTTTTTTACCTGATGGAATTGATATGCTTTTAGTGAAAGTTGCCATACCCCAAGAACTTCCTGATGGAACAGTCATTGTTGAGCTTTCAACTCTTGTATATCTTTTTACATAACTTCCAGGAAAACTATCATCTTTTGCATCGTATAAATCTTTAAGTGCTTTATATCTTGATGCACCTTTTGTACTATATTCTGTTGGTGCAAATGTCGTATCTCTTTCTGTTTTTGAACTTATAGCAATGATATAATACATTGTTAGTTTTACTTTTGGAATTGTTGTACTAGTGTATGCTGTTAATTTAATTGTATCTTTGTTTTCTCCTGTTTTTACAATATTAGATGTTAGTGTTGTTCTTGATGTATATGTTCCGCCAGTTGTAGCATTTGATATATTGTATCCACCCATGGAAACATAATCCCAACCATCTGGTATTGTTTGAAGAGTTCCACTCCATGATTTGTTAGAATCTAGTTGTATATTATCTAATGTTTTAGAAATTGTTTTAACATCACTATATGTTAACGATATATCTTGAAGTTTTTGAATTCTATCTATTCTTGTATCTATTGCGTCACTATATGTTATAGGATCTCTATGTTTTACACTGAAATATTGAATAACCGCGGATCCACTTGCTGGTTTATAGGTTGGAGCATTAAGAGCTCTTATTTTTAAGTCTACTTGGTCAACACCGTATACTCTAAATGTTTGACTTCCTACATAATAACCACTTACACCTTTTACATCATAACCACTTTGTGTTGGAATGCTGTAGTGTAAATAGTAATCTCTTTGATCAGTGTCTGGATAGAATAAATTTGGTGATGTACTAGTAACATCCACATGGCTAAAATCTCCAGGTTTTACGGTAGTAGTATACCATTGTTCAAGGCTATTAATATTAAACCATTGAGCATATACTGTATAATCATCATTTGCGCTATATGATTCTCCACCATCATACCATGTTCCTGTTGACTCTGTTGCGCTTGATATTGTATTCCATCCAAGGAATGCATTAGTTGTACTTGTTGGTTGTGATGTAGTTATATTTACTGTTTGATCATAATTCTTTACTGTTGGACTTGGCATGTTTGTTGCTGTACTGTCAGATCCCTTTTCATATGTTATAGAATATTGTTTTAATTTATATGTTACTGTACATGTTGTATCGTGTGTTACACTTGATACTGTTAATACATCTGAGTTAACTGCTCCATTTTGACTATTACTACAGTCTACAATTATTTCACTATAACCAGATGGATATGTTGGTGTTAATGTAAATGTTGCATTATCATTACGCGCTACTGTTTTACTTGATACATCCACTGTTCCATTAACTACAACAACATTAACTGTATATAATGATTCAATTTTTAAAGTGTTTGTAGTATTGGTTAAGGTATAATTTGAACATTTTGCTTGTCCTCCGGTTACACTGTCACAGCTTGCAGTTACTGCTTGTGTTCCTACATTTGTTATCGAATTGTTACTTACCGATAATGCCATTGATTCTCCAGTTACTCCAGTTTCTGCTGTTGCTGTTGTTGAATGAGGATTACCATCATATTCCCACAATACTGTTCCCCATGATACTGGAATGCTTTTTGGGCTTATTGTTACTATTTTTGATCCACAATCTTGTGAATTATAATAGGCATCACCTGATACTGCTCTTACATATACTGTTTTTGTTCCTACATCTATTAATGTTGGTTTAGTTGTACTCCATGTACCACTTTCACCATCTTTATATTCTAATCTTCCTCCAGTACCTACGAAAGCATCGTTTCCTACTACAATGCTATGACTTTGACCATCATATGCACCTGAATAGTCATTTATTGTAGGACATTTTAGATTTACTTTTTCATCTGATACTACAACTGTTACTGTACCTGTTGCTGTATCTCCTTTTCTATCTGTCACTCCTACTGTTAATGGATATGAACCTATTGGTTTAGCAGCTGGTATTGTCACTCTTCCAGTACTAGATATTGTTATATCGTTTTCTCCAGCTTTCTTTTCAAATGTATAAGGTCCAACACCACCTGATACTGATGTTATATTTCTGGTTTGAGCACTTTGACTATATGAAACTTCTATAGTTTGATTAGCAAATGCTAATGGTGTTGTCTCAGTTTCTTTTAACCATATTGCATATATTGCATATATTTGTTGATTCGTTTTATCTGTTTCAGTTACCCATGTACCACTGCTACTTGGGTCTGTATTCCATCCTTGGAATGTGTATCCTTCTCTTTCTACTGATGGGAATACTCCATAAGGATCTCCAGATGTTACGGTTTTAGTAGAATATCCTGTATTTTCTATCCAACCATTGCTGTTTACAAGACTACCACCGTTATAAGATGCTTGTAATATGAAAGTACCATCACAACTATGACTCTTACTTTGATAATAAATACTTCCACCTTGTGATACATCTATTACGTATTTATCGTCGCCTTCTGTTCCTTTATTCTTTATGTTTTTACCGCATGTAATTCCTACATAATAGTCGTATTTGTTTTGTTTGTTCTTTATTATTGTTAAACTTTCATTGTTGTTTAATAAACATTCTCCTAGTTTAATATCTTCGTTTGCTGTTAACAATTCTGAGAATGAGATATATGTACATCCTGATGTATCATTTTTAATCCATAAATCGTCTTTATGGTCTTCGTTATACATTTCAAGATCTCGCATTAGTATTTTTTCAACAGTTCTACCACTTTCTGTTCTGTTTTCTTCAATTGCATCTAAAATACCAGGAATTGCTAATACTAATATTATTCCTACTATTACTAGTACTAAAAGTAATTCTACTAATGTAAACCCTTTTCGATTACGCTTTTTTCTATTTTTCATATAATCACCTATCATCCTATTATTTATTATACTAATTCTATTATCAAATGTAAATAATACTTATCTTTTTTATGATTTTTTTTACGTTAATATATTGGAAACAAAAAAATACTTATTTTAGCAATAAGTATTTTCTATAGATTATTTTCTATGCTTCTTTTATTTCTAATTTTAGGTTTTCATCAACTGTTACTTTATATTCTTTTATTTCTCCGTAAGACTTATTTACGGTATTTATAAAAGTAAATTTTATAGTTGTTTTACCAGGTTTTAGTGCTTGAAATATATGCTTTTCTATTATAAGTCCTTCTTGTGTTTTACCTTCCAAATCACCACTTTGCTTTTTATCGATATGCTTTACTATAGATTTGTCACCAATTTTATATTCCCATTGAGATACTTCGTTAGCATGTGTTTCTAATACTATTGCTTTAGTATCCTTATTTATATTAGATATTATTATAATACCTAATATAAGTATTACTATTACTAATAGTAGTATTTTAAACTTTTTGGAAACTCTTTTAGTTTTTTTAACTTTCTTTTCTTTAACTAAATCTTCTTTTACAACTATTTCTTTTTCAATATCTTTTTCTTCTACAACTTTTGAAATTGGTTTTTTTACTGTTGTTTTCTTTGCAGTAGCTCTACTTTTTGGGCTACTCTTTTTAGTTGTAACTGTTTTTGTACTTTTTTTACTATTTAATTTACTATTACTCATTTTTATCACCTCTTTTAATATATCTAAGCAAGAATAGGCATAAGCCTATTCTTACTTATTTATTAGTTTTTTAGCTCGTTGATATACTTCCTTGGCAAAGATATCTAACATATGTAAATCCTAAAACTTTTGTCAAAGTTTGACCTGTTGAAGTACTTCTTGATGAATTTCCTCCATAGTATCTTACGTTACTTGTTGTTCCTGCTGCATTTATTGTTCCAATTTGAGCTCGATTAATTACTGCATAGCTCATATTTGAACCACCAGTATCATTGTTAGCAGCGTGACCTGCAATTCCAAGTATCTTACATTTGTTAGCACTTGATACGCTGATATTTACTGAAGAAGTTGCTGATGCCCAAGGACTTACAGTATAACTTGAGCCACTCAATCTTGAAGATACTTTTAAATAGCTTGCAGGAAAGCGGTTTTCTGCTCCACTTTCTAAAGATGCAAGTGCTGTACCTCTGGCATATCCTTTACTACTTGTTCCTATTGCAGGAGTAGTAGGATCCGAATAACTAGAACTAGCACTTTTCATTTTTTGTTCGAGATATTGTGCAGTTATTTTTAATTTTGCTGTAACATTTTGAGCTAATCCAACTTGGAAGAATCCATAACTTGAATCAGTCAATTTATGTATTTTCCCCATGTATGCTCTCGAATAATAGGCACCATCTGTCGTTGCAGCAGTAACATTAAAGCCTGAATAACCAATGATTTGATAAGTGCTATCTGGTTCACATGTGCCTTGGTAATAAGTACCATTAAGAGTTTTATTATCTTCTACACATTCTTTTGATTTTAATTCATCATATGTTAATGTTACATCTTGAAGCCTTTTCAAACGGTTTATTCTTGATTGAATACTATCTGAATATGAGGTTGATGTTCTATTTTTTGTATATAGGTAGAATTGTATTAAATCACCACTTCCGGCTTCTTGTTGTCGAACTTGGCCTTGTCCTGCAACTACCCAATATGGCCTATATAAGTCAGTATATGAAAATCCTGAAAGTCCTTTGTTAGTATACCCAGACATGGTTTCAGCTGCTTGTGTCCATACATATGTGGATCCTGGACCTCCTGCATTATAATCAGCTTTAGATACCGTATCTGTTTCAAAATCACCATATTCTACAAATGATGTATATTGTTGTTCTAATGCTTTTATATTATACCAACGTGCATATAAAGTTATATTGTTTTTTGCTGTATATGTTGCTCCAGGATCGTACCATACATTATCAGCAAACCAACCTATAAACACTTCATCTCCACTACAAGTTGGTTGTGTTGTACTGAGAGTTGTATTAACATTTTCTACTGCTGTTTGTGAACTTGGAAGATTACTAACAGTTCCTGAACATGTATTGTTTTCATTATACGTTACTGTATATGTCCATTTTGCATATAGAGTTATGGTATCTGTGTAACTACTATCAATTTCACTTGGTGTTTTTTGATAGAGACTATTTATTACACCACTAGAGTTTATGTACTGAATTCCAGATCCATATGTTTGAGTATAGTATCCTGCAAAGCTTTTGCCAGATTTTGTTGGTGTTGTTATAGTATCTCCATTTGGCAAACAACTTGAATCAGATAAATCAGAACTTGTGAAGTAATAGCATGTTACACCATCAACTGTTTTAGTTGTGTTGTATCTATAGTATACAGTTGAAGTTCCTCCACTTCCATCTTGTTTATCGAATGATACTGTATATATATTACCTTCAAACGTTCCTGTTATTGTTTGAGCACTAGTTAAACTTCCACTTGTTTTACTCCATGATGCAAATTGATATCCTGCATTAGCAGTTGGCGTAATTGTTGCAAGTGTTGTAGTGGTTGTTCCTGTTGTTACTCCTTTTATTAATAAGTTGTTGCCACTAGTTGTTACTGTTGCTCCACTTATTACATTTTTACTTGTTGGACTTACTGTACCTTTATTTGTATCATTACTTGCTAGTGTTATAGCATATACCGTTACACTTGCTGATGCTTCTGCTGAATCTGTATAGTTACTATTTGGTGCTATTGCTTTTACTTTCACTGTTCTTGAACCTGTTGATTCAATTATAGCTGTATTTTTATTTACAGGACTTGTTTCAGTTGCATAACTTCCGCTTGCTACTTTTACTTGATGTGTTGTACATGCTGTTGTTGCACTATTTGTCCATGATACATATCCAGCAGTTGATACTGCTACAGAAGTTGGTGTTGCACATTGTTTAGCAGTTACTGTTAATGTTGCTGATGTGTTTGTTAGTGAGTAGTTAGAGCATTTTGCTCTTCCTCCTGATACACTTCCACATTTTGTTGTTATTGCACTTGTTCCTACATTAGTTATACTATTTGTTCCAGTATTTAATGATACTGTCATTGTTTCTCCAGATACTCCTGTTGTTGCACTAAATGTCGTTGAATGTGCACTTCCATCATATGTCCATGATAATGTTCCATAACTTACTGCAATTGATTTTGCATTTATTTTTGCTGTTGCTGTTGCACTTGTTGAGGATAATGTATAGTTGTCACTATTTGTTCCACTCTTTGTATATCCACTACATGTTACTGTTTTATTTGATGTTGAGGCATCTGCATCTGCAAATGTACATGTTGCACTTGCTGTTATTGTATCTCCTGATACTACTCCATCAAAGCCTTTTGTACATGTTGCACTTGTTCCTCCATCATATGTTTTTTCACTACATGTTGCTGTTGGTGTTAATGATTTTGCTGTTATTGATATCGTCTTTGATGTATTTGTTAACGAGTAGTTTGTACATTTTGCTTGTCCTCCTGTTACACTTCCACAACTTGCTGTTACTGATGATGAGCCTACTCCTGCTCCTACCGAGTTACCACTTAGTGATACATTTATTGTTTCTCCACTTATTCCTGTTGCACTTGCTGTTGTTGAGTGTGTATTTCTATCATATGTCCATGATAATGTTCCCCAACTTACTGATACACTCTTTGCTGTTATTGATATTGTCTTTGTTGCACTTACTGAGTAGTTACTACATTTTGCTCTTCCTCCTGATACACTTCCACAACTTGCTGTTACTGTTGCTGAACCTACATCTTTTCCTACTGAGTTGCCTGAAAGTGATAGAGTCATTGTTTCTCCACTTACTGTTCCTGATGGTGTTGCTGTTGTTGAATGTGTACTTCCATCATATGTCCATGATACTGTTCCCCATGTTACTGTTATACTCTTTGCATTTATTTTTGCTGTTGTTGTTTGGTTTGCTGGTGCTGAATAGTTATTGTTATTTGATGCATATGAACATGTTACTGTTTTATTTGATGTTGAGGCATCTGCATCAGCGAATGTACATGTCGGTGTTATTGTTACTGAATCTCCACTTATTACTCCACTATATGTTCCAAATGTACAACTAGCTGATGTTCCCCCATCATATGTTTTATTACTACATGTTGGTGCTCCTCCTGTTATTGCTTTTTTAGTTACTGTTAATGTTGCTGATGTATTTGTTAATGTGTAGTTAGAACATTTTGCTCTTCCTCCACTTACACTTCCACATTTTGTTGTTATAGCACTTGTTCCTACATTTGT
>JAFRUZ010000005.1 GCA_017438635.1 Bacilli bacterium | reverse complement strand
CTTTTTCTTCTTTCTTTTCCTCTACTGGCTTTTCTTCAGGTATTTCTTCTAAGTTTTCTATGTATTCTTTTTTTCTTTGTTCTAGACTACTTATTATATCTTTTAATTCTCTAGTATTTGCTTCTTGTCTTTCTTTTTCATCTTTTCTTCTTTGATTGATAATATTTTCTTTTATATCATTTATTATTGACACATACTCATTTTTTAATTCTTCAGGGTATTTACTAAATCCTTTTATTTTAGAAAGTTCTTTTAACATATCATCATAACTTAAATCATTATTTACTACATATTCTATTACTTGATATGTACTTTTTTGGGGATTAAAATTACCTTGAATTGCCGCAAGACGATTTTTTATAGTTTGAACATCTTTCACACTATCACCTCTTTAGAGGATTATACCATAAAAACTAAAAAATATAAAGATTTGAAAGTATTTCCTTTGTTTTATTTATCCATATAATCTTCTATATTATCGGGTACTTGATCATTAACAATTGCTTTTACTATTTTATCTTCTTTTTCTTTTGAAACTGTTTTACCTGTTAATGAACTGATTTGTTGAATTACTTCTCTTAAAACTGATTCATTTTTCATATTTTCATCTTGGAGTTTTTCTGCTAAAGATAGAATAGTATCTTTATTAACATTAGTCTTTTTTTCTACTTTTTTAAAAAAATTATCTGTTAATTTCAAAATAAAAACCTCCTACAATAGTATATGTAAGAGGTTTTATTAAGTTAATATTCCCTTTTTAGTATTTTGCAATTACTTTGATTTGTTACAGAATCCCATATTTTTAAGGCATAAATATATTCTTTATTGTTATTGTTTTCTATGTATGTTCTATAAAACTCAATATATTCATCTGTCTCTTTAGTTTGGTTGTTAACTAGAAAAAGCATTTCATAAAAAACAGGTAGTACTTCTTCATCTTTTTTAAAGACATATTCTTTATCAAGATATTTATGCATTTTTAATAAATGAACATATTCATGTATATTAATAGCTATTGATATATCATCAGTTATTTTTGGTATGCAAAGTCTTATATCTTTTACAATACCATTATCTATCATTGGGTAACATCCAACGAACTCTTTGAAACTTTCCTTTTTATAATCTATATATATTATTTTATCTTTTATATAGTCGAGTACTTCTTCATCATACAGATTATATTCTTTCAGAAAGCCTATGTATTTTTGATACATATTTATTCACCTATTTCGTTTTTATTCTTAAATTGTATTTCTATAGGAGTTCCTTCGAAATCAAAACTTTCTCTTATTTTGTTTTCTAGGTATCTTTCATAAGAGAAATGTACAAGTCCTTTGTTATTTACATTAAATACAAATCTTGGTGGCTTTGTATTATCTTGATACACATAATAAATCTTTAATCTCTTACCTTTATATGTAGGTGCTGGATTTAGACTATAAGCATCTTGTATTACATTGTTTAATAAACTTGTTTTTACTTCTTTTATTATGTTTTCAGATACTTTTTCTACTTCTGGCATAAGTGTATGTATTCTTTTTTTAGTAAGTGCTGATAGGAATACTATTGGAGCATATGGAACAAATTTAAATTCTTCTCTGATGTCTTTAGAAAAGTTTTTAATATCGTGTTCTTTTTCTTCTACTGTATCCCATTTATTAACCACTATAATTAAACCCTTACCTTTTTCTATTGCATATCCTGCAATGTGTTTATCGTGTTCTATTATACCTTCTTCTCTATTTATTACAAGTAAGCATATGTCTGCTCTATCTATTGCTCTTTGACTACGCAAAAGACTGTATTTTTCTATTTTTTCAAATATTTTACCTTTTTTACGCATACCTGCAGTATCTATTAAAATGTAGTCTTTTTTATTGTATTTAAATGGTACATCCACTGAGTCTCTAGTTGTTCCTGCGACATCACTAACGATTAATCTATCTTCGTTTAAAAGAGCATTTACTAAACTACTTTTACCTACATTTGGTCTACCTATAACACATATTTTAGTAGTTTCTTCTTTTTCTTTTGTATCTTCTTTAAAGTCTTTTGTTAATTCTTCTAAAAGATCTGCAATACCACGATTATGTTCGCTACTTATTTCAATATAAGTATCAAAACCTAATTCATAAAAATCATATAAGTTTTCTTCTGCTTGTTTATTATCTACTTTATTTATAGCTACTATTACTTCTTTTCCTGATTTTTGAAGTATTTCTTTTACTTCTCTATCTCCCCCGGTTAATCCTTCTTTAGCATCTACAACAAAGATTATTTTATCTGCTTCAAGGATACCTATTTCTACTTGAGTTTTTATTTCATCATTAAAAAGTTCTTTTGAGATATCTATACCACCAGTATCAATAAGATTAAACTTTTTATTTTGATATGTCACTTCTCCATAAATTCTATCTCTTGTCACTCCAGGGGTATCTTCAATAATTGATATTCTTTTACCTACTAATTTGTTAAATAAAGTTGATTTTCCTACATTAGGACGTCCTACTATACAAACTGTTGGAGTCATAGTATCACCTCTTTTTCTCTTAGATTATAACAGAAAAGCAAATAATTTGCAAAAAGAACATTATTCGTGTACAATATTTTATGAATAAGGTAGGTGCTTATTATGAATAAAAAAACTATTGCTATTATTATAGAGGTAATACCAATACTTTCTGCTATTGCGTCTTTTATATTAATTGTTATACCTTATGGTTCAGGCTTAATTAGTCATTTAACTCCAATACTAGTTTTCTTATCTCTTTTTGGATTTGTGTTTTTCTTTATAGGAAAGAAACTATGTAAAGGTGATAAAATAGTCAAGATTTTAGGTATACTGGATTTGTTATCGACTGCATATGTACTTGCTCTCTACATTGTAGCAATTTTTGTTTTTGGTTTATAGCAATAAAAAAAGGAATAGAATATTCCTTTTTTTTATCCTACATATTTAGAATCACCGAATGCTAATAGCGGATACATGATTGGTGCAAAAAAGATTGTTAGAACTGCAAATCCGGTATCTTTTCCATATGCTTTTACAAATGCTATTGTTATAATAATGCTAACTACAAGGTTTACAATTGGTACGAATAGTAATAAAACATACCACCATTCTTTTTTAGCAATTTCAAGCATTACTATAACGTTGTAAATTGGAATGATTGCAGCCCATCCTGGTTTTCCAGCCTTTTCAAATAATTTCCACATTGCTACTAATTCAAGAACAAGAACAGCTAAGTAGATAATTATTGTAACAGGACTCATTTGTGTTGGTTCAGTATTGTAATTATTATAGCCATATGTCATTTAAACATACCTCCTTTTTTATAATTCTATTATAAATATTTTCTTTAATTTTGTCTATTTGTTTTTTGAAAAAATATTCAGTATTTTTGCAAATTCAAATACTATTTCATTAGCGTTGTTTATAGCTATTGCTTTGCCAAAAGCTTTTCCTCCAATAGTTAGGCTTGAAATAATACTTGTTACTATAATAGTAGTTAATAGTTTACTAGTTCCTATCATACTTGCTAATGTAATACTTATTGCTAAACCACAACTACCACTTACTACTCCGCATATATCTCCAATTACATCATTTAATAGTGAAGATACTTTATCTTTGTTCTTTATAAGATCAATTGCTTTTTTTGAGCCTTTTACTTTTTTAGTAGCCATACTATGAAATATTTTTGGATCAGCAGTATTAGTTGCTAAACCTATAATATCAAATATTATTCCTAGAAAGATAAATACTAAAACGAGAAATATTGATATAGATACTACAGCATTTGGTATTATTAACTCACTTATTAAAGCCATAATAAATGAAATTATAAAAGATAATACTGTTACTATGATAATCCATTTTTTATCTCTTTTTTCATTTTTGGTTTTATCTTTTTTTATTGGTTCTTTACTATATTCATCTTTATAATTTTTTGCTTTCATACTATCACCTCTTTAATTATACAACAAAAAAAGGACTTATGTCCTTAATTTATAAAAAATGGTCAATCTATAATTAACTTTACGTCTTAGGTCAAGTTGGATTTCCCTGTTTCTTACTTTCTGTTACCAGAGTAGCAGTTCCCATTTAAAAGAAACAGTAGTATGTCACCATATCTACGACTTGATTACCACTTAGTACGCACTGCAATCTTATAGATTCTCACTCTAGGAGTTTTCCTCACTGATAAACTAATTACTAATACTCTTTTGCAATTACAGTTTCATATAGCGATAATTATACTTTTTGGCCAATAAATATAATTTGGTCTATAATCCCCTGCAACCACTCAAGTCAAACTGTATTATCGAACTTAAAGTTATAGCCCCCCAGTATATGGAACGGAATCATATGCCATTATGAGCGTCCATACACTTATACTATTTTAATAATCACCCCAAACTGGGCGTAAGAAGCAAATATTAAAATTGGCAATTAGCTTTATAGTGGATTTTTAGCCCCACCTTCGTAATATTTATCAACTAGAATAATGCACCATTTCTTAGGTGTTATAATTATAGCACATTTGGCTAAAAAAATCAAGTTTTCCTGTATATAATTAACTGCCCTGGCATCAAATAAATGTCATTATTACTGTATATTACATCACTTGAAGCAGCACTGAAATGCTCAGAAATTGTATCGATTGTATCACCATTTTTTGTTATGTATAATTCTACATCTTTTTTTGGAATAAGAAGAGTTTGATTTTCATAAATGTACTCTGTTGGATTAATTCCGTTTATACCTGCAAGTAGATCTATTGTTGTTCCTTCTCTTTCTGCAATACTGTATAATGTATCCCCCTTTTTTACCACATAATAATCAAATATATTATATAAATTTGTAGGTATTGTTAAACTTTGTCCTACTGTAAGTATATATGGTGGTCTCAAATTGTTAGCTTTTATTATTTCTATTACAGGAATGTTATATTTTCTTCCTATGCTTTCAATATTATCTCCTTGTTCTACTATATATACATCCATATAAAAACCTCCTTTTCCTAATTATATGAAAAAGGAGGTGTGTTATTACTCAGTATATATTGCTATTCTATTATTACTATTAAATTCTAGTTCACTGTAGATAACTAGTTTTTTTAATCCTTCATTTATATTGTATGAATACAAAGTATCATGATTTATGAAGTATATTGTATTATCTATAAGTATAAAATCAGATATTCTTTTATTAAACAAAAGTACTTTTTGCTTATTGTGAATATTGTAGTAATATACATTGTCATTATCTGTTTGATAATAATATGTATCTTTGTTATTTCTAATATATTTTAAACTTGTACTTTTTTCTACTTTTGATATATAGTCTTTAAATGTTTTGAACTTTACTTCCTCATCTCTAAAGTTATAAACATTTTCTTTTTTGAATTCTAAATCATAATATAGAACTCCATTTTCTTTATTACCTACTTCTTTTATCTTTTTACCTTTTTTATAGATTTTATACTGTTTTAATTCATCTTTATCAAAGATATATATTTCATTGTTTATTATTCCGTTTATATAAGAATCTTTAGATATCTCTTTTTTATATGTTTTTTCTTTTACTTTATTATTAGTCATATTTATTATATAGAAGTCTTTATAATCATGTTTTTGGTCATAATTAGGGACTATATAGTAGTTATTAAGTTGAACTCCTAAAGTGTTGTTATAATTATCTTTTTTAAACAGTTTTAATCTATCGTTTTCTTCATTATTTATTGTGTAGAATCCACTGTAATTATATATATAGATATATGTCTTATCTTTTATATTTTTATTATATATTTTTAATGTATCTATTTTGTTTTGATAATTACTTGGCTCTATCCATGATTTGTTATTATACTTTTTATGTTTTAATTCTTTTACAAAGTCATTTAATTCTGATTTATAACGTGTATACGAATATGATTTATTATCTTTACTACATATTATGTTAGTATTATTTGATTTTTTTATTACTGGATATATGCATAGTGCATCTTTTGTTTTATATTCTATTATTTCAGATACTATTTTTTTCTTTTTATGAAAATTATCATTTATTTCAAATGAATACTTGTTCTTTTTATTAGTTATTAATATATAGTATTTCTTGTTTTTATATACTTCGTTTATTGTAAATTTATTTGTTTTATTTTTTATTTTATATTTCACATTGTGACTATCTTTAAAGATATAAGCAATAAGTTCAAAAAATAATATTAATATAAATATTGCAACTAGTAACTTTGCAACTTTTTTCATATTACCACCCTATTCTACTACACTAAGACTTATGATTTTATCCATATTGTCATCTGTAGCCATTATATTTTTTGTATTTATGCCACATTTATCACACTTATATAATATTTTATAACCTCTCTTTTTATTTTTTTCTATTCCTATTGGTATTAAATGTCCTTTGCAATCAGAAGCTCTATCTCCGGGATTTATGTCTAGATGAAGGCTATGTAGGCAATTAGGGCAATGATCTCTAGCAGTGTATCCTAAAGGAGCAACTTCTTTACCACAATTATAACATGTAAATGATTCATCTATCATTTTAAACTTTTTATCTTGCATGTTCATTCCTTTCTATTACACTAATAAGTTTATCTAATTCTTCTTTTGTAGTTTTAGCGGATATACTTATTCTAACGGATGTCTCTGCTCTTTTTTTATCATTTGTTATAGCAAATACTGCTTCAGAATAAGAATTGCTTGTACTACAAGCACTTTTAGTAGATATATATATATCATTTAGTTCTAAATAGTGTAAAAATGTCTCTGGTTTATAATTTAATACACTTATATTTAAAATATGTGGTATATAATCTTTACTTTGGTTAATAATAATACCAGGAAGGCTTTTTAAATTATTATTCAGATAATGATTTAAGTCTTCCACCTTTTTATAATTTTCTTCTAAATGATCTTGGGCTATTGTTAGGGCTTTTATTAATCCTTTTATTAGTCCTAGATTATAATTTCTTTTTCCATAAACCAACTTTTCTATTTTTAAACTTTTATTTTTTAAAAGTATTCCTATTCCTTTTGGACCATAGAACTTGTGTGCTGAAAAGCTTACTAAATCTATGTTTTCAAAAGGAATATTTAGTTTGCCTATGTTTTGAGTCATATCACAGTGAAATGGTATGTTATGTTCTTTTGCTATTTTACCTATTTTATTTACTGGTTGTAATGCACCAGTTTCAGAATTTACTGATGATACTGTTATTAGAGCTATATCTTCTGTTATTAGATTTTCTAGTTCTTTTAAATCTATTATTCCATCAATTAAAGGTAAATATTTTACTTTAAAGACTTTTGTTTCTAGATAACTTAATGTTTCATTTACTGATGAATGTTCTAGTTTTGTAGTTAGAATTGTTCTTTTATTAGTATTTTTACATATACCTTTAATAGCCATATTATTTGATTCACTAGAACCACTTGTTATTATTACTTCTAAATCTGTGTTTAGGATCTTTTGAATCTCTTTTTTATATGGTGCTAATTCTTCTTCTGATACTTTTGTAAACAAATCTTTTTCTACTACTTTTAAGACATCTTCATCTATTTTAGTTGTTGCTGAATAATCTAAATAAGTCATAATATCACCTTTGTTTTATTATAACATAATATGCTTTGTTTTACTTGCTTTTTTAGCGTTTTTACTTGACAATAATACGTTATTATCTTATAATTAATCTTGTCAATTGTTTTATGCGGATGTAGTTTAATGGTAGAACCTCAGCCTTCCAAGCTGACTACGGGAGTTCGATTCTCCTCATCCGCTCCATTTGAAAATAAAGGTCTTGTGACCTTTTTTGTTTTATAAAGACTAAATAATCAGTTATTTATTCAAATCAAAAACTTGAACTTTTAGTTCAAGTTTTAATTTATAATTTACAACCAATATCTTTATGGTTTAAATCTTTATAAATTGCATATGTTAAACATTTGAGACCTCCAGCACAGAATTTAGAATGCTCACATTTTTTACATTCGTCTGGAGTTGTATCCTTTTGTAGAAGTTTTAAAAATTTATTTGTTTTATATATGTTATACATATCGTCTTTTAGCAAATTGCCTACTACTACTGGCATTCTTCTGCAAGGCACTAAATCTCCATTTTCCATAACTGTTAAAAGGGTTTTCCCTGCTGTACATATATATGGAAAATCATTTGTTTTTTGAAATTGTAATGCTCTGTACATTGCTATATGTGTGTTACTTTTTTTTCTAGTTAGTTTTTTTCTTTCGGTTTCCATTATTTGTAAATATTCATTAGTTTCTTCTTTATTCATTTGAAACTCTTTATCATATTCTGTTCCTAATGGAATAAATCTATCAGACCATACTGTGTCGACCCCATATTTTTCTGCAAACTTTACAACTTTAGGAAACTCTTTATAGTTTATTTTAGTAGCAGTAAATGACAATGATACGTAAATATTGTACTTTTTTAGCAATTTTATAGCATTTGCAACCTTTTTATATACACCTTTACCTCTTACTAAGTCATTAACCTTTTTCCCGCCTTCAAGACTAACTTGTACATATTCAGGGTTATATAAACTTATTTTTTTTGCTATTTCATCTGTTATTAATGTGCCATTAGTTAATATTGAAAAGTTATATAACTCTTTGTCTTTTTTTAACTCTTCTAACATTTTGAAGAAATAAGGAGAACATAATGGTTCTCCTCCAGTTAAGTTAATATGACCTTGCATTTTAACTTTTTTTAGTAGTTTTCTATACTGTTCTAATATATTCATTAAATCTTCATAAGGCAATTGAATTGGTTTGCGGTTTTCTTGATAACAGTGCAAGCATTTAAGATTACACACTTCACTTAGATGCCATTGTAGTACAAATTGTTTTACCAAGAACCACCACCTCCACATGATGAACAACCGCCTCCGCATGATGAGCAGCCTCCTCCACATGATGAACTACCACTTCCACTATAACTACTACTCGATACTGGCGGTGTATAAACATCACTTGATAGAGAGTCAATTAACTCAAGATCATTGAAACTAAAACCACCCATATTATTTCCTAGTTCTGCCATTGGAATACTTTCAAATTTTTCAATCCATTTTTTAGATACCCCAAGAACATATGCATACGGTAATATATCGAAGAAATAATTAGGGTTTTGTTCTACTGCTGCTTCTATTTGTTCTTTTTCTGCTAATTCAAGATAGTTTTTAAAGCCGTTTACTCTAGCTATAAGCTGTTCCCCATAAAAACTTCTGCGTTTCATCAAGACAGTTAATACTAATGTAGTTATATTAGCTATTAATGCTACCCCATACATAAAGCTAAGTGTTGGGCTCATATCATAGAATTTGGAGTATGCTAATCCTAAAAGGAAAGAAGCAATTAGAAAGCCTATACTACTTAATGCCATGGCTTTATAAGCAGATATATCATTTATTGCATCATCATATTCAGTACGAACATTTGTTGATACTTTTGAAAATACTTTATAGAAATTATAATTTTTTGATAAATCTGTTTGATTAGATTCTTCAAATAATGCATTATATACTAATTGTTCATTAGGAGTTAACCTCTCTTTTATATCTGAAGCTGTTTTATTTACTTCTGTCTCTATGTTATCTAACGTATCTTTTGTATAATCATTAATAGTGTCATGTTCTACTTTTATATAGCCTTCTGATATTAAATAGTCTGCTTCTTTATAAAAACGATCAAAATCGCTGACTAGTGTTACTGTCTTTTTTCCTTCTGGGAACCAATTTTTCATAATTAAATCAGCATTTGGATGAAGATTAAGGAAACTTTCTTTATAATCTTTTACTTTTGTAATTGTTATTTCTCTTTTAAGTGCTGAATTAATATCCAATGCATAATTATTCATAATAGTTCTTCTGTTTTTGTCGTCACTTTCCACTATTTCTATGTAACCTTTGCTAGCTAATGATACTATTAATGCTATAGATAGTTTTCTACCTGTATCACCTTTAGCAATATATCCTATTTGAGATGGATCAAGTTTTCCAGGAGGATAAAATTCTACTGTTTCAGGAACTTTATCTAAATCTTTGCCCATAAACATCCACAATATAAAGGTCAATCCTGAAATAACAATGCATATAAGGCATAAAAAGAATGATGTATTTCCATAATTGTTAGTGCCGGAAATAAAGTATCCATCTGGTAATTCTATATCAACTGTAAGAGATTTAGATAGATTATATTGTGGTGAAACTTTGGCATACAAAACATTCCCTTCAATGTAATAATCTACATTTTTCGTAATATCTTTTTTTCTTTTTTTATCTGCGAAGAAGTGAATAGTTCCATCATTGTTAAATGCCTTAGGCATGTGTACCTCAACTGTTGCATTATTTATATTTGTGCCCCAATAATCTCCATATACATGAAAAATGAACTCATCAAAGCCTTTATATGTATCATATCCCATTACATAATCGTAATCTATTGTATATTTGTGCAATCCTGTAGGCAAAGTATAGTAAGAACTACCTATTCTTATCCTCTTTTTGTTTTTACCTACCGTATCTACAGTATAATTCTCACCTTCAGCCCTTAAATTTTCCACTACTGCTTGCTTAGATTGAGTCACATTATCTTTACTCGTATACTTAAGCCAAGATGGGATGAATTTGTATATTCCGTGATGGCCGGTTTCATAAAAATTAATACCTATTTCTTCCTTTACTTTAACAGTGTTATTCTCTCCAACATTTAAGATGACATTATAACTATCAATTTTAAAACCATCTGCTTTAGAGTTATTTCCAGAATCTGAGGTTTGGTATATATGATTTAAAACTCTTATACAAAAAACTGCAGATATTATAATGCCTAGAATTAATACTGATTTACTGAGTTGATAAAACCTTTTAGACTTACTATTAGATTTTCCTTCCTCACTACTATACTCTTTATTAATAACGTATCCTCCAAGTATTATCATAAGAACAGGTAAGCCTAAGGATAAAACAGGTATAATAGATAAGTTTACATTGCTTGATAAAACCATTTTTACACCTACAATTCTACTTTTATATTCTCTTTTTCTTCTTCTTTTGCTTCAAACATTTTTTCTGCTTTATACCCAAGTAAATGAGCTATTATATTACTTGGTATCATTTGAACTTTATTGTTATATACTCTAACAGTGGCATTGTAATACTTTCTTGAATGCGCTATTTCATCTTCAACTTGAGATAATTGATTGCTTAAATCTCTGAAATTCTTATCTGCTTTTAATTCTGGATATGCTTCTGCTAAAGCTATAAGTTTTGATATCTGTGGTGCAACTTGTTTATTGGTATCAATTTTTTCAGAATTATCCAAATTATCATATATTTGATTTCTCAGTTTTGCAATATCTTCAAGAGTATCTTTTTCATGCTTTGCATAACCTTTTACTGTTTCTACAATGTTAGGAATTAAATCCCATCTTTTTTTCAAATAAACATCCATTGTTGCAAATGCTTCTTTTACCTGATTTTTTAGTTTTACAAAACTATTAATTGTAACAAAAATGTAAACTAGCAAAAGAATTACAATAGCAATAATAATATACTTAATCATTTTTACACTTCCTTTTCTATTTTTATTACAAAAAAATTATACCACAAATAATTACTTTGGAAAACAACTTTCCAAAAATAATTACCTTATATACAACATAAAAAAAAGATATAGAAACCTATATCTTTTTTTGTAAAATAAAATGTATAACAACTATTATCAACTAAAGCATAGATTAACTTGATATAAAAGTCAATATCTAAATAAATGATAATCTTAATAGAGAAAGCAAGATTTTTTAAAAATTAGAAGAAAAAAACTTGTACTACCTAATAATTAATAAGGAATACAAGTTATTATTTTAGTATTATTTATTTTGATTAATTTTTATGAAGCATTATTACTGCTTATTACCAAAGGTCTTAGTTCTCCAGTAAAGTTAACATTTTTTTCAGAGCCTTTAAACTCTATAGAAATAGTATATACAAGTTTTTTCTTGCTTTCTATGACAGTATTAACAAATATTGGAAAATCTGATGCTGGCATTGGTGACTTGCCACTTGTTTGACAATTATCTCCCTTGCAAGTTATTTCATAAGTAAATTTATCTTGTTTCATCAAAGTGTTTTGCACATTAAACCATCTCATATCATATGTAATTGGTTTTTTAGAAGTATTTTCTATTGTAATTTTCTTTGTTTTCTTAAATTTTTTTGTAAAATTATCATATTTAATTACTTCACCATCACTATACGTCACTTTTAAACCTTGCGAATCATTAGAAGATGTACATCTAGAACACAAAAACCAAACAAGTAGAGCCGTCATAACAACTGCTGCCACCAATAATGCTATTACCTTTTTATTATCTTTTAATTTTTCTAACATTTCATAAACACCTACTTTCTTTATTTAAGCATTTTTCTTTGCTTCAAGAACTATAATAACACATTTTTTTTTAAAAGTAAACATACATACCGTTTATATAACATTCTATAAACATAGTTTATTCACAAAAAAACTCAGCAACATGCCGAGTTAATTAACAAATGGAGCAATTGTGTATCTCGTTTGAGAAACATTTTACTACAAATGTAACGAGATACATAATTGCTCCATTTGAAAATAAAGGTCTTGTGACCTTTTTTGTTTTATAAAAAAAGATATAGTTTTCTATATCTTTTTTGCATGTATTACTACTCTTTCATTACCTGTCATTGAACATGTTGAAAGTGTTAATATTTGATCATTTTTATTTACATTTACTTTAAAATCTTTCATACTTCTTGATTTAATTGTTTTGATGAACTCATTAAATTCTTTATCACTATTGAATTCAGTATTTATATAATAATCTTCTGGTTTTATTTGATATATTGAAAATATTTTATAATTAGATAATCCTTCTTCAGTTACTAGTTTTATTGTTAGATTATCTTTGTTGCTATACCATTTTTTATTGAATACTTTTCTTAGTGTTCCAAACATGCTTCCATCTCTCATATTATGACCAAATATTACTATATTTTTGTCGGTACCGTCTAGTTTGTTTTGGTATGTTGCAAATACCCAACCTGCAATATTATAGTCTTTGTTAAAATTATGAGTTAGATAATAATCATTGTCTTTACCTTTTACTACTACATAATCAATGTTTGTGTTATTTACTTTTAGATAAGCAACTGTATCGGTGTTTTGTTTTTTTAGTTTTTTAAAGTCTACAATAAATTCTTGTTTTTTTATTATTATTGATTTATTTGTTTCTTCTTTTATATTATTATTATCATTAATATCACTATACCAGTTTGTTATTTTTATTGCTGATATATATATTAATGGAATGCAAATAATGATAGTTAATATATATATTATTTTATTGGCCTTCTTTTTTTTCATAAAACACCCCTTAAACTTAAAACTGTTCTTTATTTTAACACAATAAGGGTTTATTTTCAACTTTTAGTTTATTCTTATTATGTTACTTGTCTAGCATTTATACTTTTATAACAAAAAAATCTCAGTTTTTACTGAGATTTTATTTGATTTAATACTTTTTAATACCAACCATGACTTTGGAAGAATGCCCAAGCATTGGCACCATTTCCATATCTACCACTTATGTATCTTAATCCCCATTTAATTTGGTTTTGCCATGTATTACTACCGTAAGCACTAGCTATTTTACTACAAGGTAAGGCTTGTGGTATCCCACATGCTCCTGTGTATCTATTGTATGATTTTGGATTCCATCCACTTTCTCTATTCCATAAATGTACTAATCCAGTAAAGTCTGCTTCTGTCCATCCATATTGTTTTATTACCATATCATGGGCATATTGTTGTATTTCAGACTTTGGTGCTGTTGTACCTAGTGATGCAGCTTGCTTTTGAGCAGCTTCTTGTGCAGCTTTTTCTTTGGCTCTAGCTTCTGCTTCAGCTTTTGCTTTCTTTTCTGCTTCTATTTTAGCAGTAATTCTTTGGAAAGATGCCATAAGATCTTTTGTTGATACTGTCTTATTTATGTTTCTATTTATTACTTTTTTACTTTCAAAATTATTATTTTGTGTAATTTTTACTCCTACGATACCTGCGCATATACAAATTACACTTAAAGTATAGAATAAAGTAGCAAAAGTCTTTAGTATTAAACCCCTTTTACTTTTAATTTTATTCAAACTCTCCACCTCCAGTGGTAATATAATTATACCATATTTTGACCCTAAAAGTCAAATTCCTAACGCTTATTTTCAATTGTTTTTAGGTATTCTTCATAGGTTTCATCTGCTATGGTTTTCCAGCTTTTTCCTAGTGTTTCTCGGGCTTTTTTCGATACTTTTTTCAATAGTTTTTTATTATTAATTATTTCTTTAATTCTATCTTTATACTTAGTTTCATCTAATGGTGACAAAAAACCATTTATATTATCTTGTATAGTGACTCCTACCATACTATTATCTATGAATAAACCTGGAGTTTCGTTAACAGCAGCTTCAATTCTTACTAAACTAGATGTATCCATAAGTGATGGAAAAAGAAGCAAATCTGCTCTTGCATATATTGCAGATAATAGTATTCTGTCTGATATTCTTTCTGTCATTTGAACACAATCTTGTAATTTATATGATTTTATTTTTGATTTTAATTTCTTTTCATCTGGTCCAGACCCTACAAATAACATTTTGTATTTAACTCCATCTTCTTTTAACAGTTTTAATGATTTTAGAAGAAAGAATATATTTTTTACACTAGTGATTCTACCTACAAAAACTAATACTCTGTCTTTTTCTTTTAAATCATATAATTTGTTAATCATTTTTATATACTTTTCTTTTTCTTTTAAGGGTTCAAGATCTGTACCATTATATATTATAGTAGCTTTGTTTTTATAACCAAAACTTTTGATATCATCAATAACTGGATCATTTACTACGATACAATTGTCACAGTCATTAAATGTTTTAATGATGCTTTTCATAACACCTTTAGTTATAACTTTACTCTTGACCATTTTGGCTACTTCTAAATCAAATCTTGTATGAACAGTGCATATACATGGTATATTCATTTGCCTTGCTAGTTTTAAACCAAGTTTTCCCATAGTAAAAGGAGAATGAATATGAACGATATCAAAATCTTTTTTGATTAGTTTTTTATATTCTTTTGTCATTTTTGCTCTAGGTAAACCTACTTTATATTCTGTAAGTGGCATTTTTACACTTGTTATTCTTATTACATCATATGGCCTTTTATAATCTTCATTATGTGATTCTGTGTTAGGTACTACTACAGTTACATCATTAAATTTTGCAAGCATACTGGCAAGATTATCAATAACTACTACTACTCCATCTATTGAAGGATAAAAATTATCCATAAATATTCCTATTTTTAATCTTTTTTTATGTTCCATTGTACACCTCTTATTATATTAATGAATTATTTAATAAATAATCCTTTATATATTCTGTTCCTATTACTATTTGTCCTAATTCCATTGTTATTACTGTAACTTTTTCATCTATTCTAGCGTTGAAAAGATCAAAATTAAATTCTTTTGGTAAACTGTTTAATGATTTTTTTACTTCTTCTTTATTATTATTTATATCTATGGCTATAAATAGTGATATAACTTGAATGTTTAAGTCATCATCGCCAATTATTTCTTTTACTTGTTCTTTTATTTTTAAATATTCTTCTTTAGTAGTGTTTGCGGGGAAAGCAAGTTCAATTTGACTATTTCCATCTAAGCACATGCAAATAGTGCCATGATCACTTTTTCCTATATATATATTTGAATCTAGTTTTTCTTTTACTTCATAGGCTTTATTTATTTCATCAATTATTTCTTGTTCTTCTTTTAAACCATAATTTATCCATTTTTGTGAAATGTTATTCTCTTCCATTTTTTCTCCTTTTTTAGTTTGGTTATAGAATATTATATCACAATTATGTGGCATAAAAAAAGATATAATTATTTTTAATTATATCTCTTTAAACCATTAATATTCTTTTCTTGTAGTATAAACTGTAGAACCTATTAAACTTCCCATACTTGCTGTTAATGTAACAACATAACTTATAACGTTATCACCAGTTTGTGGATTGGCTATAATAGCAGATTTTGTTACTTTTCTTGTTTTCTTTGATTTTTCTTTTTCTTTGTTTTCTTCTTGCGTTTTTATTTCTGTTATTTCACTTTGAATATTTTTAATCTTTGCATAAAAAAAAGAAAGATTTTTCTTTCTTTTTATTTGTCTTCTATTCTTTCATAAATAATATCTAAGTTATTTATTTTATAATTACCTGATATATCTACAGGTGCCCAATTTATATCTGGAAGATTTAGTATTTCTTTTATTTTCTTTGATGCTTTTGGAAGCACTGGATATATTAAATTAGATATATTAGCTATTATATATGTGCATGTATATGTGATATTGGTAAATTCTTCTATATCTTCTTTGGCTTTTACCCAAGGTTCTTTACTATCATAATACTTATTAGCATACATAATATACTCTACTATTTTAGAAGTTGCTGATTTTATTTCACCTTTTTCAAAGTGTTCTCCAACTTCTTTATATGTTTTTTCAGTTAATTCTATTACTTCTTTGTCGATAGTTCCTTCTTTTATTATTCCATCGAACTTTTTATTTATAAATGATAAATTTCTATTAACAAAGTTACCTAAGGCTCCTACTAAGAATTTGTTATGAGTCTGAGTTATATCTTCAAGTGAACAATTCATATCATTTGTTTCTGGGCCTTTAAATGAAAAGTAGAATCTTATTGTATCACTATCATATAAATCTAAAAGTTCATTAGCAGTGATTAGATTACCTTTTGACTTACTCATTTTTTGATCGTTTAAATTAACATAGGCAGAAGATACTATATAATCAGGTAATCTATAATTTTTCTTTAGTGATAATAGAAGTGCTGGATATATAGTAGTATGGAATGGAATATTGTCTTTACCATGAACATAGTATGTTATTAAATTAGGATTATCATCTGACATAAATTTATCAAAATCAATACCTCTTTCTTTTGCTACATATGCTCCCATTGAAATATATCCTAGAACAGCTTCAATCCAAACATAAATTCTTTTGTCTTCATATCCTTTTACAGGAACTGGTACTCCCCAGTCTATTTGTCTAGTAGCTGCCCTATTTACAAGCCCCATATCTATATATTTTTGGGCTTCTCCAATGGCATTTTTTCTCCATTTATCTCTGTTTTTGTCTATTAATTTTTGTAATTCATCTTTGAATTCTGGAAGTTTAAAATATAAATGTTTATTATCTTTTAAAACTGTTTCTTTTCCACATCTTTTACAATGTTTGTTTTGCACTTCAGATGAATCAAGTGAAGAACCACAATCTTCACATTGATCACCAGTACTAGTTCCTCCACAACGAGGACATGTGCCTACAATTTCTCTATCTGATAAGAATGTATCACAGTTTTCACAATAATCTTGTTTTTCTTCTTGTTCGAATATATATCCGTTATCATACATTAACTTAAATAATTCTTGTACGTATTCTTTATGATAATCTTCCATAGTATTTGAGTACCTATCATATTCAAATTCTAGTCTATCAAATGTTTTTAAAAATTCTTCATGATACTTAGTAGCGATTTCTTCTGGGGTTGTTTCTTCTTTTCTTGCTCTTTCTGTTATTGGTGTACCATGACAATCTGATCCTGATACATATATTACATTATCTTTATGTGCTCTATAGTATTTTGCAATAATATCACCAGGTAAAAGTGCTGCTAAATGACCAACATGTAAATAATAATTAGCATATGGCCAAGCACCTCCGATAAAGATATCTTTTTTGTCCATAGTATCCCTCCTTTATCGGTATTAATATTACCATAAATATGAGTTTTTATCAATGATTTATTGGATTATAATTGACAACTTTCTTTTATTATGCTATATTTTAAGGGAATTTAAGGAAAGGAGTGGGAATATGAATAGAGATGTTAAATTCAATAAAAGTAGTTATAAGTTAAAGAAAGAAGGTATATTGATATTCCCTTCTCTTTAAACTATGACTACTAAAATTTAGTAGTTTTTTATTTGAAAAAAAGGAGGAAATATGAAAAACAAAAATGCTTTTTCTATCATTTTTAGGTATTTAAAAAATGATAAGTTAAAGTTATTTGTCTATCTTGTGCTTGTTTTATTTTCATATTTACCTGGATTTTTAGGAGCCTTCTTTTGGGGGTTCGCTTTAGAAAAATTAGTTTTAAAAGACTTTAATAGCTTTGCTATGTATGTAATTATTTGGGAAAGTATATGGATTCTCTTTTGTGTAATTTTATCTATTCCTAGAGATATGTTATATAATTATCTAGAAATAAAATTTACTAAGAATGTTTCAAAAGATTTATATGTAAAAATGAGTAATCTACCTGCTAAAGCCTTTGAAGAAAAAGGTGTTGGTGAACTTATAAATAGATTATATACTGATCCAGATAGAGTTATGGATTTACTTAAGTCATTAATTAAACTTGTTTGTAAATCAATTGTAATATTTTTTGTTTTAGGACTATGTTTTCATATATCATGGTTACTTGGACTTGAAGTATTAGTATTTGGATTTATTATGGGATATATATCATATAAATTCTTCCCAAAAATTAAAAATATTCAGAGAGAAATAAAAAAGGATTCAGATGAATATGTTAAAAGAGCTACTGAAAATATTACAGGGATAAGAGAGATAAAAGCTTTAGGAATTAAGAAAACAATTAATAAGATAATGTTTTCTAAAATTGATTCTTTATTTGATAAAAGTATAAAAATAAAAAGATATGAAATTGTTTATTATAATCTAAGTAGTCTTGTATACTTTATATTACAATTAATCATATTCATTTCTTGTGGATACTTAGTATGTACTGGAAAGATTCCATATAGTATATTCATTGTAGTTGAAGCATATATATGGAGAATAGATGAAGTTGTAGAAAGTATTGGGGATTTTGGAATAGATTATAATAAAGTTACTGTATCACTTAATAGAATTGATGAATTAATTAATAACAAATTATATGAGGATGAAAAATTTGGTAAAAAGAATATTAAAAATATTAAAGGGGTACTTGAATTTAAAAATACTAGTTTTAGATACAGTGATGAGGAAGATGAAGTTATCAACAATTTAAACTTAAAACTTGTTCCAAATAAAAAAATTGCTATTGTTGGAAAAAGTGGTAATGGTAAAAGTACTATATTTAATTTAATACTTAGATATTTTGATATTACTAAGGGAGAAATTTTACTTGATGGAGTTAATATTAAAGACTTAACAGAAGACTCTCTTAGAAACAATATATCTATTATTAGACAAACACCATTTTTGTTTAATATGAGTATTTTTGATAATTTTAGACTAGTTAAAGAAGATGTTACTTTAGAAGAAATGCGTGATGTTTGCAAGAAAGCATATATCGATAATTATATTATGTCTTTACCTAAAGGATATGATACTGTTATTGGTGAAGGAGGAGTAAATCTATCTGGCGGTCAAAAACAAAGACTTGCTATTGCTAGAACACTTCTTCTTAACACTAAAATCATTTTATTTGATGAAGCAACATCTGCTCTTGATAATGAATCACAAGAATATATTAAGAAGACAATTGATGACTTAGTTAAGAATCATACTGTTATAATAGTAGCGCACAGATTATCTACTATCGTGGATGCCGATGAGATTAATATAATTGAGAAAGGAAGCTTACTTGATAGTGGAAAACATAAAGAACTACTAAAAAGTTGTAATGTCTATAAAAACTTATATCTCAATGAAGACTTAAATTCAAAATAAAACACTAGATAATTCTAGTGTTTTTTGTTTTACATAGTATTTTTTGTTTTGTAAAGTTTAGCAAAATAACCATTTTTATTTAATAATTCTTGATACTTTCCTTGTTCTTTTATTTCGCCGTTTTGGATTACAAATATGTTGTCTACATCTTTTATTGTTTCTAGTCTGTGAGCTATGATTATTAGCGCTTTCTCATTTAAGTTTTCTATTAAATTTTTCATGACAGTTTTTTCAGTTATGTTGTCCATGGCACTTGTTGCTTCATCTAAAATTATTATTTTTGAATCATCAAAGAATAATCTTGCTAAAGCTACTCTTTGTCTTTCTCCCCCAGACATTTTTATTCCTTTTTCACCAAGTTCTGTGTCTAATTTGTCTTCTAGTTTTTGATAAAATTTGTCTAAACAAACTAAGTTTATTACTTTTTCTATTTCCTTGTCCTTTATGTCTTTGTCAAACACTAAGTTTTCTCTTAATGTTCCATCAAATACAGGAGCTTCTTGTGACACATAACTTACATAATCATAATAACTGTTTAAATTTAAATCTGATAATTTTTTGTCGTCTACTAATACTTCCCCTTTTTGAGGTTTTACAAGTCCTATTATTAGTTTTATTATTGTTGATTTTCCTGAACCAGATTCCCCTACAAAAGCTACTGAAGAGTTTTCTTTTATTTGTAGTGATAGATCTTTTATAACATCTTTTTTGTCATTGTAATCAAATGAGATGTTTTTTAATTCTAATTTTCCTTTTAAATCATTTATTTGTTTTCCAGTTTCTAATGAAGAATCATCTTTTGAATCTAAGAAACTTATGTATCTTTTTACTGTTACTTTGTTTAATTTGTAACTTACGTATTCAACATTAAAAATAGCTATTGGTTCATAAGCTTTACCAAGTAATACTATTACAGTTACTATTGCTCCTACAGAAAGAGATGATTTTAATACCGCATAACCTAATACTGCTACTTTTAAAAGGTTTACTATTAAAGCAAATATTGAAAAGAACATTTCATGAACTAATTTTATTTTTACTTTTGCATCTACTATGTTTTTTATTCTATCTTTTGTTATTTTTATTTCAGTATCATACTTTTTGTTTGTTCTAAAGACTACTAATTCCATGAAACCTCGAACTAAGTGTTTATTTAATAATTCTTGGTTTACTAATATGCTTTCTTTTAAATCATAAAGCTTGTTTAATATTAGATTTGAGACTATTATTACAATTATGTAGCCTAAGAAGACAAATAGTACTAAATCTTTTCTAACATTGTAAATAAATAGCAAACTGAAAAGCATTGTTGGTAATAAATATCTTAATATTTTTAACCAGAAATCTATTATTACATCTCTTGAAGCTGTTGCTCCATCTTCTACTCTTTGTACTAACTTTCCAGTTCCTAGCTTTTGATATTCTTGATAATCGATTGTTTTCATCTTTCTTAATGCTTGAAGTTTAAAATCAAAATATAATCTGTTTTTCACATGTTGTTCTGGATAATTATCTATATAACCTAAAATTGTTGATATCATTAATAGTATTCCATAAATAATTAACGGTGTTAATGTTAAAGTTTTGAACTGATAAGCATCTAATATTTTTTGATAATAGGTTATTCCATATAAATCTAAGAAATTTATGATTATTCCTAATACTACATAAAAAGTTATGATTTTAAAATTGTTTTTTATTACTTCTTTAAATAGTTTCATAATTATTCCTCCTTATATTCGTGGTATAAATAAAAGAACCCCCTTTCATAAACAGCAAAAACTACCACCCTTTTAACTGTGTTTAGTTTGCCATTCATGAGGAGATTCTTAGGACTCTTCATTATTCCCTTAAACTTGCGTTTATCTGGCAGTAATACGCGAATGACCAATTGAATTACTACGAGCTAATTATAGCACATTTTGATGTTTTTTGCAAATTTATGAGGTTTTATAGTGTTTCTTTTAGTATCAATTCTGCTTTTTTAACAAAAAAGTTATTTGGTTGTATAGGCAAATTATACTCTTTTAATTCACCAATCATATCGTCAATTGTTTTGTACTCTTTATCAATACTTTCTGCTTTATCTTCCATTTCTATAAATACGTATTTATCGTTAACTTCTTGAACTATAAATTCAGTTTTTTTATTACAGTATACTGTACATTTGTCATTAATAGTAAACAGAGTTTTATAGTTAATAGCTTTCATGAAATCAATAGCTTTATTAACATCGGATATAGGACATTCAATTTTTGCTTGTTCAATTATTCTTTCATCTTTATCATATTTTTTATGTTTGTATATTAATTTTTTTTGTCCCCCTTCTGTTTCTCTAATTAATATACATTTTTTTAGAATATCAAGATTATTCATATCACTCATGTTTACGTTTTTATCGATCATATATATATCTTTCATGAAAAACGATTCTACTATTTCAAAACCTTTTTGGGTTAAAATAGTATTTAACTCTTCATAACTAGTATTTACTAAAACTGTTATTTCTTTTTCTAGTTTCATAATATACTCCTTATTTTATAGTTAAAAAGCCAGCATATGCTAGCTATTTTAAAACTATTTTTTTGAATTGTTTTTTTCCTTTTTGAATTATTAGTTCTCCATTATTAAAGTCATCTAAACTAATCATTCTTTTGATATCGTTTTCTTTTTTATTATTTATACTGATTCCATTTTGTTCTACTGCTCTTCTTGCTTCAGATTTTGAAGAGAACATTTTTGCTTTAGATAATAAATCTACTATTACCATACCATTATCAAATTCTGATTTATCAAGTGTGATTTCTTCAATATCATCAGGAGTTCCACCTTTAGCTACAACTTCATAACGCTTTTCTGCCTCTTCAACAAATTCTTCTCCGTGATACATTTTTACTATTTCTTCAGCGTATTTTTTATGTGCTAAAATAACATCCTTTTTAATTAATTTTTCTGCTTCTTCTAAGGCAATATCTGTTGTTAATTTAAAGTATTCAAGCAGGCAATCATCTGGTATTCTCATGGCTTTTTCATACATTGTTGTTGCTGGTTCATTTATAGCTATATAGTTTCCAAGAGATTTAGACATCTTTTCTTTTCCATCTAGACCAACAAGTAATGGTAAAACAATTACATCTTGAGGTTCTTGACCATAATCTTTTTGTAATTCCCTACCTACTAACAAGTTAAATGTTTGATCTGTTCCTCCGATTTCTATATCAGCTTTTAAAGCTACTGAATCATATCCTTGCATTAATGGATACATGAACTCATGAATACCAATAGGAATATTATTTTGAAATCTATTAGAGAAATCATCTCTTTCTAAAATTCTTGCAACGGTATATTTACCAGTAAGGGAAAGCACATCTGCAAAATTCATTTTAGATAGCCATTCACTATTGTATACAATTCTGGTTTTTTCTGGATCCAATACTTTTATAACTTGTTGAAAATATGTTTCTCCACTTTTTCTTGTTTCTTCAAATGTCAATGCTGGACGAGTTTTACTTCTTCCAGATGGATCACCAATCATTGCAGTGAAATCTCCTATTAAGAATACGATTTCGTGGCCTAAATCTTGAAAATCTTTAAGCATTCTTAATGCTACCGTGTGTCCTAAATGTAAATCTGGACGTGATGGATCAGCCCCAAATTTAACTATTAGTTTTTTTCCACTATTAAGTTTTTTTCTTAACGAATCCTCGTTAAAAACTTGGACAGCTCTTCTCATTATTAATTCAATTTTTTCTTCTTTTTTCATATTATCATTCCTTTCTTAGAAAAAAACACGGATATTTATTCAAAAGGACGAATAAATACCCGTGGTACCACCTTATTTTATGAACTATGTTCATACACTTTTGTTATAACGCACATACCGGTTAAATTCAGAGTGTGTAATTCATATCAACATCACCATTAACTTCCACCAACTGTTAACTCTCTACGAGGTTGAAATTGATACTAATGAATACTCATCAACATTTAATACGTTTTAAGTCTATCATACATTTAATTGTATGTCAATTACTATATTTTATTAACATTTATCTTCTATATGTTCTTGTTTTTGCTGATTGTTGTTCTTCTATATTTTGGACATTTGCTAATTGTATTTTAAATAGTTTCCCTTTACCAATACCAATTTCCATTTCGTCAGTTGGTTCAAAGTTTAATTCAAAAAACTTTTGTCCATTTACTTTTACAGCACCTTGTTGTAATAATCTTCTAATTTCACTTTTTGATTTATAAATACCTGTACTGTAAATACAATCAATAATAGAATAACTATCACCATTAAGTAAATCTGTATCAATAGTTATAGTTGGAACTTCTATTTTATTACCCTTCTTTTGATATATAGCTTGGAAATTTTCTTCTGCTTTTTTTAGTTCTTCTTCAGTATGATATAGTTTAATAATATCTCTAGCTAAAAGCATTTTTATATCTCTTGGATTAACTTCTTTATTATCAAGTAATGTTTTTATTTTTGCTATTTTGTCAGGATGTACATCAGTTGCAAGTTCAAAGTAAGTTATTATTAAATCATCCGGTATTTGCATTACTTTTACATACATATCTTTTGCATCTTCGTCAACCCCAATGTAGTTTCCTAATGATTTTGACATCTTTTCTTTTCCATCTATTCCTACTAACAAAGGAATAAATAATGGAACTTGAGGTGTCATATTATAATCCTTTTGGATGTTTCTTCCCATCATGACATTGAAAGTTTGATCGGTACCTCCAAGTTCTATGTCAGATTTTACCATTACTGAATCGTAAGCTTGCATTAAAGGATAGAAAAATTCATGAATTCCAATTGGTTTGTGGTTGTTATATCTGTTATTAAAGTCATCTCTATCAAGCATTCTAGCAACGGTAACCTTACTAGATAATTCTATTACTTGTGGAAATGTCATGTTTTCAAACCAATCACTATTTCTATGTAATTCTGTCTTATCTTTGTCAAGTATTTTAAATATTTGATCTAGATATGTTTTGGCATTTTCTTCTACTTGTTCCTTTGAAAGTTGATTACGAGTTTTAGATTTACCAGATGGATCTCCTATAGCTCCTGTAAAATCCCCAATAATTATTACAGCAGTATGTCCTAAATCTTGCAATTGTTTTAGCTTTCTTAGTGCAACTGCATGTCCTAAGTGAATATCTGGAGCAGATGGATCCATACCAAATTTAATTCTTAGTGATCTACCTTGATTATATACTTCAGTTAATTTTTCTCTTAGTGCTTGTTCGTCATTTTCAGATGTTCCTTTTAATAGAAACTTTAATGTTTCTTCAATGTTAAACATTTATACTCCCCCTTCACTGAAAATTGCGTCTATTATACCACAAAATTACAAAAAGTCAACCTTTAGTAAATATTATCAAGGATATTATCCCATGTTTTGTTATCCCTTATGTTGCCATATTCTGTTATGTTGTTGGCTAAATCTACTTTATATGCCCTACCATTTGAATCGATTAGCATGTAATTATATGCCCTTTCGATAGCAGGTTTAAAATTCATTTCAATCCTTGTTCTTTTGTTTTCTAATGCTTTTTTTACTTTATCAAATTCTTCAATAGATACAGCATATTTATCTTCATTTTTTTTAGCATAAAAACCTATAGGCATGAATTGAAATACTTGCCACGATTTAACACATTTGTACTTTTTAATAGTATTAAAAATATTAGTAATATCATCTATATTTTTCTTATGCAAAACAGTATTAATACATATTTTAATCTTGTTTTTTTCGCAAAAGTCTAATACTTTTATTATTTCTTTATACAAATTGCCCTCTTTATTATAGTGTCTAAATGTCGAAACTATTTCGTTGTTCGAACCATCAAGTGGAATTCCCAAATTGTTAATCTTTTTTAGCAATTCAATATTCTTGAATTTAGGAACACTTTTCTTTGTACCACATATATACTTAGCTCCTAGCAAGGTTAGTCCAACAGTATCAATATTTACTTTTAAATCTAAATCTATACATTTTTGTACTATTGTTTCTATATCACTTCTACTTAATGGATCTCCTCCACTAAGAGTTACCTTTTCTAATTCTTTTTCTTTGGCATATTCAACAAATCTGATTACTTCATCAGTTGAAATTTCTTTTGAATTAGAAAAAAGATTATAACAACCAGGACAATTTAAGAAACAATGTTTTGCTATACATAAATTAATCTTTTTGTAAGGTTTCCTTCTTTTATCAAATTCATAGTTAATCATATTGCCTCCTATAAATTAAATCTTTCTCCAATTATATTAGAAATCAACTCTGTTTCTTTTAACATTTCCTTATTATCATTTGCTAGTGTATATAATTTGTTAATTAGCGATGCCACTATTTTATGTTTTTTTAAATACTTTATACTGTTTTTTGAATATATAATGTTTAAACCACATAGAATATATACTATTTCATCATACTCACCATTTATTAACTCTTTTTGACCTAGTTTTCTAGCTTTTAAACAGTTGATTAATTGCTTGTTTATAGTTATATTTTTACTTTTGTACTCTTTTTCTGCAATAATCTTCATATTAGAAATTATATCTGCATCTCTAACTACTTTTGAATATTCTAAAATTCTTCTTTTTGTCAGTATATTTTGGCTAGTATACTCATCATCTTTTAATAACTTTTGATACCAATTCAGATCATCTTCATGATATTTTATTGGCAAAAGTATCAGTGGATTTGTAATAAAATGATTTTTTAGATATTGATAGCCTATTTGAGCATGTAAATCAGCTTTATCTTCATCATATTCATATATCCTACCTATATCGTGTAATAATGCTGCTATAGCGCATGTACGATTAAAAGGTTTTACTTTTGATGCTATATTAAAACAGTCTATAGAGTGGTCATATTTTGCTTGTATGTATTCTTTATCATTACTAGTATTTATGCTTTTAGTATAAACTTCTAATAAGATTTTCTTAGCTTTTTTTAATTTATTAATCTCTATAAACATAATCTATCGGCACTTCTCTATCTTCTTTTAATAATTTTGAGTAATGATCAAATTCTTCTTTTAAATTAATAATTTCTTTTAATATTTTTTCTGTTTCTTTTTTGCTAATAATTGGTGACATGCAATATATTTTTAAAGCTCCTGTAGGCATACTAGCACCATATGGCTTATAACTTTTAGAAAATGCCATTTTGAAATTTATTTTTCCTTCTTCTAATTTCTTTAAAGTAAACAAATAGAATTGTTGGTTGTAGTCTAATAATTTGCTTAAATCTTTTGAATCACCTTTGACATAATCGTTATAGTTTTTATCATTTTCAGGTGTTTTAACTATAAATAGTGTGGCTATTCCTTCAGTATCCATGTTTATAACTTCAAAATCTTTTTGTTTATTCAAATAATTTCTCGTGTATTCAGCATTTGAGAAAACATTATAAACTAAAGTTTGTAGACCACCAATTCCAAAAGTTTCTAGTGCTGTATATGCCGCTACAGGGCCAACACATGATCTAGTTAACTCTAAAGTGTATTCAAATGGTGAATACTCTCCGAAACTTAAGTTTTCAACACCTTTATCTGTTTTATTGCCTAATTTCATTACATCATCGTAGTTTTTTGCCATATATATACTAGATACATATGGACAGAAACCTGTTTTATGAAAATCTGCTCCAAAAGAATCAGCATATTTTACTTCTGATATTTTTTTGCATAATGAATGTATCTTTTTGTATTCTGTTTCTGTCATTTTTAAAGCATTTTTATTATAGTCGTAGTTTTTAAACATTAACCAGACCCAACCGATTACTGCATCAATGTGTATATGAGGAATATAGTCTAATTTATACTCTTTTACTAGTTTATTTCTAAGTTCATATACAGGTTTTATTGGGTCAACAATTATTTCGTTAGTAGTTCCACCATTCAAGATTATACATCCTATTATTTTTCCTTCATCTAATGCTTTCCTTAAGTCTTTTTCAAGTAACTCTAAATTTACTTGACCATTTTCATCAACTGATAATCTATGACATGCATTTTTACCTAAACCTAACCAATCACAAACTTCACGGTGACAAGGATGTGATTTTTCATTAGAGAAAACTACTATTTCTTTGCCAGTAATTCCCTCTTCAATTACATTTGGAATAGCTTTTTTAATACCTGTTTTTACAGCATATAGATTAGTTCCTTTTCCTCCAAAAGTAAATATACCTCTTGATTTTTTAATATCCCATTCACACAATTCTGACAAATATTTTGAAACTAATAATTCTGTAGTCATCAGATAACCAGATGGTTCATCTTGTGCAAAATTCGGATTAAATAGTGAAGCATAAAATGCAGTTGCTATACTTGGAATATTTGCAGGAGGTGTGATATTTATCATAGTACCTGGGTTTTCCCAAATAACACTTCTTTCAAAATAATTTGAAAAGTCAGAAAGTACACTTTTGATATTTCTAGGTTCTTGAGGAATATGTTTATCCTTTAAAAACTTATTATATAGTTTTACGCCCCCATCTAGTATTGGTTTTTCATCATTTGTTATTTTTGTTTTTACATTTTTATTTAATGTGTCAAGAATGTTATTAATTTGTTTAATACTTTCGTCTTTATTTTTAGAAAAGTATTTATTAACGTTCATATTCATTCACTCCCTTATTTATTATTTTTTTCATTTCTTCATTTATTTTATATATTTCTTCTTTTGTATCTTTGAATTCGAACAGATCTAAGTATTTCCATATATCATTGCTAAATATCGTAGCTTTTAAATTATTCTCATTTAATACATCTTCATATATTGGCATGACCCAAAAGTGTACAGAAGATGGTTTATGATAGTGCTCATCATAGTATATATATACTTTTTTAATCTTGAAACTCTCTTGTAAAATGGTTTTGATTAAAAATGCATATTCCATACCCTTTTGATATAAATTAGTATCTATATCGGCTATTGTTCTTTTCCCTGTTTTTGTAGCAATGATGTAAAAACCTGGTAATGGATACTGAGCATCTTGTCGTATAATTAAATTTTCATCTTCATAGATCGGTTTATGGCAAATATCTACTTCATTTTCATATTTTTTCATAAACTGTGCTCTTGATAAACTTCTAGATTCTAAAAAACATTCATAGTTTTTATTTCCACCGATACAGGCAAAATATTTTAAATCCTCAGGCGCTTTCGGCAGTTCATTTAAAGAATATACTTCTATTTTGCTTCCAATTAAATTTTTCATTATTTATCAACTCTTTTCTAAATGTTCCTTCATTTCTTTAGCATAATAAATAGCTTTATTACTATTATCATTGTCGTAACTAGTTAAATACTTTTCTATATATGGTTGATACTCATCTGGATTAATATTTAATTCTTGAAGCCTATCAATATGATAAGGAATAATTATTACATTTAAGTTATTTTCTTTTTCTTGTTTATATATTCCTACTAAATCAATGTTTAGCTCTGCTAATTTATCCCTTATTTTTTTCTCTAAAACTGCTAAAGATTTAGTTTTATCTGCGCTTATATCATTGTCAACTTCTATAATTGTGTAGCAACCTGGAACATTTGGGTATTCCTCTGTTTGTACTACTTGAAAATACTTATCTTTATATATTATTTCACTCATATTATCAATCCTCTTCTTTAAAAGATAACAAATAATTTGCTAAGTCACTTATGTTTTCTGTCTTTACTGTAGTGCCATTATAATTTTTAATTAAATTCCCAATTGTTATTTCTAATTGTTTTTCAAAACTTTTATGAGATTTATATAGATATTCTTTTACTAACTTGAAAGACATAATACTTTTGTTATTAATGAATTCATCTTCGCTTATAAATTTTTTAGGTATTGTAATACTATTAATATTCTCTTTTGAGGCTAGTTCAAAAATCATTAAAATAATTATCAATGCGTATTTATGGATATTTTTGTGATCATAATACTGTTTTATGATTAAAGAACTTAAAAATCTTATTGCTTCATAATACTTTTCTTCATTGTTTTGCCTTATGACGAAACTAGATATGTCAAATAAAACGTCTATGTCTGAATTAAATAAATCAGAGACTAAATGGGCCATACCATTTGGCATTATAGCAAATTCTTCTTTATAATTGTGAGATAATTTTTTTTCTGCAAATAAAACTGTATCTATTATTTTCTTTCTTAGTCTTTTTTTATGTAACGAAAGTTTTGCCCATGAAGCAAATTTTATTTCATATTTTAATAAATCTGGTTCTTCTTTAAATGTAATATTACTAGTCTTTATTTTATTTTTAAGTATTGATGCATCATACAAATAACTCCAATTTAATAAAAAATTTGTTAACCACAATATGTTAATACCTGTTTCATTAACATTTGGAAAAAGTATGGTGTCTTCCCAATCAAGCAAATAGATAACATTGTCTTTTAAAATAGTATTTCTAGGTAAAAAACCTCTATATACTATACCTACTTTCATAAGTCTATCTAAAATATTGAAAAGTGTTTCTTCTGTAAATAGTTTTGTATTAGCATTATGATATGATAACTCTTGTAAACTATCACCCTTAAACTCTGTTACTATGTAACAATCACCATCAATTTCAAAAACTTTAGGCATAATGACTTTAACAGTATAATTATCAACTTTAGTATTGTCGATAAGAGATTGTGCTTTTGATGCTAGTTTAATCTCATTTTTTGTATCTTTAAGATTTGATTTTTTACATATATAATCTATACCATTGAAATTAAATATTCTAAATCTATTATTAACATCTATTAATTCAGAATTTAGATAAAAGTTATACTCATTGCAACTATAAGTTTTTATTATTGCATCTTCTATGCTAGTAGCATTTACTTTTTTTATACTTTTATCAACGTTTAATTCATCACATAATCTTTTCACTAGGTACCCCCTACTTTCTATTAAATTCTCTTATTTTCTTTTTAGCATTCGTTGTTTTAGCATTTTCTTCCCAATCTTTTCCTGGTCCCATACTTACACTGCTGGTTATGATTCTTACTCTATCTTTATTATGTAATTCATCGTATATGGATACTTTATCATCATTTACGATTGCACCAATCATTGAATTACCAATATCAGTATGTATTCTATAAGCAAAGTCTATAGGTGTTGCCCCTATTGGCAATTCTATTACGTCTCCTTTTGTCGTATATACATATATTTTGTCTGTGAATAATTCCCTTTTTATTTGAGTGATAAACTCTTGATTATCTCCAAAAGTTGTATTTATTTCTGTTAATGATTTAAAAAACTGATACTTTTCCTTTAAATCATGTTGCATTTTTTCTCTGGCAGCATCTTTATTTTGATGCCAGTAAGACGTTAATCCATATGATGCTATTTCGTCCATATCAAATGTTCTTATTTGTGTTTGAACTAATCTATCATCTTCTCCAAAAACTGTTGTGTGAAGTGATTGGTACATATTAGTCTTTGGATTACAAATATAGTCTTTAAATCTATAATTTATCGGATTATACTTGCTATGTACTAGACCTAAGGTTAAATAACAACTATTTATTTCATCTACCATTATTTTTAATGATAATAGATCATGTATATCTTCAAGTTTATTACCTTCACTTAGTTTTTTGTATAAACCATAAATGTTTTTTGTCCTTGATTTTATTTCATTGGGAATATTATTGTCATTTAGTATTGTATGTATATTAAATAACATTTCTTCAAGGCACTTTTTACTGTCTTCTTGGACCATTAGATGTGTTTCTTCTGCTTTTTTGTACTCTTCTGGTTTTAAATATTTAAGTGATAGATCTTCAAGTTCATTTTTGATTCTATAAGCCCCAATATAGTATGCAAGTGGCACAAATATTTCCATAGTCTCTAGAGCATTTTCTTTTTGCTTAAATTCTGTTTTATATTGTAAAGTCCTCATATTGTGAAGACGATCTGCTAACTTTACAATGATTATCCTTACATCTTCTGTTAAACTGGCAATTATTTTTCTAGTATTTGCTAAACTTCTGTCTTGTTTGCTAGAAAAGTTTAATTTACTTATTTTCGTTACTCCATCTACTAGAATAGCTACATCTTTATTAAACATTTTTTCTATTTCATTTAATGTTATGTCGGTATCTTCTACTGTATCATGTAACAATCCAGCACAAATAGTGTCTTTATCAGCTTTCATTTCTGAAAGAATTATAGCTACTTCAATAGGATGTGTTATGTATGGTTCACCACTTTGTCTATACTGTTTACTATGAAGATTTTTTGCTAATTCATAAGCTTTTTCTATTTCAGTTTTTTCTTCTTGTGTATAATTACTTAGGTTGTTAAATAATCTTTCTTTTAATTCTTCTACTTCCATATACCCTCCTTTTTTATAATAAAAAAAATGACACTATGCCCCGATGGGCTACTTAGCATCATTTTTAGACATTAAATAAAATTTATCAAATCTTGATAAAGGGCGAATTAGTGTTTTAATGTAAAAATCGTAATCTAATTTATTAATAGATTTTCTCATACACCCACCTCTTTTCAATTTATTGATAGTAACATTACACCTTTTTTCCACATTTGTCAACATTTTTTTTATTTTTTCTTGCAAAATAAAAAAATGTGTTGTATTATTAATTTTGACGTTTTGAAAAATTTTTGCATTGATGCATGATAAGGGTATACTACATGGAAATGTGGTTTTTTGTGTTGTAGGAAAGGAGGATAGATTTAGTCCCTTAGTTTTTTTGAATGTCAGATTAGGAGGAAGTATGAGTTTTATTGTTGTTAAAAACTTAAATAAAACATTTAAGGTGTTACAAAGAGATAGTGGCCTTATAAATGCTTTTAAATCCCTAATTAAAAGAAATTATAAAGAGATTAAAGCGGTAGATGACATTTCATTTGAAATAAAAAAAGGTGAAATTGTTGCTTACATAGGCCCAAATGGCGCTGGGAAATCTACTACTATAAAAATGCTTACGGGAATTCTAAAACCTGATAGTGGTACTATTGTAGTAGATAAACTTAATCCATTTAATGACAGAGTTAAATATGTCAAGAATATAGGAGTGGTCTTTGGACAAAAGAGCCAACTATGGTGGGATATACCTGTGGAAGATTCTTTTCTTCTTTTAAAAGATATTTATAAAATAAAAGATAAAGAATATCAAAAAACAAAAGATGAACTTGTAGAACTTCTTAGTTTAAAAGATTTTTTAAAAATGCCAGTTAGGCAACTTAGTCTGGGACAGAGAATGCGCTGCGAAATTGCCGCATCATTACTTCACAATCCTAAAATTTTATTTTTAGATGAGCCTACTATTGGATTAGATGCAATATCTAAGGCTGCAGTAAGGAAATTCATCAAAGAAATAAACAAAAAGAAAAAAGTGACTATCATATTAACTAGTCATGATATGAATGATATCGAAGCTCTTACTAATAGAGTTATAGTAATTGGTCATGGAAAAAAGCTATATGATGGTACACTTAATAACATCAAGAAAAAATTCAGTAAAGAAAAGAAAGTTGAGATAATACATAAGAAATTAGAGAGTATTCCTAAAATAAAAGATGTTACAGTTTTAGAGAAAAATAATAATAAAGTTTTATTAAATGTCAATCTTGAGAACAATAATATTTCTAATATAATTAGAGAGTATTCTAAAGTATGTGAAATTGAAGATGTTAATGTCTTAAGTGATAATATCGATGATATTATAATAAAACTTTATGAAGAATATGATTTATGAAACCATATATCTCTTATTTCAAAAGTGAACTCTTAGTAGGACTGCAATATAAAGAAGCAGCACTTGCAGGACTTGCTACACAGTTCTTTTGGGGAATATTATACGCTTTTGTTTTTCAAGCATTTTATAATCATGCTAGCGTTGATACTATTAATTTTAAAGAACTTATGTGTTATGTTTGGCTTAATCAAGCTTTCTTTTCACTAATAATATTTGTTTTAAGAGATAATCAAATAATGGATCAAATTAAAAATGGTGCTGTTGCATATGAATTATGTAGACCATATGATTTATATTGGTGGTGGTTTTTAAAGCATTTATCTAAACGATATGCAGCATGTTTTTTAAGATGTTTACCTGTGTTAGTTTTTGCATTTCTTTTACCTAAACCATATAATCTAACTTTACCTATTTCTATAGAAGCATTTGTTCTATTTTTAATAGCTTTGTTCTTAGGAACAATAATTATAGTATCTATTGTTATGATTGTCCAAACAATTAGTTTTTTTACATATCAAGATAAAGGTATTACAAGTATTGTCAGTACAGTGGGAGCACTTCTTTCAGGACTTGATATTCCACTTCCACTCTTACCTATAATTATTCTAAGTATTACGGAGTATTTACCATTTAGATTAATAAGTGATTTATCACAGAGATTATACTCTGGAAATATTGGAATAGAATATGGTTTAAAAAGTATTGGTCTTCAAATAATTTGGATAATAATATTAGTTGCAATTGGTAAATTATTAATGAAAATAGCTTTAAGAAAGGTATCGATACAAGGCGGATAAAATGAAACTATTTTTGAATTATTTATCACTTCATTTAAAAATAAGTTTAGAGTACAAGTCTTCATTTATAATGACTATTATTTCACAAACTTTAGCTATGTTTGTAGAATTATTTACAGTTTATGCTTTATTTTTAAAGTTTAAACTTCTTGATATTTACAATTCATATGAATTATTACTTGGGTTTTCTACCCTATGGCTTGGTTTTTCTTTAATAGAATTGTTTGCAAGAGGATTTGATCATTTCTCACATATAATAATAAATGGTAATTTTGATATACTATTAATTAGACCTGCAAATTTATTTATTCAAATATGTGGAACTGATATATGTTATGAAAAAATAGGAAGAGTTCTTGTATCATTATTTATATTTATTTATAGTTCTATAAAAATAATTAGTCATTTTACATTTTATAAACTCTTATTACTTGTTTTAATGGTGATTGGTTGTATGGTGGTAATCTTTTCAATATTTATTATTGGAGCCACAATATGTTTTGTAACTATTCAAGGACTTGAAGCTGTTAATATTATTACTAATGGTACAAGACAAGTATGTCAGTATCCTATGGGAATATATAAAAAGGCTGTTAGAGTATTCTTTACTATTTTTATTCCTGTGACACTTGTTAATTATTATCCAATAGATTATTTAACTGGAAGGACAGATAATATTTTATATGTATTTATGCCAATACTTACAATAATTATGTTTTTTATAAGTAAATTTATATTTAATTTTGGTCTTAGAAAATACTGTAGTACTGGATCATAAGAAAAAGCCATTCATTTGAATGGCTTTTTTATTTTTATAATTTTTCAACTGGTTTAATACCTAATATATTCATACCATTTTCTAATACTATTTTAATACTTTGTAATAGTTTTATTCTTGATGTTTTTAACTCTTCATCTTCTTCTTTTAGAATTGGCACCATATTGTAGTATTTAGAGAATTTTTGTGCTAATTCATGTAAATAATTAGTTAATCCAATTGATTCTTCATTTTTACAAGCATTTTTTATTACTTCACTGAAGTCATATAAATGTGAGATTAATGAATGTTCTATTTCTTCTTTAAATATTACTTTATCTGTATTTAGTTCTTGTTCACATTTGTCTAGAATAGAATAAATTCTTGCATAATTATAAAGTAAATACATAGCAGAATCTCCTTGGAAGTTAACTGCATCATCTAAATTAAAATTAACATCTCTTTTTCTATTAACATTAAGCATATTATACTTTATACAAGAAGCCGCAATAGATGATACTTTTTCATCATCATATTGACTATTTCTTTCATCAAATCCTTCTTTTATTCTTTCTTTCATTTCATTAATGAAATCTTCAAGAAGAACTACCTTACCTTCTCTAGTGGCCATTTTACCACCATTTAAAAGTACAAAATTATATGATACCAATTTCGGAGCATTATAACCCATAATGTCCATTACGGCTGCTATTTGTTTCATGTAAACTTCTTGATCTTCTCCAAGTACTATGTAATTGTTTTCAGAATTTAACTCTTCTTTATATAATGTATAAGCAATATCCCTTAAAGGATATAAAGATGTTTTATCCTCTCTAGTTAAAACTAAAACTGGATTTTTAGTAGGTATATTATATCCTGATAAATCAACATAATATCTTTTGTTTTCATCTTCTTTTAACTTACCTAATTTTTTTAATTTATCTAAAACTACTTCAGTAGTCTTTTCATATACAAAGTCAGATTCATGAGTGAAAACATCCCATGATATGTTCATTTTATCAAAAATTGCTTTTTGGCCTTCGACACAAATATCTGTTAATTGTTTAAATTTTTGAATTACTTCTTTATCTCCACTTTCTAGTTTGTTTAAATAATTAAATGCTTTTTGTTCTATACTAGGGTCTTCTTTAGCTTTTTGATTAATATCTATATAAATTGATAACATATCATTAAATGTTACGTTTGATAAATCGTCTGTTTTTTCTTCAACCCCAATTAGTAGCATTGCAATTTGTTTTCCAATATCGTTTATAAGATAGTGCTTTTCTACTTTATAGCCTTGGAATGTGAATAAATTGACTAAGAAATCTCCAATTAAACTATTTCTTGTTCTTCCAATATGAGGTGAAGCATTTGGATTTATTGAAGTATGTTCTATTAATAAATCTTTGCCTACTCCTTCTTCTGATGACCCATATTTTTCTTTTTTTGATAATATTTCATTAATAGTAGTTTCTGCCATAGCTGATTTATTAACTTTAAAATTTAAATATGGTCCTATAACAGACATATCTGAAATAAGTTTTTCATCTAATTTTATTTTATCTTTTAAGTATTCTGCTTTTTCGTGAGGATTATTTAATCCTTCGATATTTAAATTAAAGCATGGAACACAAAAATCTCCCATTTCTTCTTTTGGAGGTCTTACTACTTGAATGTCCCCAATATCATTTGATATTTCTAATATTAATTCTTTTATTTTTTCTTTAAAATTAATCATATTTGCATCACCCTTTTAATTTGCTGTATCATACCATAAAAAGTATTGTGTGTCAATTACTTAATGCTAATCTTCGCTTATATTATAACCTAATTTTTCTAATTCTAAAATAGTTATCAATGAAAGATTTTTCTTTTTTAAATCCTTTATACTATGGAAAGTTGCCCCAAGAGAATCATCATTTTGTTTATCTAATTCTATACTTTCTTTTATTTTTCCTTCATATTTATTTATTTTATAGAATATTCCAATATGATGAACTTTTATTAATTTATTTTTATAGTTCCAATCTGCTATAACAGAACCTGTATGAAATAGCTCATATTCTTTTAAATCTATGCCTACTTCTTCTTTAAACTCTCTTTCTAGTGCTTCTTCAGGTGTTTCACCAAATTCAAATGAACCTCCAGGTAAATCTAATAACCCATCGTAAGGGCCAGTTACTTTATCTATTAAGAGAATTCTGTCATCTTCTATTACTAATCCATATACTCCAATATGAGTATGCATTATTATTTCATTACCATTTTTATCTATAATTTTTTTTAAATTCATTTAAGACCTCCATCATTTCTTCTACAATAATTTTATTTATAGAGCGATCTGGTATACTATTTATTAAAACTTTTTCTATGTTTTCGATAGAAATATATTTTAATTCATAGTTACCTTTTATTTCTCTTTCATCTAAATTTAAGTTATTATAATTTGGTTTTTCATCAGTTTTAATTAAATAATAGTATATCTCATTTTTTCTATTCAACCCTGTATCCCTATAATTGCTGCTATAATATGTAATCTTTTCAAATGGTTGTATATTCTTATTGTCTATTTCTATTCCTGTTTCTTCTCGTACTTCTCTTTTTAAAGCTTCTTCAAGTGTTTCTTTTCCTTCAAGATGTCCTCCTGGGAATTGATATGTTTTATAAGCATATCCTAGCAGTATTTCATCCTTACTATTTATAATTAAGGCTTTTACTCTGATTACTGTTTCGTCTATTTCTTTTTCAGTTAGTTTTTCTTTGTTATAAATTATGTTTTTCATAATGATTTTTCTCACCTGTTTCTATTTTTTTTGTTATTGATACTTGTTACGATAAAATCTATAACATGATCTTCATTTACTTTTAGGCTTTCTTTGTCTTCCTCTGTTACATCAGTGAAATATTTATCTATTTTTTTATATTTTGATATTGAGTTTAAGGGATAACCATCATGTCTTTTTTCTGAGGGGATGTTTACTATATAAAAATCATCCTTACTCCATGAATATGTGTTTTCTTTACCGTTTTCATTTATCACAGCCATTCCATATACCCATTTGCAATATAGTTTTCCACTTTCTCCATATTTATTTACTAAACTGATATAATGGTTTATCATTTCTTCATCTGTTAATACTTTACCATTTACTCTTCTTACATATAAACCTGGTTGATATTCTTCTGGAACATTTTCTAAGTATAGTGTATCGTCCATTCCAATTACTGGTATGTGTAATTCATTATAGTATGCTCTTGCTTTTATAAGCGCATTTTCTATTGCAGTTTTACCATTTTCTTCAATATCTAGATCTATATTTAGATCTTTTAAAGATAGTAGCTTAATATCATTTTTTTCTAGTTTTTGTTTAAATCTATTTATTTTACTTTGATTTCCTGTTGCAAATAATACTTCTTTCATACGCCCTCCTTATAATGTTTTTTTCATATATAATTCTTTATATTCTTTATAACCTTTTTTTGGATAAAAAATATGGCTTTCTAAATAATCCTTTCCTAAATGAACATGTATTTCTTTGTAGTTTCTTTCTTTGGCAGACTGTTCTGCTATTTCTAATAGTTTGCTTCCTACACCATGTCTTTTCAAATTGGGGCTTATATATAAGTGTGATAAGTATAAATTACCATCTTCTTTTATTTTTGTTCCAATACACCCTATTACTCTATCAAATTCATCTATAGCTAACCAAAATGGTTGTTTTTTATCAGTATAATTGGTTTTTATATCTAATAAATCCTCATTTAATCTAGGTATTCTTCCTAAAGCATTTTTAGCATTTAATACCATAAATATCATATCATCACGATACTTATCTTCATATTCTATTATTTTCATAAACTACTCCATAATATACTTTTGAAATAAATGTGCATGTGATTCTTTAAATTCATTTGTTTCAATAAGATTTAGTATTTCATCTTTAGACATCCATTTTATAAATTCCACTTCTTCTTTTTGAAGAGTTAATTCATCTATATTTATATCTTTTTCTAAGAAATAGACACTAAAAAGGCATAGTTTTTTAGGAAATGAATCCAAACAAATAAACCTTAACTCTTCTTCATTAACCTTTAAACCAATTTCTTCTTCTAGTTCTCTTATAATACAACTAAGAGCAGTTTCTCCTGTTGTAACATGACCTCCAGTAGTTGCATATTTAAAATCTTTTTCTTTACTTGTTTTTTGGATTAAATACTCTCCTTTTGTATTTTTAATAAAAACAATACTTAAAAGTATATAACCGTCATAAGGATGTTTACCACGTTCTACTGTTTTGTTTAACTTGTTACCTTTTTCGTCATACAAATCTAATAGTTCCATAACTCCTCCTTATTTTTTCTTCTTATTTAGTTTTACATCTTTTGACACATACCACATAAATAGTGAACCTATAAAGTTACCTACTATACAAATTAGTATTGAAGTATGCCAAGTTCTAGCAACTCCCATTGTTATAATGTTAGCAATACAGTGTTGAAAACCACAGAATATAAATAAAGGTATTCCAAATATTATACCAAGTGGTGTTCCTTTTCTATACATAAACACTGCTATATACATAATTACACCACATAGTATAGATTTAATAAAGAATGCTAATGATACATCCCATGTTTTTACTTTTGTTATAGCATTTTTTAGTACTTCAGGATCAGTTATTGAAAAAACCAATCCAAATAAATATCCTGCGATTAAGTTTACTAATAGTATTATTAATAAATCTATTGGTTTTATCTTGTCTTCAATTAAAAAACCACATTTACCTGTAAATAAGTTTTGACCCATGTAACATACTCCAAGTAATCCTAAAGAGAATAGTACTGGACCCAAAGGTAATCCTAGTTTTAATAGAGCATAGTCTCCTAAAGAGATTAATAAAGCCGCTCCAATACTTTTGTTAATTAATTCTATTTTTTTTGTCATAATAACACCTCACTATAAACTATTATATACTTTTTAATAAACTAAAAACAAGACTACATTAGTCTTGTTCTTAATCTTGTTAATATTTCTTTCTCCTTTCTTGATACTTTTACTTGATTAATTCCTAATTCTTGTGAAAGTTCACTTTGAGTTAATCCCTCCTCATATCTTTTTTTTATAATGTTTTGATCGTACTCATTCAGTTTGTTTAACTCTTTTTTTAAGTCTAATATGTCTTCTCTATATAGTTTTTCTTCATAACCTATTTTACTGTATAAATTTATTTCTTCACTATTCTCTTCTAAACTCATTATTAAACTATTGGCCTCTTTGGCCTGCCGAAGATGTTCAATATCTATTTCTAAAAATAGAGCAATGTCATCATCTGTAGGAATACGCCCTATTCTTTGGGTTAGATAATCTCTTGCTTTTTCTATCGATGAGTTTAGTTTTACTAATTCTTTACTTGTTTTTATCATATTTGAATTTCTAATATATTCTTTTACTTTTCCTAAAACATAAAAATAGGCAAATGAAGAAAACTTTGTGTTTTTGTCACCTTTATAGTGTTCATAAGCATCCATTAGTCCTATCATTCCTACTTGATAGAGATCATCTTTATCAAAGTAATATGTATATTTGTTTATGATGGAATAGACTATACTTTCATTTTCTAATAAAACTGTAGCTTTATCTTTCATATATAAGTTCATATGCTGTTACTTCTTCATTTACTTGATAAAGACTATCGTCAAGTATTTGATTATTTTTAAACAACCTATCTATTCCACATATTATGAGTTTTCCATTATTATTTTTTATTCTTTTATAACTATTTTTTATTGCTTTTAATCCATAGTTATCTATGTATTTTAGTTGTTTTAGATTTAAGAGAACATATTTTACTCCATTGTTTTTAATAACTTCTTCTAAATCGTTTGTGAACATAGTAATAGTATCTCCATCTAGTATTCCTTTTAATCTAACTATTAGTATTCCATGTTTAAATTTCATATCTATATCTAGCATTTTCTTTCTCCTTTTTTAAAACTATATCAAGTTATATGTCAGTTTTATGTCGATTAAATGGAGATATATTATTAAATTTTTTCATAATAAAAAAACCTCCTCATATATATTATTTACATAAAAATATATATTACCTAGGTTTTATTACTATTTGTCTAATTCATATAGAATAATACTAGTAGCTACCGCTACATTGAGGCTTTCTACATTATTTGTATCTAAGTGAATATAGTTATTTATTCTTTTTTTAACTTTATCACTTATTCCAGAACCTTCATTACCCATGATGATACAGAAATTTTCTTTATTTACGGTATTTACGCTATCTCCTTTTATTACATCAGTACCATATATATTAATGTTTAGTTTTTGTAAATTATTTAGTGATTCTTCCAAAGGTTCTCTAATAATGTTTAATCTAAATAATGCTCCTTCAGTAGCTCTTATGGTTTTATCGTTATATGCATCACAAGAATCCTCTGATAGTATAAGTGTATCTATGTTAAATGCTACTGCGCTTCTTATTATTGTACCAAGATTACCTGGATCAGATACTTTATCTAACATTAAATATCTTTTTCCTATGTACTCTTTACTATCTTTTTTTGCACATATTCCAAGATATTTAGATGTTTTTATATCTTTTATTTTGTTCATTACAGATTCTGATACATAATAGATAGGACAATCTATATCAAAAGATAATTTTTCATTCTCTAAGATATATACTTCTTCAAGTGCTCCTTCAATATAAGCTTCTTTTATTAAGTTTTCTGTTTCTATGATGAATTTGTTTTCAGAATCTCTATATTTTTTTTGTTTTAATTTTACAATGTCTTTTATTTTTTTATTGTCAACACTAGTTATCAACATAGTACCTCCTAATCAATTCTTTTTGTTCTGACGTTTTGATCTTTTGTATACTCTTTGTTATTTTCTACTTTTATAGTAGCATCTAGCATATCTACAAAACTAATATCACCCATAGTTAAATGATATTTTTTTAGTTTGTTGTTAATTGCTTCAGACATTTTATGAAGATCTTTTAAATAATTAGGAGCACTCGAATTATAGTATAAAACTTTTCTAGCTTCTTCTCCAATTAAATCATCAACTTGCATTTTTATATCAATTAGTTCTTTTAATTTACTCGAAACTGATTCATTAATTACTCCAAGTTCTTCCATTCTATTAATCTTGCATAAAGTTAAAAATTCTTCTACTGTATAATCATCATAATCATGACTTGCTATTTCAGAGTAATACTTGTGTTTTATATTTCTCATTTTTATAGCTTTCATGTTTATTTTAATGTATTCTTCAAATGAAGTTAATTCTTTTTTTATATTAGACATGTTAATCACCTCTATATGAATTCTCATTTATTATAGCACTTATAAATATAAAGCAAACTCATTTTAATTTTTTAGCTTTGTTTATTAGATGCATTTTATCTTGTTTTATTTTATTGTCTACCTTATTTATTTTTTAGACTTTTACATTTCACTAAATAGATATGGATTGGAATCTAAATCATCTATAATATCTTCTAAAGATTCACCATTATTCTTTCTGTTTTCTATATAATTGTTTATTTCAGATGGTTCCAAGTTTAATATATATGGATTGGAATCAAATAGTATATTCAATGGTGTAAAACCATAATCTGATAGTGTTTTAATTAATTCTATTATCTCATTTTTTGTCTTATTTAAATATTGTGGATTGCTGCTTATTATACATAATATTTGATTATTAGAACAATTTAGTTCTTGTAATAATACTATTTTTTCTTTTATTTCTTTTTTTGACAACTCTTTTATACTTGGCTCAACTTCTAACATATTTTTTATTGTTTCTTCACTTATTCCGAGATTATATAATTCTATCACTTTGCTATTCCTCTCTCTTCTAATGTTTTGTTATTGTCATTTTTTTTCAGCAATTCTTCTTTAGTTAGTCCATATTGTTTTTCAAATTTTTTACTGTTCATAAATAGTTTTATATAATTGTCCATGTTAATGTCAATTCCTTTTTCTTTATAAAACATATATCTAGCGTAACTTAAAGCTGTACTTTGCATTAACAGTTTTGGATGAATTACCGCTAAATCATGCATGTTGATTGAATCATAAAAATCTATCTTTTGTTTAATATTTTCTATTGAGTAGCCATATATCTGAGGAAGACTCTTCGTCATTTGGATTGCTTCTTCTTTGCTATAACCTAACAATACTATGTGTTCTAGTTTTTGTTTAATATTTTCTATCGATATGCTATATATTGACGGAAGACTCTTTGTCATTTGGATTGCTTCTTCCTTGCTGTATCCTAACGCTATCATGTCTTCTAGTTTTTGTTTAATATTTTCTATCGAGTAACTATATATTGCTGGTTTATTCTTAGTCATTTTAATTACTTCTTCTTTACTGTAACCTAACAATATCATGTCTTCTAGCTTTTGTTTAATATTTTCTATTGATATGCCATATATTTGAGGAAGGATTTTCGTCATTTTGATTACTTCTTCTTTACTGTAACCTAACAATATCATGTCTTCTAGTTTTTGTTTAATATTTTCTATCGAGTTGCTATATATATGATGAACACTCTTAGTCATTTTGATTACTTCTTCTTTACTATAGCCTAATGATATCATGTCTTCTAACTTTTGTTTAATATTTTCTACCGAGTAGGCATATATTTGAGGAGAATTCTTAGTCATTTTGATTATTTCTTCTTTACTATAGCCTAATGATATTAAAAAATCATAATTTCTTTTAACATTTTTATATAAAGTTTCTTCTTTGAGAGTTGACATAGGGAAAGCATTTCTTATTATTTCATAATCTTCTTCTGTATATCCTAAAGATATCAATAGTTCTTTTAATTTCATATTATTTCTCCTTACACATTCTTCATGCTTTTTCTTATTTGTTTATAATTTGGAACATACTTTTCTACAAGACTCCAAAAATCTTTTGAATGATTTGGATGTTTCAAATGGGATAGTTCGTGAAATATTACATACTCTAAGCAAGCAGGTTCTAGCTTTATTAGTTCTTGATTTAGAGTTATTGTATTATTTGTTACATTACAAACTCCCCATTTGCTCTTCATCTTTCTTATTTTTAAATCTGGTTTTAGATTTGCTTCTCTAAAATATTTAAAACATTCATCATAATACTCTTTAAACATTTCTTTTGCTTCTTTTTTGTACCAATTATCAATATTTGTATTTTGTCCTATGTATGCTACTGTATCTGTTAATGTTATTCCATATTTACCGGTATATAGAATATCATAATAGTGCCCTAAATACTCAAATTTACCACTTTTTTTATTCTTTAATTGCTCTTTTTTTATAACATTTTTTGCTATATGATCAATGTTTTCTTCTATAAACTTATTTATAGTTCTACTTGGTGTTCTCATTGGAGCAGTTATTTCTATTCTTGGACCATCTTTAATCCTAAGATACATATTCTTATTGTTTTTATATGTTATTTCAATAGGATATACTATACCATTTATTTCTATTTTCATAATAATGTCCCTTGTTTTGTTTTCTTAAAATACTCATATGCTTTTGGTGTAGCTATTCTTCCTCTTGAAGTTCTTTTAAGCATTCCTATTTGAATTAAATATGGTTCATACATATCTTCAATAGTTGACACTTCTTCTCCTACAGAAGTTGCTAATGTATCTATTCCTACAGGACCACCATTAAACTTTTCTATAATTGTTAAAAGTAGTTCTTTATCTGTTTCATCAAGCCCTATTTTATCTATTTTTAATCTATCTAATGCTTTTTGTGTTACTTCAAGATCAATAGTACTTTTACCTTCAACTAATGCAAAATCTCTTACTCTTCGGAATAGTTTATTAGCTATTCTTGGAGTACCTCTACTACGTATTGCCAGTTCTTTAGCAGCTTCATCATCTATTTCTGTTTCTAATACTTTACTTGTTCTTTTTACTATCTTAGTTAATTCTTCTTCTGTATAGTATTGAAGTTTATTTACTATTCCAAATCTATCTCTTAGTGGTGATGTTAAATCGCCAGCTTTAGTAGTTGCTCCAACAAGTGTAAATGGTGGAAGATCTATTTTTATATTTCTAGTGGATCCTTCAGTTCCTATGATTATATCTAAAGTAAAATCTTCCATGGCTGGATAAAGTATTTCTTCAATAAATCTAGGCATTCTGTGAATTTCGTCTATAAACAAAACATCTCCAGGTTCAAGTGAAGAAAGCACTGCTGCAAGATCACCACTTTTTTCTATGGAAGGCCCACTTGCAGTTTTGATATTTACGTTAAGTTCATTGGCTATTATGTATGCCATAGTTGTTTTACCTAATCCTGGAGGCCCATATAAAAGCACATGATCTAGTGCTTCACCTCTTATTTTAGCGGCTTCAATAAATACTTTCATGTTTTCTTTTACTTCAGTTTGACCAATGTATTCATCAATAAGCCTTGGCCTTATTGTTTGTTCATATTCTTTATCTTCCATGTTAGTCCTCCTTTATTAGTCGTTTTTTAACATCTTTTAAATTTATTTTACAAACTCTCTCTAAATAGCACTTGCCACATAATGGTACATAAGTTATATTTTCCGTACCATCAATAACTATTTCTTCTCCATCTTTCACATATTTATTTCCTACTTTTCTTCCTACATATCTTGCTATTTCTCCACAATTACATAAAGTTGAAATACCTTCCAAAATATCGGATAGTTCAAGTAATCTTTTACTACCTGCAAAGCTTTCCATTTTAAAGTTGGTTCTAAGCCCATAACATATTACAGGTATATCACATGCTTTTGATATCAAAAATAGGTCATCTACTTGTTTTATAGATAAAAACTGAGCTTCATCTATTAAAATACAAGAAATATCTTTTAACTTGTTTTCTAACTTTTTAATTATATCATCAGAATAAAGTAATAACTCATCTACTTTCCTTGATAGACCTATTCTAGAAGTTATATAATCTTCTCCTTTGGTATCTACTGCAGGTTTCATTATTAATACTTTATAGCCATTCTCTTCATAGTTATGAGCGGTTCTAATTAAGTCAATACTTTTTCCTGAATTCATGCTTGCATATTTAAAATGCATTTTAGCCATAGTATCACCTCAATAATAGTTTTAATGCTTCTTTTACTTGTTCTTCTACTTCTAAGGAAGAATCTACTTTGTTTATTATTCCTTTGTAATCTTTTTCTTTGTATCCTAATCCTTTTAAAACTTCAATTAATTCTTCTTTTGGATTATCTTCTACTACTCCAGTAGTATTTAACTTGCCTTTTAAGTCTAAGATTATTTGTTTAGCAACTTTTTCTCCAATTTTAGGGAATTTTTTTAAATAAAGAATGTTTTCCCTTTCTATTGCATCTATTATTCCATTTATTGATCCTGTTGCTAACATAGGTATTGCCATTTTAGGGCCTAATCCTTTTACATCTATAAGTTTTAGAAATAATTCTTTTTCTTCTATACTCTTAAATCCATATAAAGTATGTTCATCTTCTCTTATGTGTTCATATAAATAAACTTTTACTTCTTTATTCTCTTCATAAGCGTATGGATTTGGCACATTTATCTCATAACCTATTTGGTTTGTTTCTAATATTATTTGATTTGAGGTTTGTTCTGTAACTATTCCTTTTATATATGCATACATATTATCACTCCTATAATCATTATATCATACAAACACTTGTTTGCAATAAAAAGAAGACAATATTTACAGCATTTGTCTTCTATTTTTTATACTTTAATTTAACTAGTTTTGCAAAACTTGCTATTAGTGGTGTGACACTAGTACCACTTCTATATTTAGTCGTGCTCTTTCCACCATGAATTAGATTTTTTAAGTCTATATTTTTCTTTTTTATAAGTATTCCAAAGAAAGGAATATCATCTTCAATAGTTATAAAATCATATTTGTTTAGGTCACTATATTTTTTATTTAAATCTATATTTATGTGATCAACTTTACCATTATAAAAGTTTTCATCTTCTACTGATATAAATGTATTTTTATCTACATTATCTTTGTTTCTTATATCTATGTTTTTTTCTTTACATATTTCTAATATTTCTTTATTATCTGTTAAAATACTTCCCTTTATATTATTTACAAGAGTAGTATAACTTTCTGCATTACCGCTTGTATATATAACATCATAATTAGTTAAGCTTAAGACTTCTAAAATTTGTTTAGTTGCTGCTTCTTCTAATTTTCTAGCATCTAATCCTAATTTGTGTAATGAGTTACTATTATATCCATAATCATTACTTGCTTTATCATATGTTTTTATTATTTCTTCTTTCATAAAGCACCTCTTTTTTATAATTTGTAAATTAATTCACAAAAAAATTATAACATTTTACACATAATTAGACAATATATGACAAAAAAGATATGCTCTTTAGTTGCACAAATGCCATTATTATATTAAAATAAATTAAGGTGATGTATAATGAAAAGAATGAAATTAGTAATACTATTAATGGCAGTCGTAGCATTGACTGGTTGTGCAAATAAATTAAAATGTAAAATAAATACTGACAATTATTCTTCTACTGTTGTAGTACATTTTAAAAGCCATAAACCTTCGACATATAGTTTTAAAGATAAAATGATGTTCTCTCCTCTTGCACCAGAGGCAGAACTATATTATCATTCTAAGGCTGAAGAATACAGTACTCTAATAGCTGAAAAGCTGGCTAGAATGGGAAATAATTCTGATAATATTACTTTAAAAGTAAAATATGATTTTAACAAAAACAATTCTACTCAAGAAGATAAAATACTTGTTGGTAGAAATGATTCAAAAAATGATGCTAAGAAAAAAATAGAAAGCCTAGGTTATAAATGTAAATAACCTAAGCTTTTTTATTTATAATTATTTATTAAATCCTCCAAGGCTTGTTGTTCTTGTTCAGATATTTTTTTACTTTCTATGTTTTGATTAAACCAATCTGGTACTTTTTCTTCAGTTGTTTTCTTAGTACTTGGATTATTCTTTTTTGCTTTTTTATGTTCTTTGATACAAGCATCCATGGCTTCAGGAACTGTTTCTATTCCTAATCTCTTCCAATGACTACCAATAGTTTCAATATACTTTCTATTTAACTGTTTATTATTTACTCTTAATACATAATCTAATAAAACATTAACTACTCCAGGAGATAGTTTTAAATCTAAAAGAAGACTTTCTATAAGTTGCAAATCACGGGTAACTACTTTACCATTTTTATACTTACTTTTTAAGAATTGATATGGATTAGTATTTTCAAAAGTATAGATCATCTTACCTTTTGGAGAAACATCTCCAGTAGGTGTTTTTAAATGTTCTGGTTGTGAGGAATGAATTAATGTAGGAAGATTACCGCTATTTTCAAATTGATAAAAGTTTCTAGCAGCCTTTCTAAGTGAATCTTTATCTATCGTTCCTTTTTCATTGATACAAGTTTTTATTAGTCCTTGCATTGTTATAACGTCTATATTATACAAAAAGCATAAATTATTGATTAGACTCTTTGTATCTTTATTAAATGCTTTTTCATTAATTATTTTTGTATCTAATCCTGAGATTAAAAGCTCGAAGTCAATAGTGTTTTTGAATATTATTTCTCCTTTATTTTTGGCTATTATATCTTCGTTATTGAAAAATGAACTTACAGGTACTGTTGTAAACACTTCATCAAATGAAGAAGATATATCTTCATAATCTTTTAAAGTTACTCTAGGAAGTTTATAATTTTCTATTATTTTTTTATATTCTGTTTTTCCTATATTATTGTATAGTACAATATTTAGAATTGGATGATTCAAAAATTCATTTGCAGATACAGGGCCATATAAAACATATACATAGTTGCTGATTGGCCCTTTTTTTAAATATGTTTTTAAAAGGCCTACTGCTTCCAAACGTTCTCTAGTTTGAGTTATTTCTTCAAGAGAAGTTTGCATGACACTTAATAAATGGTGATGAGTAAATTCTTCGGTTATTACACTACTCTTATCAAGATCATTTAAAAGAGTTAGATATAAAGACACAGCTTTGTTACCAATTATAGGTTGGTATAGATCTACTAATATCTTTTTATCTTGTTCAGTAATAATACTTTTATTAACTACTATATAACTATCTGCAGGTAAAACCATATCAATCACCATTTTTATTATACTATAGATAAAAAGAATAAAAAAGAAAAAGATTAATTTATAATTTGACAAGTATTACATCTTCACCAATTCTTTCAATTCTATCCCAAGGTATTTCTCTTTCTGAATCACTTGATTTTAATCTTATAAACTTTTTACTTTCTTCTACTACTAATGAAATGAGTTTTCCTGTTCTATCTATTTTTACATCAATAATATTTCCTATTTTTTTACCTTCTAAGTTTACTATATCTTTATACTGTAGTTCTGATAGTCTCATAGTATCACCTATTTAAATCTATGATAAAAGAAAAAAAACATACTAAGTATGCTTTTTAAAGACAAATAATTTACTAAATAAATAGTTTAAAACTAGTATAATGAACTGTACTAGAATTTTAGCTATTCTATCATTTATACTAAGTGGGCTTGTAAGAATCCACATACTAATCATTTCTATTAAAAGTGTTGTCAGTCTAGATAGAAAGAATTTAATCATTTCTAACAGAAGCCCTTTACCTTTTTTCTTTGACTCAAATACATATTTTTTATTAGCAAAGAAAGCAAAAAGTACTGCAAGAATCCAAGATATAATAGTTGCTATTTGAATGTGTAATTGATTATCTTTTGTAAGGATAAAGAATCTTACTATATAAAATGATGCAATACTTACTACTGTCGTACAGCCTCCAACAATTACATAGTTAATTATCTCTTTATATTTTTTATACAATTCTGTTATTCTATTTATCATTAGATATTTCTTCCTTTATTATGTATATTGGTCTATCTTTGGTTTCCATATATATCTTAGCTATATATTCCCCAATTATACCTAAGCAGAATAATTGTATACCGCCAAGTAGTATTATTAAATTTGCAATGGTAGGATATCCAGGTATTCCTCTTCCTATAAAGATTTTTTGAATTAAAACTATTAATAAATATATTCCTGATAAAATTGATAAAAATAGTCCTAAAAAAGTTGCTAGTTTTAATGGCTTGGTAGAAAAAGAAATGATACCTTCCATACCATACTTAAATAGTTTGTATGGATTCCACTTTGAAAAACCATGTGCTCTTTTTTCAGGAGTATATGGTAAATAAGTTGTATTAAATCCTACCCAAGAGAAGATACCCTTTGTAAATCTACAACGTTCTTCTAAAGATAGAAGTGCTTCTTTTACATTTATTCTAAACATTCTGAAATCACTTGCACCTTGTTTTAATTCAACATCTGATAATTTATTCATTGTTTTGTAAAAGGATCCTTTTATCTTACTCATCAATTTACTTTCAATTCTTTTCGCTTGATAATAGCAAACACAGTCTACTTCTTTTTTTGCATCAAGAATTTCAGCCATTTTTAAAGTAAGATGAGGTGGTTGTTGCATATCAGCATCTATTAATACAGTATAATCTCCAGTTGCTGATTTTAATCCTGCATAAATAACTGATTCTTTACCAAAATTTCTAGAAAAGGATAATACTTTTACTTTGCATTCTTTGGTTTTGGCTATTTCTCTTAATTCATTTAAAGTATTATCATATGATCCATCATCTATAAATATAAGCTCTATTTCATATTTTTTGTTATTTTTATATGTTTTTATAGCATCTTCAAAAAATAGTTTTACATTACCTTCTTCATTATAACAAGGTACTATCATTGATATTTTTTTCATGTCTTTTTACTCCTTTATTAAATACAATTGTAACTGTTAATAAGCACAACCCTATTATTGATGTTATTTTGCCAATTTTTAACCAAGGTGCAGTGTATTTTATCATTATGTTATGATCACCTAAATCAATTCTAAATCCTATAAATGATTTGTTAACTTTCTCATAATTGGTCTTCTTTCCATCAACATATATATTATAACCTTTATCATAAGGAATTGAAAGAGAAAAGTATCCTTCATTTTGTACGTTAATATGGCCCTTTATAATGTCCCCTTTTGCAGAGTCTATAATGAATTCATCATGAGTACTTTTAATATTCTTTATTTCATCATAATCAATTGCATATATTTCTACATCACTGATATCATATTTTCCTTCTTCTACTTCAATATTAACTTTATTAGGTTCTGATATTACATAAGTAAAACTATAGTTGTTATTATGATATTTCCAACTTTTACACGTTAAGACATTTTTGACACCATTTATTGTTATATATGTGTCTCCTTCTTCACAGCTTTGTGAATAATTCATATCAAATTTAATTATTACTATTTTACCTTCTAAGTCTTTTAGGGACTTTACAGTGTAATCCTCATCTTCCTCTAAATCGAGTTCATAATCTCCCTCAATTTGTTTATTAAATGAATTTTTTATGCGCATTTTCTTTAGATCAGATTTGTATTCTGAATCAATATCTTTATCTACAATTGTATACTTTAGAAGCGCTTCAATACTATATGGATATTCAAGTTTTTCAAACTCTTCTTTACTCATAAGTTTATCAGTAGCATATCCTATGCTAAAGACATTATTATTTTTATATAAATTAATTCCATTTTTATTTGTAACAAGTACGTATCCTATTGGAGCACTGTCTCCCACTAAGTACTTGTTTCCAAAATATATGTTAAATAACGGATTACTGATATCACTAAAAATAGCGTCATTTCTATTTGGATTATCTGTATCAAAAGTATTCCAATAAAAGTCTTTATAGTATTTATTAGTAACTGATGAATACATAGTTGTTTTGTATTCATTAATACTTCTTATGTTATTTGAATTAAATGATTTATTAGTTAAATCTACCGTTCTATAAATACTTGTACCATTATCACTTAGTAGTTCTTTTATATTTGAATCATATTGATTAGCAGCTACCGATAGTTTATTAAAATCATCACATATACTTAATCTTACACAATTAAATGTACTAACAATAATTAATATTATAATTAAGATATTCTTATTGTATTTTTGACCAATAAATAGCCCAATAAGAACTGATAATATGTCAATAATATAAATAATACTTAAATGATATTTTATGCATCCTAGGATACTTATTATGATTGTTAAAGCAATTAGAAGTTTGCTTACTTTTTCTTTATCAATAATAAAATCTTTTAATGTTATTGATATAAGTAATAACCCTAGTGGTATAAAAGGTATAAATACTTTACCATTTAAATACATAAATCCATTTAATGTATAATTAACAATTGGTAGGCATAGTAAGCAGGTAAATACTATTGATAGAAATCTATTAGCTTTATTCTTTTTAATTATTAAATGAATAATTGATACTATCAAAATAGCGGTTAAGCCCATTGAATAGCTAGTATATAAGACATTGTCAAACGATACTTTTGGTATTAAGTATGACAAAAGAGATTTTTTTGCTGCCTCTTTATACCTGTTATCTAAAATAGCCTTAAGACTTGGTAATAATAGTACTCCACTTATCAATACTGGGATTATAAAATACCATGCAGTAATTAGATGAGTTTTTATAAACTCTTTTATTTTTATTTTTTTATTGTTTTCTATGTATAAATATATTGCATATATAAATATCATTATTAAAGTTGGAACACTAAAGAAATAACTAGATGTTATTATTAATAAATTAGATATAATTAGAAGAACTGGTTTTCGCTCTTTTATATATCTTTCTATACCAAATAATCCCATGAATAGAAAAGGCATATAGTTTATAAACATGATATGTCTATGAGTGTGTAATATAAGTGGCCCTGACATTGCATATAAAAATGTTGAAATAAATCTAATTCTTTTATTCTCAACTTTATTACCTATCCATGTATAACATAAAAATATACTTATTAGATATAGAATAATAGTTACTATTTGTATATAGATTTTCATTTTTATAAACGGTAATAAATAAGATAATAAAACTGTAGGACTTAGTAATCCATAATATGAAAAGTTATATATATTTTGACCCATTCCTAAGTTAAAAGCATATGATGGGAAAAGTTGTTTTGTTTCATAAAATAATTTTCTAAAATACTCTGGTATCATATAGTGTTGATATGAAAAATCTATTTTAGAGGCATATGATGTACCATTATATAGTATTGTGAATATAAAAATAGCAAAAAAAGAAGCAATAATTATAATAATATTTATGTAATCTTGTTTTGAATACTTTTTCATATCATCACTCCCAAACCACTATTATATTACTATTTATTAGTTTTTTTGTCAAAAAAAGGAACTGTTGTTCCTTTTATTTTAATCTAAACATTTTATAGTCGCTCCATGGAGCACATACATCTCCACTACAAGCTCTTACCTTGTAATAATATGTTTTATTTGCTTTTGTATCTATTTTATATCCAATGTAACCACTACCTACTGTTTTTATCGTTTTATAATTTTTAGTTTTGTATACTGATCTTGCTATTTGATATTTAGTAGCACCATTTACTTTAGTCCATTTTACTCTTACTTGTTTACTATTATATTTTGTTACTGTTGGTGTATTCATCTTCTTTAATGTATAACGATTTATTAATTTATATTTTGTGCTTTCGATAACTATGATATCTTTTTCATTTACTGGCATTCTAAGAATTGGTACTACTTTAAAGTTATATTTAACTCCTTGAGCTAGTCCAGTTTTAGTATAAGTTTTTTTCGCAGTCCATCCTATTTTAGTCCATTTTGTATCTGTAGATTTTTTAAAGTATACATTATATCCATCTGCATAATCATATAAACTATCTATTGACCAAGTTAATTTAACTGCATTGTATTTAGTAAGCGTTGAAGTTAAAGATTTTAATTGTGTATCGTATGTTATTGTAATATCTGCTCTAACTTTGATTGGGTATGCTGGCATTCTAAATACAAAATCATAATATTCATGTTCTACTAATACTTCACTAGTAACATCTTCATTTGTGTTGGCATTTAATATTGTAATACTATTGATATTGTAGTAATAAAGCCATTGATAGAAGATGATAAGTTCTCCTTCGAAAGCTTCTGTTGGCATTTCTAATATTTGATTTGGTGATTGATTGGTTATTTTATATGTTTCAAAGTCACCCATTTTTATTAAACTATACCATTCTGCATTTTGTATTAGATCATTTTTTGTTACAAAATCAGCATTTGAACCATCCATACTCCAAGTTGCCATCATTTTTCCTTCATAGTTATTTACATTTAGTGAACCAATTAATGCATTTTCTACGCTACTGATATCAATATTACCGCTTTCTATTGCTAGAACACGAATATTAGGAACGGCAATTCCTCTGACAAATCCTTTGATAGTAACATCTGATTCTCCAGTTATTGTAACTGCTGTACTTGCTATGGCAATTGGTCCACCCCATTCATAATCATATTCATATTCATAATTTTCTACTGCTTCAATGTTAGCTGATTTAACTGTTACAGTAGAATCTTTTATTTCTAGTGATGCATTTTTGATATCAATACCACCTGCAAATACTCCAGTCATTGTAATGGTTGCATTATCAAATTTTGTTAATCCAAATGCTCCGAGACAAGTAGAATATTCTGTACTTTTAAAACTTTCATTTTCACTTTCAATAGTTAATGTTACATCTTTGATTGTTAAGTTTCCGTCAACAGTTATATTTTCATTGTCTTCTACATCATATAAATTTTGCAATTCTGAATCTGGATTTAATTTAATATTTAATGATCCTGTTCCTTCGATTATAAGATTAGCGTTTTCAATTTTAATAGGATAGAAATCTGTTCTTATTACATTTGTACCTACTAAAACTATTTTTAGTGTTTCATATATACTACTAAAATCGTTATCTAGATCGTATAACACTTCATTTCCAGTTAGTTCATAATTACTTTGAAAATGTATTGCTGTTTTGGCAGTATACATTTCTCCGTCAATTTCATAACCACTTTCATCACCATTTGTAATAGTAGCATTATTAAGTGTTAAAGTGTTTGTTTCTGGAACATATGTAGCAGTACCTTCTCCGCAATTAATAGTAGTTTTTTCACTTGTAAATTCTTCTCCGTTTACCCATAATCTGTAATTTTCTTCAGCATTAACATTATTTATTCCTATAAATCCTATTAATGCAATTGCTAGTATAAATAATAAATTTCTTATTTTCATATTATTATCCCTTCTTTCTTATTTTTTTATTTTTGAAGTGAATTCTTTTCACCACCTTCCTATTATTATTGATAATGCTTATTATCTAGTTTTATTATAGCATACATATTGTTTTTTTTATAAAAAAATAAAAAAGATTGATCTTTTAATCAATCTTCTTTCTATTATTTTAGTTTAAACGATTTATAATTACTCCATGGACCACATATGTTACCCTTACAAGCTCTTACTTTATAGTAATAAGTTTTATTCTTTGTAGCATTAAGTTTAAATCCTACATAACCACTACCTACAGTTTTAACAACACTGTAATTTTTAGTTTTATATAATGATCTTGCTATTTGATATTTTGTTGCACCATTTACTTTTGTCCATTTTACTTGCACTTTTTTACTGTTATATTTTTTTATTGTTGGTGTGTTCATTTTCTTTAAGGTATATGTGTAAGTTGAAACATAAGATTTGCTAGATACTTTCACTGGAATGCCACCAGAGAATCTATTTATCATTGCATATGGTACTACTTTTAAGTATACTTTTTGTCCAGTGTTCAAGTTTTTAAGATCTATATATGTCTTTGTTGTTGTTCCTTTTAGAAAATAATTATTAGTACCATATTTTATATATACATAGTATCCATCTGCTTGTTCACAACTACTCCATGATAGTCTTATACTTCTGTAATCTGTTAATTTTAAAGCTATTTTTGCAGGTTTTTCATTATAAACTTTGTTAAATGTTAGACGAATGTATAAATCTTCACTAGGCATTTTGAAAACATGACTTCCCATATTAGATCCATAGTTACTAGAGGTGTCAAATCCTACTTCATCTGTTATATTTAATCCTTCTTCTTTGTTTTCTATAAATGTTGCAGATACTAAATCGTATGCAAATGAATTCATGTTTGCATAAACACTTATATATTCTCCTGCACAACCTTCTGTTGGTAAATCACTATTAAGTAATTCTGCCATTGGTTCTGCTGCCCACATAATTGTATATTTTCCATTTGGACATACTTTTTCACCATTTGTTTTTACTGGATATGATGTTATTGTACTTTCATCATCTAATACTGCTTCGACATAGTAAGTATATACGTCACTAGTATTTAAACCAGTATCTCCATAACTTGTATCATATTCTGTAGCAGTCATAGAGGCAATTTTTTGGTACTCGAAATCTGCTGAAGCTTTCCTATAAATATTATATGACACAATATTTTCTGGTGCTAACTCATATATAGTATTACCATTTCCATCATCTTTTGCTTCTGGGAACCAATACCAGTAAAGATATGTATCTCCGTTTTGTTCCATTCCATAATTTTTTAAATATAATCTTGATAATTCATCTGCTTTTACACTGTTTATTCCTAAGAATCCTATTACTGTTATTAACAATAAAAACAATAATCTTTTTATTTTCATATTTCTCCTCCTTTTTTTATTTTATTTTTTGGAGTTTCACCACCTTCCTATATTATTGATAATACTTTATTATCTATTTTGATTATATCATATATATTATTTTTTTGTTATAGGAAATAAAAAAGATTAATTTTTTAATTAATCTTTTTCTATTACTTTAATTTAAATGACTTATAATTACTCCATGGAGCACATATATTACCATTACAAGCTCTTACTTTATAGTAATATGTTTTATTTGCTTTTGTATTAAGCTTAAATCCTATATACCCACTACCTACAGTTTTAACAATACTGTAATTCTTATTTTTGTACAATGATCTTGCTATTTGATATTTTGTGGCGCCATTTACTTTAGTCCATTTTACTTGTACTTTTTTACTATTATATTTTTTTACTGTTGGTATATTCATTTTCTTTAAAGTATAAATAGTAATTGTTTTATATGAATCACTTAAGACTTTATTTTCTTTTATCGTTCCAACAGGTACTATTTTAAATGTATACTTTGTCCCAGCTGTTAATATTCTCTTCAAAGCATCTTTATAATTTAAATTCGACAATAATGTATAATTTTTTTCTGTTCCTTTTTTATAATAAACTTGATAATTTCTTATACCAGGAACAAAATCCCATGATAGTTTTATACTTTTGTAACCGTATAATTCTGCTTTAAATGTTTTTGGTACTAACTTAAAATTTTTTGTAAAACTTGCGTTTATTACAACTTTATGGTTTGGCATTATGAATTCTTTAGTATTAGAATCATAATTTAACTCTTCAGAAATGTCTTCATCAAATTCATTTAAAACTTGGGCATTATTCATAATATATAATCTTACATAATTTGCATCTTCCATTCCACCTTCAATTCTTATTTTTTCTCCTGAGAAAGCTTCACTTGGAGTTGATAAAATATAGTTTTTAGGTGTTGCTATGTTTTCAATTGGATATGTTTCAAAATTGCCTAGTTTTAGATATTTAAAATCACATTCAGTACATGTTTGAAGATCTTCTGGCCATTTTAATACTCTTTCTTTTGAAACTACATCAGCATTGGTCCCGTCTAAATAACGTCCTTGCATTATTTTACCTTCGTAATCATCAAGTACTAATTTTTCACAATCTAATAAATTTTCTGAAGAAATTGTTATTTCTCCACTTTTAATGATAACATTATGCCATTCGCCTTCTCCATCATATGCTTCAATGCCTAAATCATCAGCATTTATGATTAATGATCCAGTTCCTTGTACTATTATATTATATCTTGAATAAACTCCATATCTCGTAGAAGAGATTGTGTTTTCTCCATTAAGAATAATAGTTAGTGTTTCAAGTTTTGAATAATTGATTCCATGATATTCATCTTTAGAAATTGTTGCATTATTAAGAGTTAAAGTATTTGTTGATGGAATATATGTAGCAGTTCCTTCACCACAATCAATTGTAGTTTTTTCACTTGTAAATTCTTCTCCATTTACCCATAATCCATAGTTTTCATCTGCTTTAACACTATTTATTCCAATAAATCCTATTAGTATAATCATTAATATAAACACTATTCTTTTCATTCTTTTTCCTCCTTATTGCATTTTTATTATACCACATATATGGCATTTCTTATTTTTTTATAATTGTTTTCTAACTCTTTGTAGTGCACTTTTTTCTAACCTCGATATTTGAGCTTGACTTATACCTATTTCCTCCGCTATTTCATTTTGTGTTTTTCCTATTACAAATCTTTGATCTAAAATAAATTGTTCTCTTTCTGATAAGCTTTTAACTGCTTTATCTACTGCTAAGCGAAGATTTAAATCTTTGTTCTCTTTTTGATCTGCAACTTGATCAAATAGATATATTGTGTCTCCTCCATCATTATATATTGGTTCAAAAAGACTTACTGGTGGTTTTAAAGCATCCATAGCTACTATAATATCTCTTTCTTCTATACCGAGGATATCCGCCAGTTCTTTATCTGTTGGTTCTCTTCCATTTTTTACTGTTAATTCATCTTTTAATTTTATTACTTTATAAGCAATATCTTTTATACTTCTACTTATTCTAATACTATTATTATCTCTTAAATAACGTCTTACTTCTCCAAGAACCATGGGCACGCAATATGTTGAAAATTTTACTCCATAAGATAAATCAAAATTATCTATTGCTTTTACTAATCCTATACATCCTACTTGAAATAGGTCATCCATATTTTCATCTTTTTTATTAAATCTTTTTAAAATAGAAAGAACTAATTTTAAATTACCATTTATTAATCTTTCTCTAGATTCTTTATCTTTCTTTTTAAATAATTCTTCCATTTCTTCTTGAGATAAAACTTCTATTTCACTTGTATTTATTCCTGTTATTTCTACTTTGTGTTTTGCCATAATAAAACTCCTTTCATATCTGTATTGATATAAAAAGAGTTTTTATATTCATTTAAGTATGTTTTTTAAGTTCAAACTTGCATTATATATTTCTTTTTTAGATAAATTTTTATTTTCTTTATTTAGTTTATCTATAGCATCTTTTATAGTAATATTATTTTTTATAATTAAATCTATTAATTGTGATTCTACTGAAACACTTTGTTCTTTGTCTTCTTTTGTTTCTTCTTTTTCTATAATAAATGTATACTCTCCAGATGTAGTTTTATCATCATTTTTTAATTCTTTTAGTACTTTATTTATATCTCCATAAAAGTTTTTTTCATGAAGTTTTGTTAATTCTTTTGAAACACTTATTTTTAAATTTGGTATTTCTTCTTTTAACAATTCTAATGTCTTTATTATTCTTTTTGGTGATTCATAAAAGATAAATGTTTTTACTTTTGAGTTATTTATTTCTTCTATAATTTTATCTTGTTCTTTTTTTTCTCTTGGAAAGAAACCATAAAATGTAAAACTTGTTGTATGAAGGCCACTTATAGATAATGCTGTAATAGAGGCAGATATACCTCCGATACCAATTACATTTATTTTATTTTCTTTTGCTTGTTTTACTATAATACTACCTGGATCACTTATACAAGGTGTTCCAGCATCAGATATTAATGCTATATTTTTTCCTTCTTTTAAGTCTTTTATTATACTATTTACTTTTTCTTGTTCATTAAATTTATGATAAGCTATTAGTTTGTTTTTTATATTAAAATGGTTTAGTAATTTGATACTATTTCTAGTATCTTCACAAAGGATATAATCCACTTCTGTTAATGTTTTAATAGCTCTTTCAGTCATATCAGATAAATTTCCTATTGGAGTTGCTACTACATATAAAGTTCCCATGTTATCACCTATTTTTCTTCTTTTTCTTTATTTAATATTTCTTTTTTTAGATTATCTATTATATTTAATGCTTCTATTGGAGTTATTTCAAGTGTATTTATTTTCTTTATTTTTTCTTCTATTTCGTTTTCTTTTTTAGGTTCAAAATCTAAGAATAAACTTGTTTGTGTATACACTTCTTTCTTCGTTTCTTTCTTTTCATAAATATCTAGTATTTCTCTTGCTCTTGTTATTACTGAATTAGGTAAGTTAACAAGTGATGCTACATGGATACCATAACTCTTATCTACTGCACCATCTTTTACTTTATGTAAAAATACTATTCTTTCGTCTTCTTCTTTTGCACTTACATGAACATTTTTTAAATTTCTTAAGTTTTGTTCTAATGATGTTAATTCATGATAATGTGTCGAGAATAATGTTTTTGCTTTTATATTATCGTGTATGTATTCTAGGATTGATTGTGCTAGACTCATACCATCATATGTAGCGGTACCTCTTCCTAATTCATCAAATAAAATTAAACTATCTTTGGTAGCATTTGACACTGCATAATTTGCTTCTTTCATCTCTACCATGAAAGTACTTTCACCACTTACTAAGTCATCACTTGCTCCAATTCTTGTAAAGATATTATCAAATATTGGTAATACTGCTTTTTTACATGGAACAAATGATCCTATTTGATTTAGTATCACACATATAGCAAGCATTCTCATGTAAGTAGATTTACCACTCATGTTTGGACCTGTAATTAATAATATATTTGTTTTTTCATCCATTACTACATCATTTGGAACATAGTCTTTTTTTGATACTACTTCTACAACAGGATGTCTTCCATCTTTTATTAAGATGCTATGTTTGTCTGTTATTTCAGGTTTTACAAAATCATTTGATTCAGCAACTACCGCAAGTGATAAAATTACATCTAATTCACTTAATACAGCTGCTGCTTCTTGGATTTTTGAAATATATTTTTTTGTTTCCTCTCTAATATTTGTAAATAATTCGTATTCTAAATTTATTATTTTATCTTCAGCATTTAAAATAAGATCTTCTTGTTCTTTAAGTTTTGGAGTTATAAATCTTTCAGCATTTGCTAGTGTTTGTTTTCTTTCATAACCAAATTCTTCTTTTACATTTCCTGTTTGTCCTTTACTTATTTCTATATAATAACCAAATACTCTGTTATATCCTACTCTTAAGTTTTTAATTCCAGTACGTTCTTTTTCTTCTTGTTCTATTTGAAGAATAAAATCTTTACCACCACTTGATAGTTTTCTTAGATTATCTAGTTCTTCATTATACCCTTCTTTTATGATATTTCCTTCTTTTATATATATTGGAGGATCCTCTTTTATAGATTTTTCAAGTAAATCATGAAGATCTTCTAAAGTGTCAAAAGATTTGTCATAGTTTATATTATCTAGTATTTTTTTTATTTCAGGAAGTGTACTTAATGAGTTTTTTAGCCAAATTAAATCTCTACCATTTACATTTCCATATGCTATTCTACCTGATAATCTTTCTAGGTCATATACATTGTTTAAAAGCTCTCTTAATTCTTCTTTATAAATAAACTCTGTTAAAAATGTAGATATTAAGTTTTGTCTTCTTAAGATTTGTTCTTTATTTATTAAAGGATTTTCAATATATTCTTTTAACGTTCTAGAACCCATTGCTGTTTTTGTTTTGTCTAAGAACCAAAGAAGTGAATATGCTCTTTCTTTTAATCTAAGCGTTTCAGTAAGTTCCAGATTTCTTTTTGTATGGATATCTAAGTTTAAAGTATCCATTTTCTTATTGTGGATTACTTTTTGAAGATGTGATAGATCTCCTTTTTTTGTATCCTCAATATAATATAGTAAATGTTTTACCGATGTAATTAATCTTTGGTCTTCTAAGTCCTCGTAAATGTAATTGTAATTTTCTGATAAATCATTACTAATTGACACTAAAATACCGTAATTATCTCTTAGTATACTGATAATTTCTCTATCTATTTTAGAGTTTACAATTACTTCTTTTAATTCTAATCTTAATACTTCATTTACTATTTTTTCTTTGTCATAATTAATTAGTTCTGTATGAAAAGATCCTGTAGATATATCGGCATAACTTAAGGCATAGCAATGTTCAAAATCATATATACTTCCTATATAATTATTACTTTTTTCATCAAGTGATGAATTACTCATAAGTGTTCCTTTTGTTACTACTTCTGTAATACCACGTTCTACTACTCCTTTACCTGGAGGAGTTAATTGTTCACATATTGCTACTTTATAACCTTTTTCTACAAGCTTTTGTAGATATGTTTCATAGGCATGAAAAGGAATACCACACATAGGAACTCTTTCTTCAAGACCAGCATTTCTTCCTGTTAAAGCAAGTTCTAATTCTTTTGATCCTATTATGGCATCTTCAAAAAACATTTCATAGAAATCACCGAGTCTATAAAAGATTATTGTATCTTCATATTTATCTTTGATACTCATATACTGAGTCATCATTGGTGATAATTTTGTTCTATCTACTTCGCTTCTTTTCATAATACAACACCTTTTTTTATTTTATCAAAAAATATATATTTTTGCTATCAAAAAAATAAAAAAGTAGCATTTGCTACTTATTACAATAATAGTTTATATCACTATTATCATTATATAATACTGCATGTAGTTTACCTTTTATGTTAGTAACTATCATTTCATATTTTCTATTGTTATCTACTACATATTTGCCACTTACATATTCTTTTTCACCATTAAGATGTAAAATATACATTCTTTTTGTTTTAATTATCGATCCAAATGCTTCTTTTCTATATTGATATTCTCCTTCGATATAATTCTTTGACTCTTTACTATCATACATACTAAATGTGTCATTATCGTTTATTACTACTGATAATTCATAATCTTTATCTGCAATTTTATCAGTCTTTTTGCAATTCCATCTTCCTATCAAACTTTCTTCTTCTATGACACTTGGAATATATTCACTATATTTTTCGTGATTATCATTTAAATCTTTGGTAACATATACTGTTAGAAATGTTATCAGTGCAATGAAGACAATTGCTGATAATAACATGGCAATTCCATTTAGAATTATACCTGATACTTTCTTGCCATTTTGAGCTTTATTAACAATTCCTAAAATTAAACCTACTAAAGCAAGAGGAAAAACTAATACACTAATTAGTAATGATAGGACTAGTGATACTATACCTATTACCATTGAGGCAGTTCCTAATCCTTCATTTTTATGTTCTTTTTTATCTTCTTTTACTACAGGAGTATCTTCTTTTTTATCACATTTTGGACAATGCGAATCATTTTTATCTAATTTTGTTCCACAGTTTTCACAATACTTCATAAAAACACCTCTTATTTTACTTTTACTATTTTTTCTTTATTTCCCATATATGGTCTTAACACTTCTGGAATTGTTATACTTCCATCTTCATTGTAATTGTTTTCTATTAAGGCTATAAGTGCTCTTGTTGAAGCAAGTACAGTATTATTAAGAGTATGTGGATGATAATTACCGTTTTCTCCTTTTACTCTGATTCCTAATCTTCTTGCTTGAGCATCTCCCAAGGTTGAACAAGATCCTACTTCATAATATGATTTTTGTCTTGGGCTCCATGCCTCTACATCTACTGCTTTTACTTTTAAGTCTGCAAGATCTCCAGAGCAACATTCAAGTGTTCTTACTGGTATATTCATATTATTAAATATTTCAACTGTATATTTCCACATTTTATCGTACCAATCCATACTTTCTTCTGGCTCACAAATAACTATCATTTCTTGTTTTTCAAATTGATGTACTCTATAGATTCCACGTTCTTCTATTCCGTGTGCTCCAACTTCTTTTCTAAAGCATGGAGAGTATGAAGTCATAGTAACAGGTAGGCTTTCTTTTTTTAGTATTTGCCCCATATACTTAGCAATCATAGAATGTTCACTAGTACCTATTAAGAATAAATCTTCTCCTTCAATTTTATACACCATGGCATCTCTTTCTTCAAAAGACATTACTTTGTCTATTGCTTCTTCTCTAAGCATAAATGGTGGTATACAATATGTAAATCCTTTATCTATCATATAATCTCTACCATAATTAATCATAGCGGTAACAAGTCTTGCAGCATCACCCATTAAGTAATAGAATCCTGCTCCAGTTGTACGTCCACTACTTACCTTGTCTAATCCATTAATGCTTTCAAGTATGTCAGCGTGGTATGGAATTTCATAATCTGGTACTTTAGGTTCTCCATATTTTTCTAACTCTACATTTTTAGTATCATCTTCTCCAATTGGTACAGATGAATCAATTATATTAGGAATAGTCATCATTATCTCTTTGATTCTTTTATTTATTTTTTCTTCTTCATCTTCAAGTTCTTTTATTCTGTCGTTTAGCTTTGTTACTTCTTCTTTAATATCATTTGCTTTTTCTATTTGTTTATCTCTCATTAAAGAACCTATTTCTTCACTTTTTAGTTTTCTTTCATTTCTAAGACTGTCTCCTTCTTGTTTTATGCTTCTTGTTTTTTGGTCTAAGTCAAATACTTCATCTACTAAAGGCAGTTTTTTATCTTGAAATTTTTTCTTTATATTTTCCTTTACTAAATCTTTGTTTTCTCTTATTAGTTTAATGTCTATCATAACTTTATCTCTCCTTTTTCTATTTCTATTTCTTCAAATCTATATTTTTGTTTTACATTTGGATACTTTTCTTTATCTACTTCTGAGAGAAACATATCAAGTGGTCTAGCACATAGTGATAAATCTCCGTATAAGTGTCTATATATTACTAGTTCTTCATCTGTTTCACTATGCCTTGCTATATCAATTGTCAAATATAAATCACCTTTAAAGTGTCTATATATGTGATTAAGTTTTATCTTTCTCATATTACCTCCTTAAAACGAAAAAAAGAATAACACTTAAGGAGTGCTTAATGCACGGTGCCATCCTTTATTTTACTTAATTTGATAACGGTTTATACCGGGGAAAATCCCTTCTTAAAGAGTAGATTCATAAAAATTACTTATATCAGTTTTCACCATTCCTGACTCTCTAAAATAAGTTATTTTTTATTACTTGTCTCTTCTTTGAATTTCTATGCTTATTTTAACAAACTTTTTTTATTTTGTAAACTATCTTCTATTTTTACCAATTATTTCAATATCGTTTGTTAATAGTTTTACTCTTTCTATTATTCTTCTTGCTTTTACTTTATCACTCTTATCTTTAGTAACTGCAAGATTGTTTTCAAGTTCTTCAATGTTTAAATTAGAAGTAAAAAATGTTGGTAAGTTTTCATTAGCACGATATTGAAGTAGAGTTCCTAATATTTCATCCCTACCCCAAGCAGTTACATTTTCTGCTCCAATATCATCTATTAAAAGATAAGGTATTCTTTTTATATATTCGTATTTATCACTAAAAGTAGCTTCTTCTGGATCACTATTCTTAAATGATGCTTTTAATGATCTTAAAAATTCTGGAAAATATATGATAGCACTTTTTTCACCTTTTTTAGCTAACTCGTTAAATAGTGATGCAATTAGATATGTTTTTCCAGTGCCAAAATTACCATGTAAATATAATCCTTTTAAATCTTTATCTTTGTAATTTTCTATATAATTTAAAATATATTTAATAGCTTCTGTTCTAGAATCATCATCTGTATATATATCTTTTATTTTGGCTTCCTTTAATACTGTTGGAACATCAAATAAATTAAGATTTTCTTTATACTTGTTTTTTTCTATATCTTTTTTCTTATATCTACATGCCTTATATGAGAAAGTAATACCTTCTCCATCTACTTCTGGTAAATTACAGTATCCACTTACTTCATTTTTACATTCTGATAAACAATTACATTTCATGCAATTTTCAACTTCGCACGCTGAATTTTCTATGCTTGAAGTGTACTTATAGAGTTCTTTTTGATCAATTTTTAATTTATCTACAATACTTCTGAAGGTTTCATTATTTAGTTGTTCTAAGAATCTTTCTTTTAAATGGTCTTCTCTTTTTTCTATAAGATCACTTATTTTTTTCACAGTATCACCTTCTTAACTTGCTTTTAATGGTCTTATTACAGTTACAATAGTTTTATTTCCATATTTAGTATGAAGATCAGTTCTATATACTTCATTATACTTAAATCCATCTTTTCCATTTGTACCTACAGTATAGAAAGTATATGTTCCGTTCTTCTTACCTGCATATATGAATGTATGAGTTTGGTCTATATTAGCTAGTGCATCACCAGGTTTTACTTGACCACTCTCAATTAAGGTTTTTAGTTTTTTATTAACTCCATAATATATTTTTATTCTGCCGGCGTTTTCAAGTTTTTTTAATGTCTTTTTAGAGGAAGCAGAACCATATTTCCCTTTTTTGAAGAAGAATGAATTACCAGGAGCCATTACCCCAGCGTCTATGTATGTCCAAACAACATATTGTGCACAATTAGTTTTGCGATATCCTGCTTTCACTGCTGCTGTATATGATTTATATTTACTAGAATATACATATTTAAAGTGATTAGTTTCTAAACCATGAGCTATTTTGTCAGCAGATGCTAAAATTTTACTAGCTACCGCTGATACTGAATCATCAGTAGAGCCACTAGGAATATTACTACTACTTCCCGCTTGATTTCTAATCTCTTCAAACTTAGCATCTAGTGCTAATTGGTTTTCTCTTGCAGCTTCAATTAACTCTTCTAGTTCTCCTTCACGTAGTTCTAGTTTTTCATCTTCAATTTGTTTTAATGCTGTAACTACTTCATCTGTAGCGTTACCAAAACATGATTTAGTTACATCTTGACCCTCGATTAGTCCAAATGTAGCAGTTACTATTGTAGGCACAAAGAAAATAACAACTCCATATATCATTCTCCTTATTGCTAAACTTTGTGCTTTTTTCATTTGATTTTCATCGTTTGCTATTACAGCTTTAGCAAAATCAATAGATACTAATAATACTAAAATTATTGGTACTATTATACACATAATCTCAATTAGTTTTTTAAAAAATAATACTGTTGCAAGTACATTTGCGCTTGTACATGCGCTCGATTCTAATATAAACATTTTATCACCCATATTTATATTACCACATAAAAAGTGATTTGTTAACAAATCACTTTAAATAAATGTAAATTCTGCATATGTTGATATGCCACCTAAGGCATTTATATCATCTTGACTCATTGTAAGTATTATTTTATATATACTGTCTTCATTCTTATCGATAGTTGCTTTATATAAAGTCCCTTCTTCTTTAATTATACCTTTTTTAACTATTGTATCATTTTTCATAATAGTATAGTTCATATAATTATATGGGTAGGCATCATTCGTATTGTTTAAAACAAATGAGACATTTTGTTTTTTATGTATTACATTCTTTATTTGTACACTGTGTTCTTCTTTTAAACCACAACTTTTATCTATATTGTCATCTACTTGTGTCACTGTAAAACCAGGCATACTATCCATTATTACTCCTGCCTTATCATAACTTGCTTTTACATTATTTCTTATCATAGAGAAAAATACTACAAAAATTATAACTAAAATAATTCTAAAGACTCTATATAATATCTCTTTTTTCATTTCCAAAACCCCTTTTAAAAATGTGCTATAATTATACCATATTTTCGTTAAAAAGTCAATTTTTACAATAAAAAAGATACTAATCATTATTAGTATCTTTATTTTATTATTTTAGTTTTATTCCTAATTCATCTAACTGTTCTTTTTCTACTAAGTTAGGGCATTCACTCATTAAATCATTTCCGCTTGCTGTTTTTGGGAATGCTATTACATCACGAATATTATCAGTTCCACTTAGAATCATTATCCATCTTTCAAGTCCAAATGCTATTCCACCATGTGGAGGTGTTCCATATTTTAAAGCATCTACAAAGAATCCAAACTTTGTTTTTATTTGTGCTTCAGTAAGTTCTAAAGCTTCAAACATTTTCTTTTGTACTTCTCCATCGTGGATACGGATAGATCCTCCTCCTGCTTCATAACCATTTATAACAATGTCATATGCTTTAGAATAACAATTTGCTTTATCTGTCATTAGTTTGTCTACATCTTCATCTTTAGGCATTGTAAATGGATGGTGAGTAGCTACAAATCTTTGTTCTTCTTCACTGTATTCAAATGCTGGAAAATCTACTATCCAAAGAAGAGCAAATTTATCTTTCGAGTATAACTCTAAATCCTTGCCAAGTTTTACTCTTAATGCTCCAAGTCCTATTTTTACTGTATTGTAATCTCCACATCCAAATAACACTAAGTCATTTTTCTTTAGTTTTAATTCTGTCTTTAATTGTTTAATTTCATCATCAGTTAAAGCTTTTGCTAAGCTACCTGTTGTTTCATCTTCTATTTTTAAATATGATATACCCTTTAAACCATATGTTTTTACAAACTCACTTAATGAATCTAATTGTTTTCTAGAGAACTTATCAGCACTGTTTTCTACTACTAAGCAGCTTATTTCTTCAGCATTTTTAAACATTTCAAACTCTGTGTTTTTAAATACTTCATTTACATCGTTTATTTTCATACCAAATCTTAAATCTGGTTTATCAGAACCATAATCTCTCATGGCATCATTATACTTCATTCTCATAAGTGGTAATTTGATTTTAATATTTTTAATTTCTTTAAAGATATGTGCTATTAATCCTTCAACTGTAGTCATTACGTCATCTTCATCTACGAAACTCATCTCTAAATCAAGTTGAGTAAATTCTGGTTGTCTATCAGCTCTTAAATCCTCATCTCTAAAACATCTAGCAATTTGATAATATCTTTCAAGTCCTCCAATCATTGAAAGTTGTTTAAATATTTGAGGAGATTGAGGCAATGCGTAGAAACTACCCTTACTCATACGAGAAGGAACAAGAAAGTCTCTAGCACCTTCTGGAGTTGATTTACATAAAATAGGTGTTTCAAGTTCAATAAAGTCGTGATCATTTAAATAATTTCTAATTACAGAGCATACTTTACTTCTTAAAATAAGTCTATCTTTAATAGCATTTCTTCTTAAATCTAAATATCTATATTTTAAACGAGTATCTTCAAGAGCAGTAGTTTCATCATCTATTGTAAATGGTATATCAAGACTAGTGTTTAAAAGTACCAAATCAGTTACATCAATTTCTATGTCTCCAGTAGCAATATTTTTATTTTTGCTTTCTCTTTCTACAACCTTACCAATTGCTTTGATAACATATTCATTTTTTAATGTTTCTGCAAGACTATAGAACTTGTTTTCAGGTCTTACAACAAGTTGAACTATACCACTTCTATCACGAAGATCAATGAAGATTAAACCTCCGAGATTTCTCTTTTTTTGTACCCAGCCATATACTTCTATTTCTTTTCCGATATTTTTCTTATTGATACTATTATTAAATATAGTTTTCATAATATTACTCCCTTTCATTTGCAATCTGTGCAAATAATTTATAAACAAGTTTATTATATCACTTTGTCATAAAAAAAGGAACTTTTTTATTTAGTTCCTGTTGAGCCGAATCCTCCAGATCCTCTTTCTGTGTTACTTAGTTCATCAACTACAGTAAATTCTGCTTTATAAAATGGCATTATTACCATTTGTGCTATTCTTTCACCATTTGATATAGTTTGAGAGGTATTCGAATGATTATGAAGGACTACCATAACTTCTCCTCTATAGTCAGAATCCACTACTCCAACTTTGTTAGCAGGAGCAAGTCCTTTTTTAGTAGCTAACCCACTTCTTGCAAAAATCATGCCTGCATATCCTATTGGTATTTCCATAGAAAGTCCTGTTTTTACCAGGATTGTTTCATGACTTTTTATAGTTAGTTCATCGTCAAGGATGGCATATAGGTCAAAACCTGCAGCATATTCTGAACCATAACTAGGTATTGTAGCTCTTTCGTCTAGTTTTTTTATCTTTACTTCTCCAGACATAAATCCTCCTTTAAATCTAATAAACATGTTTTTTTATTTTTTATACTCTTTTTTATATCTATTACTCTTTGATTTGATGAACCTCTGTATTTTAATCTAAAGTCATGCAATTCATCTTTATATTGTCCATCTATTAGTACATCTATATATTTAAATATTTCTTTATCTTTAATATCTTCATATAAGAAACCTGACCACATCCATATATCTTTTTTAGGATATTTTTCTTTAAATGCTTTGGCTAACTTTAAAGTGTTTTCTTCATTTTTTGGATGCATTGGTTCTCCACCAAGAATTGATAAACCTTGGATGTATTCCTTTTCTGCAAGTTCTAGAACTCTATTTATAGTGTGTTCAGTAAATTCTTTTCCTTTATTAAAATCCCATGTCTCTGGATTGAAACAGTTTTTACAGTGAAACTGGCACCCTTGCATGAAAATACTTACTCTTACACCTGGGCCATCTGAAATATCCATTTTTCTTATTTTATTGTAATTCATTATTCTTTATCGTCCTTATTGTCAATATGCATTACTCTATCTCTTATTTCTTCAGTTCTTCCTTTATTCCAGAAATTTGTTCCAATATATCCACATGTACGTCTTGCTACATTTAGTTTTGAATGATCTCTATTACCACATTCTGGACAATACCATTCAAGATTATCATCTAATAGTATTTCTCCATCAAACCCACATACTTGACAGTAATCGCTTTTGGTATTAAGTTCTGCGTACATGATGTTATCATAGATAAACTTTATTATTTCAATAACTGATTCAAGGTTATTTTCTAAGTTTGGTGTTTCTATATATGATATTGCTCCACCAGGTGATAATTTTTGAAAATCTGATTCAAGTTTTAACTTAGTGAAAGCATCTATTTCTTCGAATACAGGAACATGATAAGAATTAGTTATATAATCTCTATCAGTAATTCCTTTTATTTTTCCAAATCTTTCTCTTAATCCTTTAGCAAATTTGTATGTTGTTGATTCTATTGGTGTTCCATATACTGAATAATCGATATCTTCTACTTCTTTCCATGCTTTACAAGCATCGTTCATATGCTCCATTACTTTAATAGCAAAATCATAGCCAATTCCTTCATCTGTATGTGAGTGACCTGTCATATATTTAACACATTCATAAAGTCCAGCATATCCTAGTGAGATAGTTGAATATCCATGATGTAATAGTTCATGTATTGATTCACCTTTTTCTAATCTTGCTAGTGCACCATGTTGCCATAGTATAGGAGCCACATCACTTGTTGCTTTTGAAAGTCTCTTATGTCTTATTTGAAGTGCTCTATGGCATAGTTCTAATCTTTCATCAAATATTTTCCAGAATAGATCCATATCCTTTCCTGATGATAGTGCTATATCTGGTAAATTGATAGTTACTACACCTTGATTAAATCTACCGTAATACTTTCCTTTCCCTTCAACATAGTTTTTAGCATGAGCAATATTACCTCTTGAAATTGATCTATCTGGAGTTAAGAATGATCTACATCCCATACAAGGATAACATTCCCCTTCTCCATATTCATTTTTCTTTAATTCTTTCATTACTTTTTCAGATATATAATCTGGTACCATTCTTTTTGCAGTACATTTAGCTGCTAATTTGGTTAAGTAGTAATATTTGCTTTTTGGATGAATGTTGTCTTCTTCAAGAACGTATAAGAGTTTTGGAAATGCTGGTGTTATCCAAACTCCTTTTTCGTTTTTCATTCCTTCGATTCTTTGATTTAAAAATTCTTCAATAATCATAGCAAGTTCATCCTTATACTCTTCTGTTTCACCAAGATACATGTTTACGCTTAAGAATGGTGCTTGTCCATTGGTATTTGTCATTGAGTTTATTTGATATTGAAATGTTTGAACTCCATCTACTATTTCTTTGTGAAGATCTTCTTTAGCATACTTTTCACAATCTGCTTTTTTAAATCCTCTTTTTTTGTATTTATCTATAAATCTATTGTATGAATCTCTTACAAATGGTGCTAAATGTGTAAGTGATATTGTTGCACCTCCGTATTGAGATGATGTAACTGCTGTTATTAGCTGAGTAGCAATTGTCATAGCTGTTAAAAATCTATGTGGTTTTTCAATCATTACTCCATTCATATTTGTGCCATTTTGAAGCATATCTTCAAGGTTTATTAAATCACAGTTATGAAGAGCATTTTGAGCAAAATAATCAGCATCGTGGAAATGAATTATCCCTTCTTCATGTGCTCTTACTATATCTTCTGGTAGCAAGAAACGTTTAGTAATATCAGTAGAGGTAATTCCTGCTAAGTAATCTCTTTGGGTAGTAACTACTTTAGCATTTTTGTTAGAGTTTTCAGTGTTCCAATATTCATTTTCTCCATCTATTAACTCTTTAATAGCTAAGTCAGTAGTATTGCTTCTTCTTACTAATTCTCTAGTATATCTATATGTTATATATCTTTTGGCAAGTTGGTATTTACCAATTGACATTAATTTCATTTCAATGATATCTTGGATGTCTTCTACTAAAATTCTTTTTTTACCAAGTTTTTCAATATACTTTATAATATTCTTAATTTGGACAGGTGACGCTTGTTCTTCTTCATCAACTTCCATATTTGCTTTTTGGATAGCGTTTTCTATCTTTTCTGGACAGTAATCTACCATGTGTCCATCTCTTTTTATTACTTTCATATTGCACCCTTCTTTCTATTTCAGACATTATCTCTATGTAAAAATATATCATAATATAAAAAAATAATAATGTTGCACTTGCCACACTTTACAAAAAAAGTTATAATTTTTACTAGAGGTGTAAAGTATGGCAAAACTATTTGATGATATATCCCTTACTAATAAAGGAAAGTTATTAAAATTGTTACAAACACATACCTTTACATTCAAAAGTGGTAAAACTATTTTGGCCCCTATGAAAGGTGAAAACATTATTGGAATAGTTTCTGAAGGTTCTGTAATGATTGTCCAAAATAATTACAATGGAGAAAAAATAATTATTGAAAAAGCCGGTAAAGATGATATCTTAGGCACAATGTTTTTACCTATTGCTAATGATGATTATGACATTATCACTTTAGAAGATTCAAAAATAACTATCATTGATTTTGAGAATATAGTTAACAATAGTTTTTATCACTATTCTTATTATCATAGATTTGTAAGTAATCTTTTACTTATTGTTTATGATAAATTAAAAGAAAAAAATGAAAGGATTCACCTCTTATCTCAAAAAACAATAAGAAATAAGTTGCTTGAGTATTTTAAATTAAAAACAGAAAATAGAATTACTAAGAATGTTTATTTGCCTTATACTTATACTGAACTTGCCAACTATTTAGGAGTAGACAGAAGTGCTATGTATAGAGAATTAAAACATCTTCAAGAGGAAAACTTAATAGAGATAAAGAATAAAAAAATAACCCTTAAATATTAAAGGTTATTTTGTTTTTTACTATGGTTGTGGTTCTTCAAGATATTTTGTGTAGTATGTTTTTCCACCAATTGTTTCCGAGCCATCTGTCGGAGTTATATTTCTTTCTGTGCCTGTTATAGTACCATTTACTGCATTTGTTCCACCTTTTATAATTCCATCATAGAAATATAGTGTTCCAGTAGATTTAACACCGTTAACATAGCCTTGAAGTACTGGATTTGTAGCATCAAGTGTTCCACCTTGTACACCAATGTATACTGTACCTTCATTTGATATTGCTTGTTGAGCTGTTGCTATTATTTCTCCACTTTCTACTCTTAAAGTTCCTGATATAACTTGAATAGTACCTCTTTCCATGTTAGAACCACTAGGTTTACCAGATGTAGCAGAAGTTAAGTGTGTGTCTCCAGTTATTACTGTAGTACCACCCGTTATATAAATTGTTTGTCTTTGAGTTGCTGACATTGTTACGCTATCTACTGTTAGAGTTCCTCCGGTAACATTAATGGCAGCTTGTGTAGCATCAGTACTAAATGAACCATTTGTTACTGTTAATGTTCCAGCGGTTGTTATTATTGGTCTCTTACCAACATTAGTTAGAGTGTATCCTCCGAGGTCAATAGTTATATTTTGACCACTTGTTATTGTAACGTCTTCTGATGAATTCTTTATCATTTCTATCGTAACAGTACTATTTCCTGCTGCTGTAACTGCGTCTGATAAGGTTGCATATAATGTTTGTCCTATTTGGCATACTTCAGTTACTTGAGTCCAGTGTGCATAGAAATGTGTAGTATCATTAACTACATATGATGCTGAAACTTGTGTTCCACCAGATGCTGATGTAAACCATCCATCAAATGTATATCCTGATCTTGATGCTGTTGGTAAAGGTCCAACTTGATGGCCTATTTCAACATATCTTACAGATTCACTAACTTGTCCTCCTTGAGCATGAAAGTTTACTGCCTTAGAAATAGCTAAGTATGTAACATGATATGCTTGACCATCTATTGTTTCTGACGAAGTTACTGGACCATATCCAGATTCGACAGGATTGGCTTTACTTGCATCAGTGATTGTACTTCCTCTTGCTTTTATTACTCCATCATAATAGGCAAAATTTACTGTTGATGATATACCATCTCCATAAGCTTTAAATAATGGAGATGCGGTACTTACTTCTCCACCTTGGGTTCCAATTGTTAGTGTACCAGCATTATTTAAAGCAATTCCTCCGGTGGAAATTATTGTTCCTCCAGTTATATACATGGTACCACCTGCAGTTGTTTGAACTGTTGATCTTTGATTTGTTGTTGAACTTAAATAGGCGTTATCTGAAATATAAGCAGTCCCTTTGTCATTCCATAAAGCTTGTCTGCCACCAGTCATTTCAATTCGTCCACCACTTATATAAATAGTAGCATTTTCATAGTTGTTGACAGCACCATTTGTAGTAGCATCGGAAAAAATTCTTCCATTTGAAATACGAAGTGTTCCATAGTTTTTTATAACGTTATCGTTTCCACCAAGATCATCATTAGGATTATTTCTTAAAGTATTGTTTTGAAGGTTTAGAGTTATATCTTGTCCTGCATATGTCTTAACTGATTCACTTCTGTTTTTCAAAAGTATGACTGTCGTTTGTGTCCCATCTTTAGGTACTTTATCTAACGCATCTTGAAGTGAAGAATAATATCTTTGCCCTATTTGTGCTACTTTATCAAACTGTGTAAATGTGAATTCTAATTGGAATGTATATGTTGTATTGTTAGCATTGTATCCATTAGTATCATATTCTATAGTAATATAAACTTTCTTGACTGCTGCTAAAGTGCAGTGTGTCTCATCAAGATCATCACATATCATCTCATCTAGTTTATAATTGGTAGAATCTAGAGAATATTTTAAATTATTTGGAAGTCCTGAAATCGAATGTAATCCCATTTCTATGTTCCCAAAATTTGTTATTTCAACTTCATATGTCATTTTAGAATCACTATTAGGGAGTTGTAGCGCCGTAGATATAGAGGTTGTTTCATATTCTTCATAGTTTGATAATGCACCACTCACTGGATTTGTAACAGTCACTCCTGTCACTCTTATATCTCGCTCGGCATGAACTGTTGCTCCGGTATCAGTAATTAATCCTGTTTGATGAAAAGCAGAATATCCAAGTGTCATAAATGATACAACCAAGACAACTACAGCTGCTAAAACATTTGTCACAGTAATTTTTTTCTTTTTGTATCTTGATTTTGCCATTTATGATCACCACCTTTTTTATACTGATTTGGGTTTAAACTTGTTTAAGTTTTGTGACAGTTACCCTATTTTATAATTATACTATATCGTTATATATAAGTAAATGGATTGATAATATATTTTTATATTTTTTAAAATAAAAAGAGTGATAATTATTTATCACTCTTTTTTGATTTGAATAAGTTTTTTATCTTGTCTTTTACACCTTTAACAAGAATACCTGCAATTATTTCGTATATCTTTTCTGCTTCTGCTTTGGAAATTTTTAGTTCTTTTGAAATTTTACCAACTATTTTTTCTTTATTACCTTTTCCAATTACAGAAGAGTCTCCAATTATATTGTTAATTATTTTTGAACAGTTTTCTTCTGAAAGATTAGTCTTTTTTATTAATTCATTTATAATATCAGTTTTATTCATAATTATTACTCCTTTTTTTTATTATTTTTCTTCTTCGCTGTTATCACATGTACATTCTTTTCCTTCTTCACAGCCACATTTGCATTCTTCATCAGTGCAAGTACATTCTTTTCCTTCTTGGCATCCGCATGTACATTCTTCACTACAATTACAGTTTTTTTCTTCCATAATACTCTCCTTTCTCTTCTGTTTTTTCTATTTCATATTTTCCTAGATTAAAACCATGTTTAAGTGCCATTCTAACAATACCCTCATCATTAGCTCTTTCTGCTTCAATTAAATCCATCATGGCTACATCGTTATAAGATACAGCTGTCCCAAGATAATCAATTAAATCTTCTCTTAATTCTTCTACATCTATTATCATATTTTCAATCCTTTCTTATTTTTATTTCATCATCTTTATTTAAATGTCCAATTAATAGAGATGAATTTGGATTATGATTCTTACAGTTTTCTATTATTTTATCTTCATCAAAGTTAGCATAACAGTACTTACACAAGTGTTTGCAAGAATTATATGCTCCTATATCGGCCATTTCTACGCATCCACATTTTCTAGCCTGCCATAGTTTGTATTTTTTACCTGTCAATTGATAGGCAAGTTCTTTTGACAAGCATTGTCTTTCTATGAAGCCGTATTCTGTCAATGTGTTTTTTTCAAAACATGTCTGTATAGTCATATCATTTTTACTAGCACTTTCACTGAATGATTTCCCAATTATTTCATAGTCTTTATCAGACATTTGTCTATATTTTAACACAGATTTGTTCTTTACAGTATTCTTATATTCATCTATGAATGAAACTATAATGTGCTTTACATAGTCTGACAACATATTACACATATTGTCAAATGATTTTACGTGATATGCTACACTGTATTTACCACTTATAAAAATCGGATCATATCTCACATAAACATTTTCCTTACCTACTATTTTGGATACTTCCTTAATTGCTTCAATTATCTTCCCTTTCGGTGGTAGATTTGGTTCAATATCTTTATGATATGGTGTTAAAGTTATATGAAATAGTATTTTATGTTTTATACTTTTTAGGTATGGAAGAAGCGGTATTGGATTCTTTGTGCAAAACATGATTAAATCTACGTCTTTAAAATAAATTCTACTTACCATTTTTTTATAGAATGGATTTCTTACGTCTACAAATCCTTCTTTGTATCTATTCATAAACCATTCTGTGTAAAAAGCTACAATATCTGTTCTACCACTTACCATTAAAACCATAAACACCACTTCAACTGTATTATAACATAATTGCAAAAAAAGAAGAAGATTACTCTTCTACTATTTTACCAATATCTTTCATTTTGCCTTTTACTTCTGAAGTTACTCCTTTAACCATTTCACATTCTTCTTTTTTTACTTTTTTAACTTTTTTCAGTGCTTTGTTAGCACCATCTTTCACATCTTTTCTTAATTCTTTCCCTTCTTTAGGCGCAAGCATCATACCTGTTACTGCTCCCATTGCAAAAGATGTCATTGTAGTCATTATTTTACTTTTTTTCATATTACCTCCTATAGATAATATGCGTATTTTTTTAGTTTTAATACATTTAACAATCTGGAGTGGTACACATAATATAAGCTATCATTATATCGTCATACTTTTCTTGTAGATTATTAGTTATACCTTCTTGGATTTCATTTGTTTTTTTATCTTTTATTAAGAATAATGTTGGCATAATAATTTCTTTTTTGTTTAGTCTTTCTAATAGTTTTTTATTTGTTTTATCTTTAGTTTCTGTTGCATCAAAATAATATATTTTATCAATTCCATTATTCTTTGCTGATGTTAAAAGAGTTGAAATTGCTTTTTTAGTATCGTCTGATGAAGGGCTACCTATAAAAACTAATTTATCATCTGTGTCAAAAGCCTCTATGATTTCATCATTTGTTAAATAAACTATAGATGTTCCTTTCGGAACACTTTCACCATATTCTTTTTTAAATCTTGAATTACTACTATGTTTACTATCTATTAATATCATTGTACCTGTTCCTATAGCTATTGCTAATATCAATACAGGTATTAGTATCATTTTGTTTTTCATTTTCACACCTCTTCTTTATTTTACCATTTTTTGCGATATAATGGTATAATTTTATTAGATGCAACCCAAAATATACAAAATACAACTGAAAGTTGGTAGAGTGCAACTGGTTTATTTTATATACTTTTTGTATATGAAAGGAGAAATTGTTTATGAATCTAGGAGAAAATTTAAAGAAAATAAGAAAGGAAAATAATCTGTCACAAGAACAGCTTGCTGAATCTTTGGGGGTGTCAAGACAAAGTGTTTCAAAATGGGAATCTGGTCTTGCCTATCCTGAAACTGATAAAGTGCTTGCTCTTTGTAAAATGTTTAATCTAAATATGGATGAACTTATGAATCAAGACTATAAGGATGTAAATGAAACTAGACAAAAGAATAGTAATATTAATAAATATGTGGATGACTTTTTAGGTTATGTTACTAAAACTGTTGATATGTTTGGTGCTATGAAGCTTAAAAGTAAAATTAAATGTTTGTTTGAACTAGCATTTATCATCTTTGTCATATATATTATCTGCTGTATTATTGGTTCTGTTGCAAGTGGTATCGTTTTTGATGTTTTATCATTTCTACCAGGCAAAGTATCACACTTTTTATATGACATTGTTAAGGATGTTTATGTTATTGCTTCTTTTGTACTTGGTACAATACTTGTTTTTCATATTTTTAAAACAAGATATTTAGATTATTATAGTATCGCAGTAAATGATATTAAAGAAGAAACAGATGCTGAAGAGGATAATATAGACGATAAGAAAGAAGATAAAAAGAAAACTATTGTTTTGAATGATAAAAAGGAAAGAATAGTTATTCGTGATCCAGATCATTCTAGTTATAAGTTTATTAAAGGTCTTGCTAAGTTTTTCTTGATATTTATAAAAATATTTGCAGTATGTATAGCTTTAGGATTTTGTTTTAACTTAATTGGTTTTGCTACTGTTTTAACTTTTATATTTATGTTCTTAAAAACTGGTTTGATGTTTATAGGTGCTCTTCTTATTACTTTATCTTGTATTGCAGTAAATATAATAATTCTAGATATTTTATATCATTTTATTATAAGTACTAAGTCTAAGAAAAAACTTTTATTTATAACTTTTATTATTTCATTAATTGTACTTGGAATAGGTTCTGGAATATGTGCTATTGCCGCTACTGAATTTGATATAGTGGAAGACCCTGTTGTAAAAGAAGAAAAAGTTATTTCTATGAAAGATAATCTGATTATTGAAGATAGTTATGGTTTTAGTTTTATTGAATCTAATTCAAATGATGTTAAAATTGTTACTAAACACTCAAAGTATTATAAACCTGTAATTGAAATACATGATAACCATGTATCAATATATTATAATTCTAAAGATAAAATGGATATGATTAGAAATGTAATAAAAGAAATTAATAATAAACATATATCTAATGGTTATACTTTTACAACAGAAATTCATACTTCAAAAGATAATATTAAAAAGTTAAAACATAATATAAATAAATACTATGACTATGATTATTATGAATAAAAAAACTCACTTAATGTGAGTTTTTTAATATAAAAATTTATCTTTTTCTAACATCATTTCACAGTAATTACATCTATATACTTTGTTTTCTTTATCTGTTAAATTAAATATTTGATCAAGATTTCTTTCAGTAGATGTTATACATCTTGGATTATTGCATTTACATACATTGATTAATCTTTCAGGTAATTCTAATTTCTTCTTTTCGATTATTTTATTGTTTTTTACGATATTTATTGTTACATCTGGATCTATAAAAGCTATTTTATCTAGATCAATATCTATTAATTTTCCTATTTTTAATAAATCTTTTGTTTTTGTTTTATTACTTTTTACATTTGTTATAAGTGCTACTACTAAGTCTAATTTTTCTAAGTTTAGTAATCTATATATTTTTATAGCATTTCCAGCAGTAATATGATCTATTACATAACCGTTTTTTATTGTATCTATATTCATTATTTTACCTCCAATAACTTAAGTATTAAAGCCATTCTTATATATACTCCATTATGCGCTTGTTCAAAGTATTTTGCTCTTGGATCATCATCTACATCTGTACTTATTTCACTTACTCTAGGTAGTGGATGCATTATACATAAATCTTTTTTTGCTTTTTCAAGTTTCTTTTTATTTAGAATGTAATAATCTTTTAATCTTAAATAATCTGCTTCATTAAAGAATCTTTCTTTTTGTACTCTAGTCATATATAAAATATCTAGTTCACTCATATATTTTTCTAAGTCATTTGTTTCTATATATTCTATATTGTTCTTTTCTAATACTTCAGTTATGGTATAATCTGGTAGCTTTAATTCTTCTGGTGATATTAGAATAAATTTTATGTTTTTATATCTTGACATAGCACCTATTATTGAATGGATTGTTCTTCCAAATTTTAAATCTCCACATAACCCTATAGTTAAATTATCTAGTCTACCCTTCTCTCTAGAAATTGTTAACAAATCTGTCAATGTTTGAGTTGGATGATTATGACCACCATCACCTGCATTTATAATTGGAATTGATGCTCTTTTACTAGCCACTGCTGGAGCACCTTCTTTGGGATGACGCATAGCTATAATATCAGCATACCCACTCACTGTTTCTATAGTATCTCCCAAAGTTTCACCTTTTGTGGTTGAACTACAATTTGCATCGGAGAATCCTAACACTCTCCCTCCAAGTCTTAACATAGCAGATTCAAAACTAAGTCTAGTTCTAGTACTTGGCTCAAAAAATAAAGTAGCCAATATCTTACCTTCACATTTTTTAGAATACTTATCTTTGTGAGTAATGATATCGTTGGCTACTTTAATTAAATCGTCAATTTCTTTAACACTTAAATCTTTTATGTCTATTAAATTTTTTAGTTTTTCTCTCTTCATATTCTACCTCCTAGAAAAGATTGTAGCATATTGCAATTAACATGTCTACAGTTTTTTTTATTAGAAATAGAATAAATCTTCAAACTTTTTATCTAAGGCTATACATATGACTAGTGCTAGTTTTGCAGTAGGACAGTATTTTCCTGTTTCAATTGAACTTATTGTATTTCTGGATACTCCTACCATGTTTGCTAACTCTTGTTGAGATAGTTCTTTTTTTGTTCTTATTTCTTTTAGGTTGTTTTTTAATACTAGTTTTTCTTCCATTAAATAGCTCCTGCGAAAATTCCTTTTATATAAGTAATTATTAAAGGAATAGCTACTACAGTCCAGATTATCATGCAAATAATTTCAAATTTATTCTTAGTTTTAATTCCTTTGTATCCATATACTATTGCACAGTATAGGGCTATTATTGAATATAAACCATAGTTTTCTTTTCCTTGGACGATTATCTCTAAGCAAAAATAAATTGATGCAAGGATAAGCATTCCAAGAGCACCTATCTTAACTGCTTTGTTTTCTACTTCTATTACTGCAAAGTCCTTATTTTTATTTTCTTTTCTACTAGCTTTTAAAATATCTTCTTTTTTCATAATTCCTCCTTGACAAGTAAACTTGTCATGTTTATTATATTATATGCAAAGTAAACTTGTCAAGATTTTTAAATTATTTTTTTAATTATTCCTTTTCACTATTAATATTATCTTTTATATCTTCTATTTGATTGATTAAATCTATTATTTTTTCGTTTAGATTCCATACTGCATCCTCACTTAAAACTCCTGCTTTTACTCCATTATGATTACCTTCTAAATCTTTAAACCAATCTTCACTTCCATAATAATCATTTAATTCTTTAAATTTATTCTGATTCCTTTCTAGTTCATTTAAATCTAGTTCTAATCTTTGTGTTATATTTAATAAGCAATCTAGTTTTTCTTCATTTGCTTCTATTCTATTTTCACTTAGTTTATTATTTACAGATGCATATACTAACATATTGTGATATCCATCTTTTAGTTTTAGATGTTTCTTTAAAATACCTTCAAATGAAAGATGACATTTTTCCATTACTCTTTGTGATGCTTTATTATTTATTTCACAGCCACCATAAAATCTATTAACATTCATTTCTTTTAGAGCATAATCCTTTATTTTCTGTAATGCTTCAGTCATATATCCATTATTTTGATGTTTTTCATCTATAGCATAATTAAATTCTACTGATTCATTATAGTTATCAACATTAAAACTAATGTACCCAATAATAGTTTTGTTCTTTAGTGTTATTAACCAGTTGTAATACTCGTTGTTTTTATACTTTTCTTGAATACCTTTTAACGATTCTTTTTCTTCCTCAAAAGTCCTTTTTTCTTTGTTGGTATAATATAAAAACTTTTCTTCATTAATAAAACTATTGTATATACCTTCAGCATCACTTTCTTGCATTTGTCTCAATACTAGTCTATTTGTTTCTAATTCTTTTGTTCCTAAATGTTTCATATTATCACCTTCATTACTGTAATTATATCATAATATTATACTTTTTTAACCCATTGATATAACAAACTTTTTTAAAAAAAATCATTTTTTTCTATGGTATAATATATATAATTTCAGTTTGATTTAAGTTTTTAAATATAAACTTTAGTTGGTGATGATTAGATGAAAATATTAATTATTGAAGATGAATACAATTTAGCGGATGCAATAGCTAGTATGTTAAAATCAAAAAAATACAGTGTAGAGATTAGAACTGATGGTGAAGAAGGTTTAGATGAAGCCTTAACTGATATTTATGATTTAATAATACTTGATGTTATGCTTCCTCATATGAATGGCTTTGAGATATTAAAGGAATTACGTGAAGAGAAGATTAATTCTAAGATATTGATGTTGACTGCAAAAAATACTATTGACGATAAAATGATAGGTTTTAATAGTGGTGCTGATGATTATTTAACTAAACCTTTTCATATGGAAGAGTTACTTGCTAGAGTTAATGTTCAACTTAGAAAGAACAATACTTCGTCTTCTGATACCATGGAACTGGGAGATATCATCTTAAATATTAATAGTATGGAACTTTCTAATAAAGATAGAGTTAATAAAGTTAAAATTATTGGAAAAGAGTTTCAACTACTTGAATTATTTATGAATAATCCTAATATAGTTATGGATAAAGAACAACTCTTTGTTAAAATATGGGGTTATGAAACAGAATGTGATATAAACACTTTAGAAGCATATATCTCATTTATTAGAAAAAAACTAAAGTTAGTTAAATCAACAATTACTTTAAAAGCTATTCGTAATATGGGTTATGTACTGGAGGTGTTTGATGAAAAAACTAAGGAATAAAGTATTTTGGGTTATATTCTTATTATTAACTTCTTTTACACTTATTATTTTTGTTACTTATACCACTAGAACATATGTAGAGCGAAAAAATTCTATTTCAGATATATTAACTAAGCTGCCAAGAACTTTTGATAGGAAAAGTGAAAGAAAAGATATTGATTTCTCTCCTTCGAAAAAGACACCTGATGATCCAAGAAGAATCTATATGAATTTTACTGTATATACTGTAATTTTGGATGATGATGGTAATTATGGTGGTGTTATAAATAATACTAATCAAGATGAAATTGATGAAGAATATGTAAAAGATATTGCTGATAGCGTAATAAATAATCATAAAGATAATTTTTATATTGGCAATTTATATACTAATAAATATTCTTATATATTTACTGAAGATAATACTTTAGTTATTGTGGATAATACTGAACTTAATAGTGCTTTATTAGATCAATTAGTATTTAACTTATTATTATTTATTGTTTGTGAATTAGTAATAGCCGTTATTACATATTTTATTACTCAGTGGATTATTACACCTGTTAAGAAATCATTTGAAAAACAAAAGATATTTATTGCTGATGCTTCTCATGAATTAAAGACTCCTTTAGCGGTTATGATTGCCAGTAGTGATGCTTATTTTAATGACAAAAATGAGAAATGGGTTAAAAATATGAGAAATGAGTCAGAAAGAATGATTAAATTAGTAACTGAATTATTAGATCTTGCTAAAACTGAACAAGAACAAGATATAGTTATGTCTCAAAATAATTTATCAAATATTATAGAGGGTTCTATCTTAACTTTTGAGAGTTTATTTTATGATAATAATATAAAATTAAAATATAATATAGAACAAGATATTTCATTACTATGTAATCCTGATTTAATTACTCAGTTAATGGGCATTTTAATAGATAATGCCATTAAACATTGTTCTTCAAAAGGAAAAGTTTTAGTAAATCTTAATAAAAAGAATAAGCAAATTGTCTTAGAAGTTAAAAATACTGGATTACCTATAAAAAAAGAAGATGAGGAAAAAATATTTGAAAGATTTTACAAAGTGGATTCTTCAAGAAATAGAAATTCAAACAACTATGGACTAGGTCTTGCTATTGCTAAAAATATCGTTATAAAACATAATGGAGAAATATCGGCTCATTCTAGTAATGGTTATACTACTTTTAAAGTAATATGGAATCAAAAGTAATTTTGATTCTTTTTATTTTTCAGTTTTGTTTAAGATTGATAGATTAAACTATAATTGTAGAGGAGATGATATATGAATAGATTAAGCAAAAATGATTAAAATAATAATAAACATATTAATAACAATATTTTTTCTAATAAATAGACCAACATTGTTGGTCTTTTGTTATAAAATAAAAAACTTACAAACTAATTTAGTTTATAAGTAATTTACACATGGGGCGACATGTGGGAATCAAACCCACGCATACTGGAGCCACAATCCAGCGTGTTAATCACTTCACCAATGTCGCCATAAAAGTTCTATTATATTTTACCAAAAAATTGTCTATTTGACAAGGTTTTTTGAGGTAAATGTTGTATTAATCATAAAAATAACTTATACTAATTATATACGTTAGGAGGTTTTTTTATGCCTGAAGGACAAAAGAGTTTTATTGAAAAATATGGAGTTAATTTTTCTAATCAAGAGTATGTAGTTAACCCTGCAATTGGAAGAGAAAATGAGATTAAAGAGCTTTCTTTGGTTTTACTTACACCTGATAAAAGTGCTATTTTAACAGGTAAACCTGGTACTGGTAAAACTGCTATTGTTGAAGGCCTTGCTTATTTGATTCAAAGAAATGAAGTTCCTGATGCTTTAAAGGGTTATACAATTATAAAAATTGATACACAGGCTCTTATGGGCACTGTTAAAGAAACTGGTGATTCTCGCGTTCAAACTTTAATTGATGAAATACTTAGTCATGAAAAATATATTTTATTTATAGATGAAATTCATACTTTGATAAATGCTACAAGTGAAGCTTCACTTGACTTTGCCAATATGTTTAAGACTGGTCTTGGTCGTGGAGATTTAAAGATTATTGGTGCTACTACATCAGATGAATATGAAAAATATATACTTCGTGATAAAGCATTTACTCGTCGTTTTCAAAGAATTAATATTGAAGAACCCGATAAAGAAATGACTGTTAAAATAGTTACTGGAGTTATACCTCGTATTGAACATTCTACAGGTATAAAGATGGGTTATACTCCATTTATTTGGGAAAAACTAGCAAGATTTGTAGTAGAACTTACTACTGAATATAATCGTGTTTATGAAACTGCTGGTAGATATCCAGATGTTCCTATAACGATGTTTAGTCAAGCGTTTTCTGAAGCGCTATTTGACAATAAAAAAGTAGTTACTGTATCTCATCTAAGAAAAGCTATTGAACATTCTAGAGCAGTATATCCAGATGTAATTCAAAAATACTTGCAAGCATTTGATATAGAATTTAAAGATTTATTAGATGAAGAAAAAAGAGATCATGAAGGGTTAACTAATCCTCCTGCAAATTAGAATTATGGATAATCTTAAAAAAACAATGTTATATTCTAGACATATCTCATTTATTATATTTCTCATTGCTGAGATCATATTATACCCTAGTTTTGAGAAGTTTGAATTTGGTAAGATATGTTTAATTGTATCTCTTGTTTATATTGTTGTTACTTTTATTATGTTTTTTGTAAAGAACAAGAATGAGGAATCTAGTGTTTTTAATAATTTTGTACTATGTTTTTTACATATTTATATTCTTTTTGTAGCATATAAATACTATTTGATAAAAGATTATGCAATTATAAGTAATACAAGTTATTTCAGTTTTAATTTTTTAATGATTTCTATATGTATATCTATTTTATGTATTAATAAACTTTTGATTACTATAGAGAAATAACTTCACAAATGTGAAGTTATTTTTTTTGATTATATCCTTTTTTTAGATATTCCTCATATAATTCCTTAAATAAACTGAAATGTACTATTTCTCTTTGTCTTAACCATAGAAGTGGTCCTATTACATCAGGATCATCTGTCAAATCTATAAGATTTTCATAGACTGCTCTTGCTTTTTGTTCAGCAGCCATGTCTTCCATAAGATCTGCTACTGGGTCTCCTGTAGTAGATATATATGTAATGGTAAATGGTACTCCGTTAGCATCTGTAGGATATAAAGCATTATTGTGTTCTGCATAATGGCTTTCTAATCCTGCTCTTTTCATTTCTTCAGGTGTTGCATCTTTTGTCAGTTGATAAAGCATGCTACTTATCATTTCAACATGATTAAGCTCTTCTGTTCCTATATCTGTTAAAAGGGCTTTACCCTTTTCATCTGGCATGGTATATCTTTGATTTAAGTATCTTAAAGCAGCTCCAAGTTCTCCTTGACTTCCACCATACTGTGTAACAATTATTTTTGCAAGTTTAAGATCTCTTTTTTTGATATTAATAGGATATTGTAATGATTTTTCATATTTCCACATTATTTCATCCCCTCCCATGGCCATTTTTTACTATCCCAAGCCCATGGCGTCTTATCTAATAAAGCACTGCTTTTGGTGATAGGTCCATAATTGGTTTCATACTGTCTTAAAGCTTCATTATACATTCTTACATATTCATATCTTTGTTTGATAGCATTTGTATCATTTGGATATACATCTAGATATAAACCCAAATCATGAGCTGCAAAAGCATACATTTGTAATAACATTTTTGCATACTCTTTTTCATTCGAGGGATTTAATTCTTGTATTTTATAGTTTTTATAATTACTGTATAATTTATCAAACATATTACCTCTTATAAAACCTGTATATGGCTCTGTAAAACTTTTAGGACTATTTTGAACTTGATTATTCATTTGATTCAAATTATTAATATATCCATAATAGTCAATATAGTCATTCATCATATTTTTTCCTCCTGATGTATAGTATGAATATAAGTGTTTTTTGTATAGGTTATTGTCTATTTTTTTTATTTATTGTATAATGTAAATGATAGGGAGGAATGAATATGTACTGGCCTATAGCAATTGTTCAAGATAAAGGAACTGGTAAGACATATACAATGTTTACTTATGATAGCTGTTCAAGTAAAGAAGATGCTTCACAGTGGTTAAATAACGTTAAGAAAAATATTAGAGTTTTATTTTCCTATATACACGACGATGATAAGAAAATTATTGATTATGATACTTTTTTTGATAGAATTGATCGTTCAAAAGATATAAACATAGAAAAAGGTAAATACTATGCTAGAGCGATTGTTGAAAATGATGCAGATAACTCTGTTTGTAGATGGGTATCATATGATGCATTTAATAGTTTAGAAGAAGCAAAAGCAAGAATAGAAGAAATTAAGGGTGATTTCAAAACCTATTTTGATTATGTTGAAACTGCTGATGATAATGGAAAATGTGTTCCTTATTATGAAAACAATGTAGATGTATTAGGTAATGTAAAATACTGGGATCAACCTAATACAAATAATAGAAGATAAGATTTATATGTGTATATAAATCTTTTTTAATTCTATATTACTTTACTATTTAATTGTTTTATTATATAATGAAATAGAATAAGGGGTGCAGTTATGTATTATTTTTTTATTATAAGTGGATATTTATTTGTTGTAGGTTTATCAATTGTGTTTGATCACCTTTTTGAATTATTTCCTATAACTAAACTTACAAAATTTCTTTCACCAATTGATGAAACGACTTTTAACAGGATTGGTATTGTAATTATTCCTAATATTGTTTGGTCTTTAATAGAACTGATTATTTTAGGTAATAATAAACTGTTTGTTCTTGGTTTATTACTTAATATATTTATTAGTGTATGTGTTATGTATGTTATTAAATTTGGTTATGATTTAATTGCTAATAAAGAAAGTGGAGTTGTCAATATCATAGCAATCTTCTTCTCGTGCTTTTTTGGATTTTTCTGTAACTATATATGTTTAGCAATAGGTACTAACAAACAAATTAATCCTTTGTTCTCACTTTTAGGAGTTTTGATACTTGTTGCTATATATGTTATTATTAGAGTTTTTCCTCCAAAAATTGAGTTTTTTAAAGGTAAAAACATAACAAAATAAGAGTTCAAATGAACTCTTATTTTTTATTGCCATTCAAATTCTGTGTGATTTTTATCTACAAAACCTGATTGTATATCTACATCATAATTTTCTTTTAAAAACGAAATCATTTCTTCTTGAAGTTTTAGTACCTCATCTTTATTTTCTTCAAATCCATCTATTGGAATAAATAGATTAGTGGATGTTTCTGTTATTTTACTTCTTTCTCCTTGTCTCCAAGTCCATTTTCTTGTTTTTATTTCATTGCCAGAAACATATACATATTCATTTTCTTCAGGGTGTTCTACTTCTCCTCCTCCGAAAGGAACAAAGTTATCGGTTGATCTTCCTTTTCTTATTTCAATATCTCCATCAAAATTATCAATATCGTGTATTCCTATTGGTAATTTGTACTTTACTGATAATGCATTACCTAAATCTACAATTGGATTAATACTTGGTACTTCTTTTCCTTTGCTAATTCTTGTAAGAAGCGCTTCAATCGAACACATAAACTTATTAGGATTTACATCAAGTGCTTTGAATGCTTCTCTGTGTGGAATGATATATGCTTCTTCTTTTACTCTTACATCTTTTAAGTTTTCTAAAGCTTCACTCATATTTTTTGAGAAAACTTCTTTAATTTTTTTATTCTCTTCTCTGTTGTTAAATCCTTTCACTATAATTACCCCGAAATAGGCATTTGGTACTTTTTCAAAAAAATCTTTACTTACTATAAATTTCATTTTATTTCCTCCTTAATAAAAAAATTCACAAATCAAAGGACGAATTACCGTGGTACCACCTTAATTTATGAATTATCATACACTTTAAACTATAACGCGTTACCGATTAAACTCATGATTTGTATTTCATATTATAGTATTTGTTAAGTTCCACCAAACCTTAACTCTCTATAAAAATAATATAATACTACTTAGGATCAATCCCTGTTTAAGTACAAGCATAGTCTATCATTTTTTGTAGTTTTTGTCAAACTTTTATTGCACAAAAATAGGAATTAATTCAATCTTAAAAGTTATACTTTTAAGACAAACGAATCAATCCCTATATACATATTACTATAATATATATTTTATGTCAATACTTTTTTTAAATTTTTTTTATGTTATAATACTAATGAGGTGGATAAAATGAAGTGTAAAAAAGTTGTATATAATGGAGCATATTTTCCTGTTATATATGAAAATAATGAAAGAGTTCTATTATTTACAAAAGATCCTAAATTATTATTTGAAAATAACCCAATCTTTAGCTTTAACTATTCAACTGAAACGGGATATACTAAAGTTGTATATCGTAATGAAATTCAAGAAACTAATGAGATAATAGATGTAGATTATTTGAGTGTTGAAATTTTAACGAGTAACCTTCCTTTGTTCTATAGCAATTCTAGTGGATATTCATCAATTCCACTTATTGCAAATATTGAAGGAAATTACTACGGGATTATACTAATTTCTGAATCAACTATGAAAGCAAAAATCTTGTACATTGCTAAAACAAGTGCATATGTAATGTTTGATTTAAAAACTGGTGAAGTTATTAAACATGGTTCTTATAACAGAAAAATACTAAAAGCGCTAAGAAAATACTGTCGTATAAAAAATATAGAAGATATGTATACTAGAGGTTCTAGAATTAATTCATTATGGGATGATGAACTACTAGAAAAATTTGAAAACATCAGAAATAATTATAAAGAAAGTGGAAACATAGATATGAATAAGTATAATGAATATATTAATTTATTCTATAGTTATTATCCAAAAGCTTCTAAATACACTAGAGACCCTCTAATATTATGAGTTCTTCGGTAGGTAATTCCATGTGCAATGCTATAACACTGAAGAATTAGCGTTTGTAAAAAGTGAAAATAGAGAATCAGATGCTGATACTGATACTGATTGGATAGAAAATGTTGATAGAGATGTTTTACTTGAATCTACAGTGGATATAATGAAATATGGTTAAGAAGCTGTTGAAAGTTTAATGAAACAAATGCAATCATATCGTACTATGTAATTTTATATATTAAAAAAATTCCAAAATAATGGAACTTTTTTTTTGCATAAAAAAATCTCAGCAACGTCCTATTTTCGCGAATCACTATCTTCGGCGCTGAAGAGCTTAACTTCTGGGTTCGGGATGGTGCCAGGTGTACCCTCTTCGCTATCGTCACTGAGAAAAGTAGAGAAATAATTCTCTGAAAACTCAGATAATGTATGACATCAAATAAAACCATCACAAATTATGATTAAATCCTCGATCTATTAGTATCAGTCAGCTCAATGTATCACTACACTTCCACCTCTGACCTATCAACCAGATAGTCTTTCTGGGATCTTACTTCATAAAGAATGGGAAAACTCATCTCGGAGGAGGCTTCCCGCTTAGATGCTTTCAGCGGTTATCCTTTCCACACATAGCTACTCTGCGGTGCCACTGGCGTGACAACAGATACACCAGAGGTGTGTTCATCCCGGTCCTCTCG
>JAFRUZ010000004.1 GCA_017438635.1 Bacilli bacterium | reverse complement strand
TACTTTAACAACTTCTTTATTCACGAAAAACACCTCCATATTATTTTTGTTTGCTCTCGCGAGTGGTAATAATAGCCGCTTTGCTTCCCACTTAAATTTATAATTATATATACAAAATATATATAAACGTATTAAATACTAGCACTTTTATCTAAAAAATGCAAGCCTTATGCTTTCTCAATTTGAGAAATTTCTACTTCAACATCAGTTTCTTGTCCAAATAGATCTAGAAGTACTGTAAGTTTTTGATTTTCAAGGTCAAGAGCAAATATCTTACCTTCCATACCAGAGAATGGTCCTCCAGTAATCTTAACAATTTCTCCTTCTTTAAGATCTGTAGAAACTTCAAGTCTACTCATACCCATACTATTAAGTATTTTATCTACTTCATATGGTTGAAGAGGTGTAGGTTTTGCACCCTTACCACTTGATCCGATAAAGCCTGTAACACCAGGAGTATTACGAACAACAAACCATGCTTCATCAGTCATAATCATTTCAACAAGAACATATCCTGGAAATAATTTTTTAACTTTTTCTTTAGTTACTCCATCTTTAATTTCAGTTTCAACTCTTTCTGGAATAATAACTCTAAAAATATAATCTTCCATATTCATAGAGTTAGCACGCATCAAAAGCTTTTCTTGAACTTTCTTTTCATGTCCAGAATAAGTATTTACTACATACCACTTCTTATCCATATTATATTAGCCCCTTTATATAAGAAAATAATGCAAATATAACGTAAAAATATAATGATGAAATAATAATAGTTCCAAATGTAGCAGCAGAGTATTTAACCATATATTTTTTATCTGGCCATTTAACCTTTTTTAATTCTTTAATAACTTCTTTAAAGAATCCTTCTTTTTTATTAGTTTTAATCTTTGTTTTTTCAGTTTTTTCTTTTTTCTTATCTGCTTTAACTTTTTCTTTCTTTTTAGTTTTCTTTTCTTTAGTATCAGCTTCTTTTTCTACTATTTCAGCTTCTACTACTTTTGCTTCTTTTTCTTTTACTTTCTTTTCTTTTTCAGATTTCATAACCCACCTCTAAATTATATGTATTTTTTCAAAATAAAAACACTTCCGTGCCTCTATGAGAATAATAGCACAAGAAATGCTTATTTGTCAAGGAAAAATAATAAAATTATTCAGTTATTACAGAGGAGAAGTTACCATTTTCAAATATAGGTATCTTTTGTCCAGAAACAGTTTCTCCAGTAATAGTCAAATCACTAGTACCAATCATAAAATCAACATGTTGTTTCGAGTCATTAACGCCATGTTCTTTTAATTCTTCTACAGTCATATTAAGACCACCAGAAATACATTCTGCAAAACCTGCGCCAAGCGCTAAATGACAAGATGCATTTTCATCTATTAAAGTAGTGCCAAAATTAAAACCTAGATTAGATATAGGACTATCATATTCAACAAGAGCAGCTTCTCCAAGATAACAAGAGAATTCATCTGTTTCAATAATTTCTTTTAATACATCTTTACCAACTTTTGCATCATAATCACATACTTTACCATCTTCAAACTTTATCCAAAAATTATCAATAAGACTACCATTATACATAAGTGGTTTAGAACTATAAACTATTCCATGAGTTTTATCATAAACAGGACTAGTAAACACTTCATAACTAGGCATATTTACGATACATAGTCTTTCTCTGCCACCAGCATATATATATCCTCTAGGTAAATACACATATAAATCTGTACCTAAAGAATTAGTATAGTGAAGTCTATTTAAATCTAAAGAATTAAGTTTTTTCATAATAGCAGTATTTCTTTCTATATAATTATCCCACGCTAAAGAAGGATTAGATTCATCAACCATACAAACTTTAAATATGGCATCCCTAAGTTTATCTAAGGCATCAGAATCATTAGGGAATACGTCCTTTGCCCAGATTTCTCCAGGATAACATGCAATACACCAAGGGAGCTTACATTCACGTTGTAATTTTCTATATAAAGGTTTAGTTTCACGTTTAAGTTTACCCATAAGCCCTATCTTTTCAGGATCTATATCATCCATAACATGAGGATGTTCAGTTTCAATCATTAGGAAACTAGCACCTTTTTCAGCATAAGTATCCCATATCTTTTTATTGAAGTAAGGATCATTTTTAATTTCTTCCAAAGATAATTTGCTTAATAAATCATGAGTATAATTAATATCTTCTTCTTCAAGATATATATCAGATACACCCATATTCTTAGCATAGGAAACTATTTTAGATACAAAAGGTTTAACTTCTGAACTATAGTTTATAAACAAAACTTTATTATTTTTTAAATTAGTGCATTCATTAATTAATAATTCAATATATTTGTCTTCCATAATATCACCTATATATTAGAATACCACAAAAAAGAATAAAAAATAACAAAAAAAAGAAAGTATGGTATCATCATACTTTCTAATCTAAACTATCAATCTCCTTAATGGTATCATCTTGCAATGTTAATTTATACTTAATTTTAGCGCAATCATCATCTGTGCATTTTATTTCAATATCTTTTATCTTATAATTTGATAATACCTTTTTACCTTCAGTTTTTAAATGTTTTGGAAAGAAATAATGAGTCAATCCACCGTCTTTATATATTATAAACACTTCTCCTGTTGGATCCCTAAAACCAACAGCATGCTTTCCAATAATAGTATAAACATCTGAAACTTTTATATTTAACTTTGTAATTGTTATTTCATGTGAAACTTCACTTGTATTTCCTTCTTCATCCGTATCAGCATATTTCACTTTTGCAACATCATCTTTAAATTTCATATCATCTAAATAGAAAATATTGTTTACAATAGGAATTGATAGTGAATAATCTTCAGCAACATATAATTCATCTTTCACAGAATAAACAATAAAGCTAGGATATACCGCATAAATGTTTACATCTTCTGCATAACCATATTTAACATATTTAAGTTCATTATCTGTAGCAATATCGTTTGAACTCTTATTTGTTTCTCCCTTCTTAGGTTCTTCTTTTTTAATAAGATTATGTTCTATTAACCACTTGTCAAATACTCCTTTATCATAAGAAATATAAAGCGCTTCTCCTAATATAATAAGTATCAGAAACAATATAAATTTCCAACGTCTCTTTTTCTTTTCATGTGCTTTTAATGACTGAAATTCTTTAGCATTTTCCATTACTATTTTTTCTGTTCTTCCTAGTTCTTCTGCTTTTTCTTCTTTTTCCATCTTATCCTCCTTATACAACTAAATTATATAATAACATCCCCTCTAAATCAACAAATTTAAACAAAAAAAAGATATCAAATGATATCTTTTATTACCAAGAAAGTGGCATATATACTAAATTGAATGGATCAAATGTTGAACCTAAGTTATAACCATTTCCATACATAGCTTGGAAATGTAAATGTGGTCCAGTACTCCATCCAGTAGAACCAACTTCACCAAGTTTTTGTCCTCTTGATACAGCTTGTCCCATTGATACACTAATACTACTCATATGTCCATATAATGTAGTGTAATCATAACCTGCTGCTCCATGATATACCATTACAGCATATCCATAACCATCATACCATCCAGCACCTACTACTTGACCTTTATTTGAAGCCATTATAGTAGTACCAGTACTTTGTGCAATATCTACACCACTATGATAACTAGCAGTACCAAATATTGGATGGATTCTACCACCGTAATATGAAGTTATATATCCATGAGCAAGAGGTCTAATAAAACCTGTAGCACTTGGTGTTAAATTTGAAGCATCTCCATCTGCAGCTCCATATCCCGTAGGCATAGAACAAATAGCTACATCTTCGTATTCACCACAGCCTTTACCTTTATAATATTCAATTTGTTCTTTCATTGTATCGATTTCTTCATCGACACTCATTGATTCTTTTTCATATTTTTTCTTTTGATTACCAAGTTTTTCAACTTCTTTTGATATTGATTCATTAAGTTCTTTTAACTTCTTTTCTTGATTTTCAAGTTCTTTTACTTTCTTTTCATTTTGTTTAATTAAACTATTCATTTCATCTACTAACTTATCGTTAGCGTCTGTTAATTGTTCTGCAACAGAAAATCTATATATTAAATCTTCAAAGTTTTCTGCACCAAAAATGAATTTTAAGTAAAAGTTATCATTTTCAGATACTTCATAAAAAACCATAAGATCTTTTATTTCTTTATCTTTTACTTTAATTTCCTTTTCAAGTTCTTCTATCTCTTTTTTTAATTCTTCTTGATTTTTCTTAGTATCAGATATTTTTCTAGTAATTTCTGCAATTCTTGCCTCTGCAGCATCTATTTTCTTTTGAGCCTCTTCAGTTTTCTCTTCAGATTCAGCTTTTTCTTTTTCTAAAGCTGCAATTCTATTTCTATAATCATTAATAGTAGTAGCATTAACCTTTAAAGGAACTACTAATAACAATGAAATAATTAAAACTAAAATACCATATTTCTTCATCATACTTTAACATACTTCCTTACAGCCCTTGCACTACCTATCATACCAACAAGCATACCAATAACAAGTATTATAAGTGATGTATTCACTACTGAAGGCATAGGTTTCACAAGTTTTATAACTGGAGAGAAAAGAACACCTCCAAAATAATCGTATAATGTACTATATCCAAATATTACTGCAAGTATTGGTACAATTGAACCAATCATTCCAAGTATAATTCCTTCGATTACAAAAGGAAGTTTTATTCTACCATTACTAGCCCCTACAAGTCTCATTATTCCAATTTCTCTTTTCCTAGAGAAAATTGTAAGTTTAATAGTGTTAATAATTAAGAATATTGTTACTACTATAAGTGCACCTGCTGCTATAAATGTAATCTTTTCAACAGCATCAAATACACCTACCAACTTTTCAACAAGCCCTTCTCCATATTGTACTGAATTAACACCTGCTATGCTTTTTATTTGACTTGCAGTATCTGCAATTTTATCAACATCATGAACTTTTATTGTATAAGTATCCATAAGAGGGTTACTATCTTTATCCCAACTAGATATTACTTTACTAAACGTTTCATTTTCTTTAATCATATCTTCTTTTACTTCTTCTTTTGATTTAAAAGTAAAAGTTTCAATATTAGTATTTTTCTTAATAGAAAGTTCAAAATTTTCTCTTACAGTTTCATCTGCTTCTGAATCTAAGAAAGCTACAACTGTTACATCACGCTCTATCTCTCTAGTAAAATTTTTAACATTATCAGAAATAAGAATAGCAGAAGCAATTATAACAAGAGTAATTGTAATACATGTAACAGATGCAAGCGATAAACTAAAATTTCTAACAACACTCTTTAAAGCATCTCTTAAACTTCTAAAAATCGTCCTACAGCTTTTCATCTACAAATTTTCCCTCCTTATAATCCTTAATCATTCTTCCTTCTTTTAATACTATAACTCTTTTCTTCATCTTCTTAACTATATCTATATCATGAGTTACCATAAGTATTGTTGTTTTATATTCTTTATTTATTTTATCTAGTATTTCCATTATCTCCATACTTATTTTAGGATCTAAGTTTCCAGTAGGTTCATCACAAATAAGTATTTTTGGATGATTTACTACAGCTCTTGCTATAGCAACTCTTTGTTGTTCTCCACCAGATAAAGTATCTGGATATTCTTTGGCTTTATGCTTTAAACCAACTTTATCTAAAACATCTATTACTTTTTTTCTTATTGTTTTACTATCTACTCCTGTAACATCTAAGGCAAATGCTACATTTTCATAAACAGTAAGTTTAGGTAAAAGTTTATAATCTTGGAATACTACACCGATTAATCTACGAAGTTTATATACTTTAGAATTACGAAGTTTTCCTACATTAACACCACCAAGTATTATTTCTCCTCTTGTAGGTCTTTCTTCACGATAAAGCATCTTTATAAGAGTACTTTTACCACTACCAGAACCTCCAATTATAAATACAAACTCTCCTAAATAAACGGATAAATTTAAATCAAATAAAGCCCCAACACCATTAGGATAAGTTTTATAAACATTCTTCATATTAATTATTTCTTTTTTACGTTCGATATCTTTTTCCAAAACAAACACCTCGCTACCCTATATTATACCACTTTGTGACTTAAAAAAAAAGAAAACGGAGTAATTATTCCTCCGCTTTACGTATAGTTTGATCTTGCATACTAACTTCATATGTATTAGTAACAAATATAAATGCCTTTTTATCAACACTTTTAACATAATCTCTTAAAAGTATAAACTCAGATGTAGGTACTACAGTCATAATAAGTTTCTTAGTATCACCTTTATAAGATCCTACTGTATCGTATAAAGTAACATCATGACCAATAGAATGTATATATTTTTCTATTTTTTCATATTTTGAACTTACAATCTTAAATGTTTTATTATTACTAACTCCAAGTATAATTCTTTCACTTACATATCTAAGAACAACAATATATATAATTGCATATAAAACCATACTTACATTTGTAAACCATGCTCCTAAAGCAATAATTATAGCATTTATCATAGCATTACAATATGTAACCGATAACTTAGTATATTTGTGAATAACCTTAGCTAGAACAGATAAACCTCCAACATTAAGACCTTCTCCAAATATAATACCTTGAGCTATTCCCGTTACGATTGCTCCGAAAATGACTACTACTAATATATTCTTATTATCAAATGATACTATATCTGTTAAATGACTAGTTGTTTTTACAAAAGTAGGAAAAACTAGTGCTTCTACAAAACAAGATAAAACATCTTCTGCATCTAAAACTATAAAAGCCAGTATAAACATTAAAAATGAAACGATAAAAATGACTATTGCAGGGTCTATTTCCATAATATTATAAAATAAAATTCCAAGACCACTTGAACCACCTGCTATTAGATTAATTGGTCTAACAAACACATTATACGCAATAGCAGAAAGTAGCAAGGCCCCAATCATTTTTATATATTTTTTATAATAAAGTGTAAATGCTTTTAACATCATTCACCACCACTGACTTCATACGCATCAACTACTGTAAAAAATGCTGATGAATCGATATAACTAATTCCTTCTTTTAGTTTGTAATACTCTTTCGTAGGAATTACAGTAAATAAAACAGAAACTTTTTTCTTTAAAAATCCACCAGTAGCAGAAAATACTGTAATAGTATGACCCATTGTATTAATAACATAATCAGATACTTCTTTTTTCTTACTAGTAATAATATAAAATGCTTTCTTATCAGATATACCGAGAATTACTTTATCTACTAACATAGTCATCAAATATAAAATAACAACAGCATACAAGAAATTAGTAATACCAAACACAAAAGCACCAGAAATTACTACAATCCCCTCAACAATGGTCATAGAAGTCCCCATAGTAAACTTTAAATACTTATGAACAATTTGTGTTATAAAATCTGTTCCACCTAAAGTAAAACCATATTTATAAGCTATACCAAGTCCTAAACCATAGAAAACCCCTCCAAATATAGAAATAGTAAGCATATCAGCATCTTTTATTACCACTAAATTAGTAAGAAAAGAAGTAAGTTCTACCATAATTGGTAAAAGAAGCGCTCCTACTATCGATCTAAATACTGTTCTTTTATCTAAAAACAAGAATCCAATCATACAAAGTACAAATGAACAGGCAAAGATTACAATTGAAGGCTTAATACCTACAAAATGGTGAACTATGATACTTATACCACTTACTCCTCCAAATACAATGTTGTAAGGAAGAATAAATATATTATAAGTACAAGCACAAATAAGTACACCTATAAACAGATAAAAATACCTCTTAACTCTATTTTTTACATAAACACTAGCAATTATATTATCCACTATATCAACTCCTTAAATACCCATCTATAAACATATCCAAATCACCATCTAATACTTTTAAAACATTACTAGTTTCAACATTAGTACGATGATCTTTAACCATTGAATATGGATGCATTACATAACTTCTAATTTGTGAACCAAAATCAATTTTTTTAGAATCACCTTTTAGAGAAGCAAGTTCCGCTTCTTTTTTCTCTTCTTCAAACAGTTTTAGTTTTCCTTTCAAAATAGAAAGTGCTTTCTCTTTATTTTGCAATTGACTTCTTTCATTTTGACAAGTTACTACTATCCCTGTAGGAATATGTGTAATTCTTACTGCAGAATCAGTTGTATTTACTGACTGGCCACCTGCTCCACCACTTCTGTAAACATCTATTTTTAAATCCTCATCTTTAATTTCAACATCAACTGTATCATCTACTTCTGGAACTACATCAACCGAAGCAAATGATGTATGTCTTTTATTGTTACTATCAAAAGGTGATAATCTAACTAATCTATGAATACCTTTTTCACATTTTAAATATCCATAAGCATTTATACCAGAAACGAATAATGTTACTCTTTTAATACCAGCTTCATCACCATCTAAAATATCTAAAACTTGGACTTTATATCCTTTACTTAAACACCATCTCTCATACATCCTATAAAGCATATTAGCCCAGTCTTGTGCTTCAGTTCCTCCAGCACCTGAATGTATTTCAAGTATACAATTATTATGGTCATATTCTCCAGAAAGTAATACTTCAAGTTCTAAAGAATCTATTTTCTTTTCAAGTGAACTTACAGATTTAACTAAAGAATCAAATAACTCACTATCATATTCTTCTTCTAAAAGAGATATAATTTCTAGATTATCGTTAACAGTATTTTTTAATGATACAACATCAGAAGTAATCTCTTTTAAATAATTAATCTTTTTCAAAACTTCTTGAGCCCTATCACTATTATTCCAAAAAGATGAACTATTGCTTATTTCTTCAAGAGATTTAATTTCAGATAACTTAGAATCTACTTCAAAGTAACCTCCATAAATCATTTACTTTACTACTAAAATCAAGAAACTTTTTCTTTATATCAGATAGTTCCATACAATCACCCCATTGTCATAATAATTATATAATAAAAAAAATAAAAAAAAAAGATAATACTTATCTTTTTCTAGTTCTAATAAATCCTGTATTGTCAATTCCTTCGTCATAATAACACTCAAAGTCATAATTACGAAGTTTGTTATACAAAATCATAAAAGTAGCATTATATGGATCATATCTACTACCACCATTTTGTATATAAACGGTATGCTCATTATTATAAGGAGTCTTTCCATTATCAAAAAAAGTCAAAATATAATCAGCATCTTCATCCTTAATAATTGACAATATATTAGCAGTATCATAAGGTTCATAATCACTATGCCATTCAATTATCCCATCTTTAACTAACTTTTCTTTACAATTATTAAGAGGAAAAATATACTCTGTATTAGCTAAATTATCACTATATCTATATGGTCTTTGATTAATAATAGAATCATATAAATCATCAAAACACTTATAAAAATAACCATTACTTTTATCAATAACAAAGGAATAATAACCTTCATTATCAACATTATTACCCAAATAACTAAAATTAAGATTTAGATTTTTTTCAAAAGAAATATAAAAAGATCCTTCACTTGTCTCAACATTAATAACACTATTCAACCCATCATTATTCTCTTTTGTAACTCTTATCATATCTAAATCCTCCCACAATAAAATTGTAACATAAAAAAAGATAGAGTAAAAGTCTATCTTGTTCTTATTTTTATTCTATCCATATATTCGTCAAGAGTAATTTGTTCATATTCAAAATTATGATCACAAATTTTATTATATAAATCCATAAAAACATTATTATATGGATAATAAATACTACCTTGATTTCTAAATCTTACAGCAGCAGTTTGAATTTTGATATCACTAATAAAGCCTTCTTTTATCGTTACTTTATAAGATTCATTCTGTTTTTCAATATAAAGAACTGCATCCTCATCATAATATCCATCATCACTATGCCATTCTACTACACCTTTTTTAAAAAGTGGAAAATCAAAACGTTTATGTTCAAATACAAAATTAGAATCTTCTTCTCTATTTTTAAAAGGTTTTTCACTCGCAATAGCATCATATAGTTCATCAAAGCACTTATATAAAAAATAATTACTTTTATCAAGAGTAAAACTATGTTTATCTTTTTTTCTATAATCTTCACCGAAATAACTAAAATATAGATCTAAATTACCACAAAAAGTAAAGACAAAGTCTCCTTCATCTGCTTTTATAAAAATAATATATGTATTATCTAAATCTCTTTTCTTTATTACTTGAACCATAAAACACCTCAAATACTATATAAATTAATCTTTTCTAACTTTGACATTATCTTTTGAAACATATTTATTAATCTCAGCCTGATTCATTAAAAAATCATACTCTCTCAGTTTATTAAACATATTCATAAATGTTATATTATAAGGACTATATCTACTATTATTAGCAATTGATACAGTAAAATCAGAAAAAGGATAAATTCTATTTATATGCGTTTTACCCTTTTGTAAAGTTACAATATATCTATTATTCTCTTTTGTTATATAAATTATACTACCAACTCTATAAATACAATCATCACTGTGCCACTCTACCATTCCGTTTTTAAATAATCTTTTAGAATAGTCATTTCCTTCAAGAAAAACCAAATCTTTTGCCTCAAAATCATATTTAAGATGTTTAAATGGTTGATTAGTAGAGATTGAATCATACACTTCATCTATAAGTGTATACATATATGAATCTTCAGGACCAAATTCTATACTAGAAGTATCAGAATCTTCTTTATCATCACATGACCAGCACAAATCAAAGTCATAAAAATAAAAAAATTTCAAGTTTCCCGTACTATTTTTGATAGAGAAAACTTCAAAACCTGAACAAACATCTCTTCTAACGTCAACCATAACATCACCTACTTAAATATAATAACACAAAAACATAAGAAAAATAAATAAAAAAAAGTTAGAATTATCTCTTTCTAACTCTTTTTTTTCTTAAACTAGATCCTTTGCTAAATCTATTACCTCTTTTTTCACAGTATTCTCCAAGTTTTCTATACATTTCAATAAATGTAGCATTATATGGAGCATATCTACATTCTCCAGTGCCAAACATTACAGTAAATGTTGAAAAAGGAGAAATATCATCACATAAAACTTTACTTTTATTAAAAGTAACTATAAAGTTATCATTTTCAGTATCTTTTTCTATTTGTACAAAACTTGATGCATCGTATACAGTATCATCACTATGCCACTCTATTACATCATTTTTAACTAAACCATGATCGTTATACAAATAATACTTATCATTATCACCACAATGAAAATGTTTAAATGGTGTTCTAGTAACTACTGAATCATAAAGATCATTAAATATGTTATAAATCTTTTTATTCTCATTAGTAATAGTATATTTATACTTATTATTAATATCTTCATCACTTGGAATAGTACATGACCAATAAAGACATAAATCAGAACCGTAATATATTTTAAATGTTCCTTCTTCTGTCTTAATTATAAATCTTTCATAACCATTTGGGTCATGAGCCCTTTTTAATTCAACCATAATATCACCTGAGCAATATTATAGCACTTTTTATATATATTATCAAGAAAAAAGCTACCCAAAGGTAACTATGCTTCTTCTCCAAATTCTTTTTTATATGCCTCAACAAGCTTTTCTGGCCAATCAGAAGTAGCTTCAAGCATACCAGTAAAGAATCTAAGTGTTTTAGGTTCATGAGTAAAACGAAGTCCCCCAATCATATCACGATGATCATATAACCATTTTACTCTATCTATTACATATTCAGTTTGTGAAAGGGTAAATACTCTTCTTGGGAAAGCTAATCTAACTAATTCCATTGAAGCAAATCTTTCACTTCCATCTGGATTTCTTTCTTCAGAAAGTGTACCACGTTCCATACCACGAATACCACCACATAAATATAATGCACAAACAAGTGCTCCTGCAGGATATTCTTGTTGAGGTATATGTGAACAAATAACACTTGCATCTAAATGCGCCCCAAGACCTCCTCCTGGAGTAATAACAGGTACTCCGTATTTATCAAGTTCTTTTACGCAGTAATCGATAAATAGAGGCCCTTGTGATATAACATCCATATCCATAGATTCATCGAACCCAACAGTCATGGCTTCCATTTCCTTTACAGACATACCACCATAAGTAAGGAATCCTTCGAACATAGGTACTAAATCTTCCATAGAATGGAACATATCTTCATCACGAACAAGTATTGCTCCCCCTCTAGCAAAACCAAATTTTCTAGCAGAAAAATAAATTATATCAAATAAATCTGCAATCATACGAGTAATTTCACGTATTGATTTATCTTTCATAGATTCTTCTCTAGTTTTAATAAAGTATAAATTATCTTGTAAAAGTGATGCATCAAGTACTGTAACAATACCCTTCTCCTTAGCAATTTCAGTAACTTCTTTCATGTTTTCATATGAAATAGGTTGACCTCCAATTAAATTAGTACCTGATTCAATTCTCATAAATGAAATATTTTCAGGAGTTTCTTTTTCAATACACTTTCTAACTTTATCAAGATCTATATCACCTTTAAATGGTAAATCACTTTTAGATATAAGCCCTTCATCTTTAATTAATTCTTCAACGTGTCCACCACGACGAGTAATGTGCGCTTTAGCAGTAGTGAAATGATAATTCATAATAACACAATTACCTTCTTTTACAAATCTTTCTGCAAGTATATTTTCACAAGCACGACCTTGGTGAGCAGGAAGACAATACTTTATTCCAAATATCTCTTCAAGTTTATCTCTCATACGATAGAATGTTTCACTTCCAGCATAAGCATCATCTGCCCTGAACATCGCAGATTGCATATTATCACTCATAGCATTAACACCAGAATCAGTAAGCATATCCATAAAAATATCACCATTGTGAAGTTGAAAAGTGTTAAATCCTGCTTCTTTTATTTTTTTAAGTCTTTCATCTGCAGGAAGCAATTTAAGTTGTTGAACAATTTTAACCTTGTGCATTTCAACAGGAATTTGCTCATGTTTATAAAATTTTATTTCTGACATATATATCCTCCTCTTTTAATTATATTAATATGAAAAAAATTCATAAATCAAAGGACGAATTCTCGCGGTACCACCTTAATTTATGAATTTATCATACACTCTATGTTATAACGGACAACTCCGATTACAAATTTATAATCTGTATTTCATATTATTAGCTTTTACTAAGTCTCACCAAACCTTAGCTCTCTTTAAAAGTATTAATAATACTACTAAAAATTAATCATTATTTGCAATAAAAAAATATTACCACCTTATTTTTTGTTTGTCAAATGCTTTTTTAAAACAAACTTTCAAATAAAGAATCAAATTCTGCACGAACGTTTCCATAATTTTCAGGCCATTTCATATATCCTGATGCATATATATGAGTAGCACCATTAGTAGTAAGAGAAAAACTAAATGAATCTCCATCTAGTACATTTTTATCATTTTTATCAAATCCATCCCATTTAGCAACTTCATATTTTGTTAAAATATCTTCTACTTTTTTCATAGTTTCACTATCAAGTTTCTTCTTTTTAGCATCTTCCGTTGCAATACCATATGGTTTATATGTAAGAATACATTCCTTCTCACTGCAATCAATTTCATATGAAACATCTGCATTCATTGCATAACCTTTCGTATAATGAAATTTCATATTTTTAATATCGGTAATTACAACATCTTCCACATGATTAAAAAACCTAATAGCACAAACAATTAAAATAATTAATAAAACTACTACAAAAACTATAAGTTTATATTTCATATAACACTCCTACAGTTCTACTATAAATACTTCATTACCATGTTCTTTTATTATATCCACTAAATCGTTAACTTTTAACCATACAGTAGCAGTATTGTCATTTGGATGAATTCCAATTATTGAAGAATCATCAAAAAAGTCTTTATCTAAATAAAACTTAACTATTAAATCAGAATCATTTAATAATCCAAAAGGTGTAACTGCTCCCGGAAATAACTTAAGTATATTAGCTAAATCGTTTTCAGAGGCAAAACTAAGTCTTCTAGTTTCATATTTGTTTCTAAATTCGTTAAGATCTACTCTTTTATCATCTTTAACAGATATTAAATAATACACTCTTTTTTTGTCATCTCTAACAAATAAATTCTTAGCATCGCTACCAGGATAAGGCAAATCAACACCCGCTAAACCTTCCATATCCCAAACAGCTTCATGTTCAGTAATTTCATGCCAAATATTTTTTTCTTTTAATAAATTATAAATATCTTCTTTTTTCATAATATCACTCCCATCCAAAAATTAATCCTAAAATACCTAAAACTAAAGGTACAAGACTAGCAATCATAGTCCATTTACCAACGTTTTTAGTTTGTTCTATAGTGAAATTTTTAATATCATGTACTTTCCATAATAATATTTCGTTTTTATGACCAGTAAACAAATAAATGCCACAAAGAAATATTAAAAAACTAAATATAAACATCAAAATAGAAAAACCGTTCATAAATCACCTCATCTATATCAGTATATCATAAAAACATACCGTTAGAAACATTTACATAATAATTAATAAAAAAAAGCCTAACGGCTTTTTCTTGTTAAAATTTTGTTTTTAATATATTTTTTAGGATTTTCATAGTCTTTTTCACGAACATCATCTGGACCAAATAGCATTGGTTCAGTATCAATATAATGAATATCTCCATTTTCATCATACCAAATAGTTACAAAATAATCTCCCATTAAATTAGGAATCTCATTTTTCATCATAAATGCTGATTGATCTACATTACATGGACATAAAAGCATATGAATATTTCTATACATCATATAATATACTTTGTGATAATGACCTCTTAAAGAAAGTTTTGGTTTAGTGCCAGAAACTAATTGATCAATACCATTTTGTGGTTTAGTTGAAAGTATTCTAGATGTTCCTCCTCCTGGATGGAATAACTCAATCTTACAATTATCATAATAGAAGAATGCTCTATCTTGTCCCAAATATTCAAAATCTTTTCTTCTTTTAGCTAGTTCAGTCCCAAAATCAAATGGACCATAATTAAATTGATGAGATTGATCATGGCTACCACAGATACCTCTCCATTTCATCCCAGGATATTTTGGTAAAAACTTAGCAGCCAAATCAACATGTGCAGTAGCACCATAAACATGTACTTCATTTACATGATTTGGTCTAATAGTATGATAATCTCCATCAGATATATCACCAATATGGAACATATCTGTAATACCCCTATTATATGCTTCATATGCAAATGTATTTACCATTGATGGTTGTGACCAAATACTACCATAATGAGTATCAGAAACAACACCAAATTGTCTCATAGTTAATTCTTCTTTCGGAGGTTTAACGTCATAATGTCTTCTCTTTTGAAATCTCTTTTGAACTACTAGTTCACCATTAATATCCACTATATCAATAGGTCTACCATATTGTTGTAATACACCAATAACTCCATATAATTCAGTATCAGACATCGCAAGTCTATTTTTCAAACTGTTAAAACTTTCTTCTTTTCTCATTGATTTATATAATCTATCAAACTTTGCTAATAATTCATTTTTTTCATGAACAATTCTATTTTGAACAACAAATTCATTTTCTTCATCTTTTGTTAAGTACAAAGGTTTAATAGTTAAATAGTTTTCTTTACTTGGTACATAATAAGGAGAAAAATGAGGAACAATTCTTTTTAGATTCCCAAGTTTATTATATGATATTTCGAATTCATAAGAACCCATAACATTTTGTTGTGAGGCAGATCTCATCTTTGGAGTTCTCTCAACAACAGATGGAATTGTAAAAATTCTTGTATCTCTTATACAAGGAAAATCTTGAGCTGTTAGTGTGCCTCCAAGAAGTATAAAGTCATAATCTTCATAACTACCCATACTTCTCATATACTTTTGAGGCGGATATGCTATTGTATAACTCTCACCACTTTTTTTAAGGTTTTCAACTCTAAATGATACATTATTAAAAAAAACAGTACATGATTTTGGCCCTAAATAGATCATATCATCTCTTTCAGAACTTATATATTCTCCAACATTTAATTCTTTACCCCATGTATGATCAGTTACGCCAGTAATAAACAGTGTTTGAATTCCTTCAACTCTAGGAAAATACTCAATTAAATGATTAGCTTGTCCATAAGGATCATTTGTTATTAGTGATTTACCAAATTCTCTTTCATCTTTTGCATTATATTTACCTTCCAATAGATTACCGGCAATTATAACATATTTAACTCCATCAGAAGCAAATTTTTTATACATATCACTCAAAAGGGCTATTTGTTCTTTTTTAGAACCAAATCTTAAATCTGATATAACTCCAATCTTAGTAGTTTCATTAACATCTTCTTTTATACTATAAGTATACTCAGATGAAAAATCAGGACTATTATTTATATCTAACATCATTTCTCCTGATTTATTAGTTAAACTAACATTAAAATTAGAGTCTCTTAACCTTTCTATATAACCAAACAATTGAACTTCGTTAATTGCCAAATCATTACACAGTGTAGCAACACTTACACTTTTATTTAATCTGTTTTGTAAAGTATCAAGTACTTCTTGTTCTGTTAATTCTTCTTTTACTTCATTGCTTTTTTTCATGTTTTCCTCCCCAAAAAAAGTGGCACCTATAGTGTCACTTCAAAATACAATAGATTAAGTTGCTAAAAAAAACATTCTTCATATTGTCAACCTACTCTCTATTTTAATCTTACCATTAACAGTATAAAAAGAAAACAAATTTTAGATTCTTTTACAAAATTTTACATTTTATTTTTTTACAAATTGTGATAAATCCCTTATTCGTGTATAACCTTTAACATTTAGTTGTTTCCAGCTATCATAATTATCATTATCATAATCAAAAAATATAGGATAACCATTGTTTAGAGACCATTCATCTAGATTCTTCAAACAGTCATCAACAAGAATATTACCTTCAGCATCAACAACATCACATTTTTTCATATCATAAGGTACTAATATTACACTTTGCATTATACCTTGTCTTCTAATCCACTCTATTTTAGAAGATCCTTCATTAGTTAAAGAATGTACTTTAGTCAATATAAAACTACTATTAGGATCCATATGTTTTAAATAGTATAATGAATCATTCATAACTTCAGAATACTTTAAAATAGAATTCCAATCCGCTCTTTGAATATACTTTATTTTTTCAATTTCAGGAAGTAAATGACGATTAGGATTCTTTCTCCATTCTCTAAATAACATTCCTTCTGTGTCTAAAATAACGCCATCAAAGTCTATATATAACATAATTCAACCTCCCCATAAAATTAAAAATATTACAACTATTATATACTATTTTTTATGATCTTAACAATTGTTTATTATCCTTCCCAGAAATAAACAATTCATTATACATATCAATTACATCATAAATACTACTAGCATTATAAATTTTTTCTTCAGTAAAACATACTGCTTCCTCTAAGGTATCAAATAAAAATAAAAATTGCGTTCTATTAGAATCAATAACTCTTAAATCAAACACAGTGACATTTTCATCTTGTCCTATTGAAATACTTACAAAGAAACGCATTAATGAAATACGAAGTTCATTATCATAAACTGACCAATGGCCCAACTGAAATCTTCCCATAACAAAACCTCCAAAAATATTATATCATAAAAAAAGCAGATATAAATCTGCTATAGTATATGTGCAGTAATAATAGTATAACTATATGAATTAATCGTTATTCTTATATTGTTTAATTCACAATACCAATTTTTACCACGTTTATTAATATTACAATTCTTATCAAGTATTAATTTTTTACAATAATTAATTACATTATCTGTATCTAAATTAAGATTTCTCTTAATTCTAATCAATCCCATATCAGTAGTATGTAGTTTATTAATATTAGAAATTAAATCATTCATAAACTATTCAATATTTACTCCATCATTAAGCTTCTTTTTACAAAGAATATTCATTGCAAAAATGATTACTATATAAAATATAATAGCAAGACCTGTTAATAATTTTAAACCATCAGAATTAAGAACGGCAGTATTATTAAACAAATCCATAATATTACCATCAAATAATCCAACCATATATGTTAGTCCAAGCACAATACTTTGAGCAATTATATAAGCACTAAAACCAAATAATACTGAATAAGCTATCTTATTACTATTTTGTTTATACCCAAGTATTATTCCTAAAAAACCACATTGAATAGCATTGAATATTTCCAAAAACATAACACTAAGCATGGATACAACAAATAAAGTTGTATTAAAACTTAACCCCGTTGTAATAGCATTGACATAGTTCTTTAGCATTAACCATCTTTCTGGAGTGTAGTAAGTAATAAATAATGCTATAAGTACTATAACAAAACTTATTACAAAAAATATCAATGTTTGAAAAAACTTAGAGTTATAAATATCATTTTTAGTAACAGGAAGAGTATGAGTCAAATAAGCCTCATCTTTATAAATAGAATCTCTAAATCTAACCCAGCTTCTCATCATAACATTAATTAAAATACTAGCAATCATTGAAAACATACACCCTAATGTTATTTGCCCTATTATTGTAACCATTACTGTTTGTTCCATTGAGAAAAATATTCTAGTAAAAACTGCAAAAAATATACCTAATATATAGAATATACTCATATTCTTTATCATATATTTTAAATCATATTTTAATAACTTATTTAACATTTGAACATCCTCCTAAAGATTTCATCTATTGAACTTTTTTCTTTATTTCTAAGTTTATCAGCATCACTTTGTAATACTATCTTACCATTATCAATAAATACTACTTCATCAAGTATTCTTTCTATATCAGATATTAAATGAGTTGAAATAATAACACTAGCACCTTCATCAAAATTAGAAAGAATTGTATCAAGTATATACTCTCTTGTTGCAGGATCAACCCCGCCTAAAGGTTCATCTAATATATAGAGATCAGCATTTCTAGACATTACTAGAACGAGTTGTACCTTTTCTTGCATACCTTTACTCATTTTTGATAATTTTTGATTGATATCAAGATCTAAATCTTTTAGTAATCTCTTAGCTTTTTTAGGGTCAAAATTATCATAAAAATCTTCAAAAAATTCAATGACTTCTGACACTTTCATCTGTTTATTTAAATACGTTCTTTCAGGTAAGTAAGATATTATTTTTTTAGAATTAACTCCTATTTTTTCTCCTTTAACAAATATTTCCCCTTCTGTAGGAGTAAGTAAATCATTTATTAACTTAATTAATGTTGTTTTACCTGCACCATTCTTACCAAGAAGCCCTACTATTCTACCACTAGAAACAGTTAAATTAACATCTCTAAGGACTTTCTTTTTATCAAAAGATTTACTTAAATTTTTAACTTCTAATAGTTCCATTATTCATCTATCCCTTCCAAATATTTAATTGAATCTGCTTTACCAAGCCCTATTCTCTTCATTCCAGAAAAATAACTCTTAGCAAGTGTAATAGCATATTCGTCTTTTAATTTTTCAATTAGTTTTATATCTTTTGTAACATATTTACCATTTGTTCTTTCAGTATAAATAAGATTCATGGTTTCAAGTTCTGCCAACGCTTTTTGCATAGTATTAGGATTTACTTTAAAAGTAGTAGCAAAATCTCTAACTGAAGGAAGCTTATCACCACACTTAAAAGTACCTGAAATAAGATAAATTTTTAAGTATTCCAATACTTGTATATATATTGGAACATTATTATCAAAAACAAAATCCATAAAATCACCTCACTGTATTACTTCCTTAATACAATAGTATTGTATAACTATAAAAACAAAATGTCAATAAAAAACAGTTAATTTTTTAACTGTAATTTACCAAATGAAAGGAATTAGTCTATATTTAACTCTTTTTTCATAATCTTTATATCCCTTTAAATCTTTTTCTAAAACCTCTTCTTCATTTTTTACTCGTTTGATTATTATAAATGGATATATAAGAAATATTACAAATGAAATAGCAGATCCAAGAATTAAAGGTATCATAAGAAATAAAACTATAGTTATAGAATACATAGGGTGTCTAACAATACCATACAAACCAGTATCAACAAGTTTTTGATTATCTTTTACTTCAATTGTACGTAGTAGAAAAGTGTTTTCTCTAAGTACTTCACCATATAAAATATAAGATATAACGAATAAAATAGAAGCTACTATAACAATATAATTAGGTAACATAAACCAATTATATCTATAATTTAAACCTGCAGAAACAAATCCAAAAATAAACATAAAAGCACTGCAAATCAAAACTTCTTTTTGCTCTGATTCCTTTTCCTTAGCATTTAATCTATATCTAAGCAATTCAGGATTCTTAAAAAATAAAATTATTCCTACAACAAACATTGGTATAAATAAAAGCCCCATAAATAATAATCCATTAAAATAATGAATAGTACCTGCAGAAGCAAATATTAATAATCCTATCACTATAAAACCCACGAAAAATTTAACTATCGCTTGTCCAAACAATTTAGTATCCATAAAACACCTACTTTTTATTATAAATAATGTATTTTAAAAACCTAACATAGTTTTTTGTATAAAACCTTTGGAATTTAAAACCAAGCTTCTCAAGTACCCTCTTAGAACTAGCATTTCCTTCTACAGTATCTGCTTGTACACTATCAAAACATAATTCATTAAAACACACATCAATTATTTTTTTACAAGCCTCTGTACAGTAACCTTTATTACAATAATCATAGTCAAATATATAAGATAATAGAAAAGAAGAATCATCTATTGCAAAATCAATAAAACCAATAGGAGTACTATCTTTTAAACATACTGTTAAAGAATTAGTTTTTTTCTCTAAAAACAAAACTCTTTCCTCTTTAGTTTTATTCTTTATACCACCAAGAAACTTTTGAGTAACTTCCTGTTTATCAATTTTTAAAAGCAAATCGACATCATCAACTATTGTTTTTCTAATAAAGAGTCTTTCAGTTTCTAACGGCAACAAATAAAAAAAATTACTTACGCACTCTAGAATATCCATGTTCTTTTTCTTCTTCCATCCATTCTATACAAACTCTAGCTAAATACTTTCCTAAATCGTTTACATTTATTTTCTTTATAATATTGGCAGTAGACGAATCTAAAAATACACTTCCATCATCCATATAATATATCTCCATATAACGGTCACAACCAGAATCATCTGCATCACGATATATAAGAAAATTAACATTAGCATATTTTTGAGCACCAACTTTTGCACATCTGTTATACTCAGCATCAAATCTATCTCTAGATATCGGTTGCAACATGTTAGAATTTTTTGGAAAATCACATATTCTAATTCTAACTAATACTCTTTCTCCTTCATTAGAACGAGATTGATAATAAGCATACTCACTAATTTGCCTTTCGCGTCTTTCAAACACGTCCATAAATAAATCTTCACTTAAGTAAAAAAAAACTTCTTTAATTAATTCTTTCTTATCCTCAGAAATATTATCATAATTATCAATATTACATGCCGTAAATTTAATTTCAGGCATTTTTCTCTTACTAGGGATTTTCATACTGTTTATATAGTCTTCTAACTTCATATTTACCTCTTCTTTAATTTATTTGTATTAAAAAAAACAATAACTCACTATTATGTTTTTAATAAATACCCACTTAATATATTATAGCACTTTTTACAAATCAAGGCACAAAAAAATAGGATAAAATCCTACTTTTTTTAATCATTTATTTTTTTAATTCTACACCATTAACATATAACTTATAACCATTAAGATTAATATTACTATTAGATGAATCAGCATTAGTAAGTGATTTAACATAAGTATTACCTGTTAAAGTAATAGAGCTTGTCTTATCAAGTACAAGTGTTACTTCACCAGAATTACTACTATTAATAGCACCTTTAAATGTAGAGCCACTCTTTAAATTCATTGTTAATTTTGATATTGAATCAACAACTACATTACCAGTTGCATCTTGATTAGTTAAATTTAATGTAACTGTTCCTCCATTACTACCAGAATTACCCCAAGAATCTTTTTGTATTCTTAAGAAATTACCAGTAGAATCATTATTAACAATAGTATTATTTTCAAGATTTATAACAGCTGTTGTATTAGTTACATAAAAACTATCACCCTTATTAGTAGTAATCTTAGAATTCTTAGAAGTAAATATAGCCTTTCCTGAAGCTGCATCACCACTCATAGATTGATATAAGAAGATATTCTTATATGTGGTAGATTGACCATTTAAAGTATTATTTGTATCAGTTAAATCAACATTTTCCAAAGTTACACTGTTTTTACCTTCAATAACAACTCCTTCAGAAGCTGTAGCTATTAGTGTAGCATTTTTAACTGTAATATCTGCAGTTGAATAAATAGTAGGTGACCCTTTTCCTGTAGTTTTATAAGTACCCTTATCAACAGTAACAGTACCACCACCTCTATCAGATCTAATTGCAGCACTTGATGTTCCTGCAGTATTTATAGTTAAATTAGTAGCATTCATAATACCACCACCAGTTGTCATAATACCACCTGATCCATCTTTAGTAGTAGTAATTGTAGAATCAGAGATATTAACAGTAGTATTATCTGACGATGAATTATTAGTAGTAGCGGATCCTCCATAACTAAACACCCCATTAGCACCACTTGCAGCAGTATTAATAGTAGCATTCTTTATAGTTACATTAGCGCCGCCTTTAACAAGAATACCAGCGTTAGTACCATAAAAACTTGTATTATCTCCACCATTAGAATCTCCTGTTTTATTAATTTTAATATCAGATAGAGTAGATTTTATATTTCCCGATACTAAAATAGCATTTTCATCTTTAGTAGTTGATTCAAAGTTTTCTCCGCTTATATCTTCATCTTTAGTTATCTCTTTAGCAGACGAATATGTAACAGATGAGCTATTGTTCATACCCGGATTATTATTAGCACTACCATTACCATTATCTGGTTTATTATTGGTATTGCTAATAATTAAAAACCATAATACTCCAAGAATTATAGCTAATACAACTATTGCAATTATAGATAATAATGTATTTTTATCTTTCATTCTATTCTCCTTTCCAATTAACTATTACTTTGCGTATTATTTGTATTACTTTCATCTGGTTTTTCAGGTGGTTGTCCATTTTCACTGTTTTGATTATTATCACTGTTTTGTCCACTAGGCATTTCTGGAGGTGTACCTCCATTTCCATTCATTTGTGTATTGCTACCACAATTATTGGAACAATTTGTTGTTGTATAAACATAAAAAGCACCAGTAGATATAACAGCTCCAAATAGAACCCCTATTATAAACATTAATATTTTTGACTTCATAACACCTCTCCTTTCACAAAAATAATAAAGTGTAAACCTTAAAAGAACCTTAAAGAATTAAAATTCTATTACTTTTGGTTCTTCTGTAAATGAATAGAATGTTGCTTTAGCATTTTCAAAATACAAAACTTCTGTATTATCATCATCTGCAGAATACATATTTTTTAAAACAGGGTTAGCCTCTAACATGCTTTCCTTTGGTTCACGTCTATCATCCCTTACAACCTTACCTGCAAGTCTTAACCATTTTCCATCCATAAGAGCACATATCTCTACATTTGGATTAATTTGCATTTGTTTAGAAACATTTTTAGATTTACCTGTTTGGATGTATAACTTGCCTTCGAAAATGTTAACTACACCGAAAGGTCTAACTCTTGGTTGATCACCTTCTTCTGTTGCTATATAAAAAGTTCCACATTTTTTTAAAAAACCAAATACTTCTTCCATAATAATCTCCTTTCTACACTACATATATTATACTATAAAAAAAAAGAAATTTATCTTCTTTTATATACTATTATTTCTGGATTACTACCATTTTCCCCATACTCACAAACAAGCAAAAATTTCATATTAGCAAGTAATCCAAAACATCTTTTAAAATCATCATTAAATAAACATTCTACCTGAGTGCCTAAATATGATTCATCATCAGATAAAAATTTGATTTTTTTATTATTAGGTAATGGATACTCCAAATTAACAAAAGAACCAAGCAGTGGATATAATTCATCTATTTTAGGCATACCCTCTATATTTAATGAATTAAACTCATCAATTATTTGTTTTTCTAATTCATTAAAACTAGATTTTCCTCCTACTTCTATATATTTAGAAATCCAACACTTTTTACCAAAAGGGCAACCATTTACCTCTTTACACCCCAAACATTCCTTAGTTTTAAACATTTCACATTCATCACATTTAGCACCACATATTGCTTTCATAATTACACCTCTATATATTTAATACATTATTAACAGAGAAAAAACAAGACTTGAAAAAAAAGAAAAACTATGCTTGTCTTTCTTTTTATTATCCTAAAGCAACATCTAAAATCATCATAATTATAAATCCAATAGAAAAACCTATTGTTCCAAGATCTGAATGCTTACCAACTTGTGATTCTGGTATTAATTCTTCCACTACTACATACATCATAGCGCCCGCTGCAAAAGATAATAAATATGGTAGTATCGGAACCACTAATGATGTTAATAAAACTGTAATAAATCCACCAATTGGCTCAACTATTCCAGATAAAGTTCCATAAAGAAATGATTTTCTTTTAGAAAAACCCTCTTCTTTTAATGGCATAGATATAATTGCGCCTTCAGGAAGATTTTGAATTGCTATACCTATTGCTAAAGCTATAGCACCTGCCATAGTAACCGCACCATTATTGGTTAAAGCACCTGCCAAAGCAACACCAACTGCCATTCCTTCAGGTATATTATGAAGAGTAACTGCTAGTACCATCATTGTTGTTTTTTTTAACTTTGCTTTTAATCCTTCGGGTTCTTTACTTTTGAGGTGCAAATGAGGAATAATATTATCTAACATAAGTAAAAACAGTATTCCTAATAGAAAACCTATAGTTGCTGGTAACCACGCAATAACCTTTTCTTTAGAAGCCATTTCAATTGACGGTATTAATAACGACCAAACAGAAGCTGCAACCATAACACCAGAAGCAAATCCAAGTAAAGTTTTCTCAAGTTTAGAATTCATTTTACTTCTCATTAAAAATACCATACTAGCTCCTAATGTAGTCCCAAAAAAAGGAATTAATAAACCAATAAATACATTCATGTTTACCTCCAATCTATTTATATATTATGCTTTTAATACATATATGTATCTACATATCATCATTTTTTTTAACAATCATAACCCATTTTTCTTTTAAAGATAATTTTTTAAACTCATAACCATAATCTAATAACTCTTTTTTAAAAGTTAAAAACGCATGATCAAAGTCAAAACCAACAATCTCCTTTACTTCATCAAAAGACAGTTTATATTCATTTTTATTATGCTTTTTTACATATTTCCACAATGGTTCATATTTACTCATTCTTTAGCCTCCAAATCTTTACAAGTATCAATAACTATATCTCTTATTAATTTTGGATCATCAGTATCTACTAAAAACATAGCTTTAGCACCAGGATAAGGAATAGCTTCAGACATATTATATATTTTATTAGAATCTACTATTTTAACAAGAAATCTATCATCATATATTCCTCCAAATAATACTCCATTATAGTATAACAAATATTCCCCCATCATTGGTTTGCATGTTATATCATCCATTATACTTAAATTATCTAAAACAAAGTCTCTATAATCCTTTGTACTAGCCACATTATCATCTCCTATTAATAATTATATCACAAAAAAAACAAGTCTATTATTCTAGACTTGTTTTTATTTAAAAATCTTCTTAATATCTAAATAAATATCTCTTAAAAATGAACTTTGGTAATTACTATATATAGCCTTAAAATGAATACCATGATCAACAGTTATTTCTTCTCCAGGATAATAAATCAAATTATTGGAAGTATTATACCAACCTTTAAAACTCCTTTTATCTGATTTTGGAAGAATATATGAACTTCCCTCTTTTCTAAGAAAATCTTTTTTATTTAAATCATTTACAGAATCCTCACTTGTTGTTACCATCCAATATCTATCATTATTTACTTTTATTGGATCTTTAATCATTCTTGGATTAACTATTAAAGATGTAATATATTTTTTAAATGAATCTAAATCTATTACATTATTATTCACTAAATAACCAGCTTCTCTAACTCTAAATCCTTTATACAAATAATATGGTAGAACATCTTCAAAATAATTATATTCTAATATATTACTATCATCTGCTAAAGCTAAAGCTTTTGTTTTAGGCCATTTAACGCTATCTTCAAAACCATAAAGATTAGAAATCATAAGATTATTATCTGTAGTTAAAACATTATTTGCAAATACATTATAGTATGTAGTAGTACCTACGAAATAATACTTTGCATGTTTCTTTATTTTTTCGATATTAACTACAGTCGTATTAACTAATTTATTATTTTTTAGTTTAGCAACATGTGTTCCTATTTTAAAATCATCATCTTCTTGAATATTAACAAACATATTCTTATCAGTACTATATATAGCATGATTACCTACAAAATCTATATACGAATTATCAGAGAATGTAACTCTAATTATTTCATCAGTAATATGTTCATTTTCAATCCATAATGGATATTCAGAAGTTAATGTCCCTGTATCATAATTCCAAACTGCAAGCAAATCATCATAACCTATATTTTCAACATTTTTATATGAACCATCTGCCATAAGGATTTTAGTTCCCTCTGCAAAACAAGTTCCCTGTTCACCAGAAGCTCGTATTTCAATATCACCTGTTACATGATAAACATTAAGCACATGCGAAGATGTATTATATGAATATGCAGTTTGAGTTGATGATCCACTTTGTAAAGTTTCGCTAGAAGAAGCTCCTGGATAAGTGATTGTAGCAGAACTTATAGAAGAAGGTGGATCATAATTGTTACCTGAGCCAGATAAAGTAGTATTAACATTATTATCGTAGAAAACATTAAATGTAACTGTATTAGTAGATCCGCTTGTTGTAGTAGTACCATTTGACGACGCAGCATTTGTTAATATTAATGTAACTACAAAATTCCACTTAAACTTTTTATTAGCAGAAGCAGAACAATGTCCAGAGTTTGTATCACAGACCGCTATTTCAGCAGCAGTAGCTATATTATCAGATTGATCTTTAGCATATACCTTGAAGTAGTAATATGCATCATCATATGGAACAGTAGCAGTATAAGTCATTTGAGTACCATTTGGACCACCACTTAAAGTTTCAGTATGATATTTAGTACCATTACCAGAAGCATCTGAAGTATAAGTTTCTACATAATAATTTGTAATAGTATTATCATCTGTACCACGCCAGCTAACTAAAATCTCTTTTTCTGTACTTGTCGTTGTAGCAGATACATTGCTTATCACTGGTGCTGTATGATCAGTAAGTGTTGGATCAACATCAACAAGTAAACTAACTACTCCTACAGCATATTCTTCGTCATTAGAAGTTATATTAATACCTAAATCATATGGTGATGACATAAAGTTGTTACCATTTAAATTTTTAATATAAAAATCATAGGTATCCGTTGTATTAGCGGCTATAGTCATAGATGAAATAGCATTTCCACTAGAATTTACTACACTGAATTTACTATCATCTATTGCAAAAGTAAACGTTTTAGAAACATCATAAGAATTAGTTATTGAAGCAGTGAAATGTGCTAATTGATTTGAAGTAACATCACCTTGAGCACTACCAGATATTGAACCAATTAATGTTCCATTTTCAACAATATTAACACCTGATTCACCTTCAACACCCCAGTTTCCTTCTTCTTGAGGGGTTATATCAATCGTTAAATAATACGTTTGAGACGTTTTTGCAGCAATAGTAGCATTTAATACCGGATCACCATTTGAATCTTTTATTGAATATTCTATATGTGGAAGATTACCAGAACCAACAATACGAGGCACAAAATTAGCTGCTAACACCTTTTGTTCATGTACAGAATCATTATGAATAACTATTGCATATTTTACATAAAAATCTTGACCACTATTACTAGAATCAACAACAACTGATAAATCAAATGTAACTCCTTGTCCATCATTTGTGATTTGAGGTGGATTATTTTCTGTAACATTTAGAATATCCGTTCTAGTAACTGATACAATTTCCACATTTCCATCTTGAAGCATAGTAATAACCACATTTGAAACAACATTTGATAATGTCAAAACATGAGTACTAGTATCATAAGAATCATACGCACCTGTAACAGTTAACATTTCAGGAATACCAGACACGCTATTAAAAGCTATTGTACCACCACTAGGAAGTATTTTAGATGCAAGTCCCGTAGTATCACCAGGAAAATCAACATATGTTACTGAATAATACCTAGTTACTGTAACATCACCAGTAGCACCTGATAATGTTAATGTAGGACTTGAATAAGTTCCAGTAGCATTATTAACGGAAACATCTATTGGCACTTCTGTCGTTCCATTAAACGTAATACTTTTTGTTTCACCATCCAAAATGGTTTTAGAAAGTGCACTTATATCAGAAAAACCAACATATGCAATTGAATAAACTTGCTTAAAATCAAAATTCATATTAGCACTATAAGTAATATTACTACTATTATAACCATCACTTTTATATCCAATAGTAATATGTAATGTCGTAATAGCTCCGAGTTTGCATTGAGTACTATCAGAATCATCACATAAAGGATCTTTTAAATTATAGTTTGAAATAGAGTAAGTTAAATTACTGGGTAATCCTGTAATAGATAAGATTCCCATTTCAACATTACCAATATTTGTTACTTTAACATCATATGTAACAGTTGAGTCTCTATTAGGTAATGTTAAACTAGTACTAATACTAGCAACATTATAATCAGTCCAATTCGTATAAGCTTCTGAAGTTGCAGAACTCATATTTATATTAGTTACTCTTATATCTCTTTCTGGTCTAACAGTTGCAAATGCAGTAATTTTCAAATTGTCAGCCAAAGAAGAAAAACCGGCAGTTAAGAACATAACATAGACTAACAAAGAAAGCACAATGATAGAAGGCATATTTTTCTTAACTTTATACCTTTTTTTAAAGCTATGCATAATATCACCACCTTTAATAAGAAGATAACTAACATTTCTTTTTTTTATTCTATTATCGCTTATCTTATTCAACCTTAATTATAACACATAAGCATTTAATATAACAAGATACTGCACCTAAATTAGAACAATAAAAATTCATGGATATAATGCACTATTTCAAAATGTTTCATGTCATACCATATCTACATTACTTCTTCAAATTAACTATAACTATTGTATTATATAAGACTATATTGTATAATTTGATTACTATCTTAATCAAAAAACACATCCATTCTAATAGGAGGAATTATGAACAAATATGAACGTATTACTAAACGAACTAAAGAAAGTCTATACAATGCTTTTTGGCAGTTTTATAAAACTACTGATATAGAAAAAATTAAAGTAAAAGAGATATGTGAATTAGCTAACTATGACAGAACAACTTTTTATAGATATTTTACTGATACTACAGACATATTGAATCAAATAGAAAATGAAATAATTGATAGTATCAAAACAAAAATTAAAAACAATAGCAGTGTAGAAGAAATCACTGTTGAAAAATTTAAAATATTTTCTGAAACATATGGAGAATATATAGTTACTTTTTACGAAAAAGGGAATAGACATTTTTATATAAAATTCAAAGAATTAATAAACAAATATGTATATGATTATCTAAATATTAATGTACAAGACGAAGAGAAAAAAGAATTTTTATATAATTTTATGTTTTCATCACTTATTAGTACATATACATACTGGTATAGGAATCCAAAAATAATGGATTTAGAATCATTTGTTATACTCATAAATAAGATGATATTAGATGGTTCAAAAATAATAATAAATTATATTAAATAAAAAAGCTCAAAAAATGAGCTTTTTATTATTTCATAAATTATTTACTACTTTTTCTAGTTAAACAAATACCAACAATAGAACCAACAAAAACAAATGGTGCTATTCTTATAAAAATCCATATAAAAGAATGAATTCCAACGCCCAATACAGCATGTTCTGGATCATTATAATCCCATTCCATATAAGAATTACCAATTAATGCTATAGCAATAAAAATTAGTACTAAAGCAATAGATAATATTATAAAAAATAAGTGCCAAAACTTTCTTTTACTTTCTCTTCTTTCCGCTAACTGTAGATTTATTACCTCTAATTTCTCAGATATTTCCTTTAATTTATCAGTTTCTTTTTCTTCTATATTTTCTCCAAGAAGTTCACTAACTGGTGTTTCAAAAAGTTCTGATATTGTTACTAGCATTTCAGCATCTGGAACTGATAAACCTGTTTCCCATTTAGAAATAGTTTGTCTTACGACATTTAACTTAATACTTAATTCTTCTTGTGAAAGTCCTTT
>JAFRUZ010000003.1 GCA_017438635.1 Bacilli bacterium | reverse complement strand
GTCATAATATGATATAAAATACTCTACTCTGTTATCAGGAAAGAGTTCTTTTAGTTCACTATATAATTGACCTGCAAGTGTTTTGTTGTGAGCAAGCACTAATGTTTTTTTATTAGTCTCTTTAATTACATTAGCAATAGTAAATGTTTTACCTGTACCAGTAGCTCCAAGTAGTACTTGATGCTTTTTGCCTGATTTTATACCATTTACTAATGATTCTATAGCTTCTGGTTGGTCACTACTAGGTTTATACTTTGATACTAAGTTATACATAGACATTCCTCCTTTGCTTTTATATTATATCATAAAAGAGTAGATTTTTTATCTACTCTTTATTTTGTATTTTTATTTTTTAACAGTTCTATATCTTGTATAGATGTAGTATCCTCCTATTGCAAGAAGTGATACTCCTGTTACTATTGCTATTGTTGGTATATTTGTTCCAGTATCTGGTATTTTTACATCTTGAATTGATTCCCATTTTGCATATAGTGTTAGATCTCCACTCATGTTTTTACTTATCTTGTATACTCTTGTCTTAAAGTCTCCATCTAAATACCATCCTACAAACTTGTTTCCTTTTTTTGTTGGGTTATATAATTGTTTTTCTTCTCCTGTTGTATAACTACTTGGATTCTTTGTGTTATTCTTTCCTCCATTTAAGTTATATGTTATTACATTTTTACTATTACTTACCCATTTTGCATATAGTGTCATATCTTTGGCTGGCATTGTTGTGAAACTATATAGATTTGTTAGATTACTATCATTATACCATCCTGCAAACTTATATCCTTCTTTTAATGGTGCTGTTGGTTCTGTTATTGCTGTATTATAATCTGCTTCTATAGAGTCTACTTTACTTCCACCATTACTGTTAAATGTTATCGTATATCTATTTGCTTCCCATTTGGCATATAGTGTTATATTTCTACCTGGCATTACTTCGTCACTAAATATACTTGTTAGTTCTGAATCATTATACCATCCTTTAAATGTGTATCCTACTCTTACTGGATCTTCTATGGTTGGTATTGCTTCTCCACGTCTTACCTCTATGCTATTTATTGTAGGTCCACCATTTGTATTAAATGTTATTCTGTATTTTGCTACTTCCCATTTTGCATATAGTGTCATATCATTTGTAACTCTATTACTAAAATTATATTTCGTTGTTAGTTCACTATCTGTATACCATCCTTCTAAAGTATATCCTTCTTTTATTGGATCAGTTGGTCTTGTTAATGTATTATTATGAGCAACTGTTGCACTTGGTATACTACTTCCACCATTTGTATTAAATGTTACTGTATATGTGTTCTTATTCCATTTTGCATATAATGTTATATTTCTACCCGGCATATTAGTTAGATTAAACTCTTCTGTTAAATCACTATCACTATACCAGCCTGCGAATATATTTCCTTCTTTTATTGGTGTTGGTAGTGTTCCAATAGATTCATTATATTCTTTTTCTATATTTGATATACTATTTCCTCCATTTGTATAAAATGATATGCTATATGTATTTATAGCAAATTTTGGATATAATGTTAGGCTTTCTGCTGGCATTGTTGTTGCTGTAAATGGTTCTGTTAAATTACTATCTCTAAACCATCCTAGGAAACTATATCCTGTTTTTCTTGGTGTTGGAAGAACTAATTCTTCTCCATAGTTTTCTTCTATTGAATCAATTCCGTCATAATTGAAGTTTATTGTATATTCTTTTACTTGATAATGTGCTGTATATGTTTTGGCTCCAGATGAACCTTGTGTTATTGTTACAGTCATTTCTGGAGTGTTTCCATTACTTCCTGTCCATCCTGTAAATGTATATCCTTCTTTGGTTGGATTATTTAATGTAAATGTTGGTGTTTCTGCTGTATAGTATGTTGGATTATCTGCTACTCCTCCATCTAAATCATATGTTATTTGATATGCCCCTGCTATCCACTTTGCATATAATGTTATGTTTCTTGTTACTGGTGTTTCAAAGTCATATTCTGTTGTTAAATTGCTATCACTATACCATCCTGCAAAGGCATAATTTTCTTTTTCTGGTGTTGTAGGCATTGGTACTGTTGTTCCATGATATACAATTGCATCTGTTATTCCATTCCCTCCATTTGTTTCAAATGATACATGATATGTTTTTAATGAATATATTGCTGTATATGTTTTATTTCCTGTTGAGCCTTGTTCTATTGTTACATTCTTTTGTGGTGTGTCTCCATTACTTCCTGTCCATCCTGTAAATGTATATCCTTCTCTTTCTGGATTATTTAATGTAAATGTTGGTGTTTCTACTGTATAACTTTCTCTATTTGTTGCTGTTCCTCCATTTAAATTATATGTTATTTCATATTCTGTTGCTTGCCATTTTCCATATAATGTTATTGCACTTGTTATGCTACTATTAAAGTCATATTCATTACTAAGTTCACTATCACTATACCATCCTACAAATGTGTATCCTGTCTTTGTTGGATTACTTGGTCTTGTTGCCTTTCCTTGATATTCTACTTCTTGACTTTCTATAGCATTTCCACCATTACTATTAAATGTTACTTGATACTTTTTCTTTGACCATTTAGCATATACTGTTATGTTTCTGCTTGGCATTGTATCAAAACTATATTGATTTGTTAAATTGCTATCACTATACCATCCTACAAAATTATGTCCTTCTTTTATTGGATCTTCTGGAGCTGTTATTGTTTCTCCATAGTTCTTCGTTATTGGACTTACACTAGTTCCGCCATTACTATTAAATGTTATTGTATAACTATTTACTGTGTAGTTTGCTGTATATGTTTTGGCTCCTGTTGATCCTTGCGTTATTGTTACAGTCATTTCTGGAGTATTTCCATTACTTCCTGTCCATCCTGTAAATGTATATCCTTCTTTGGTTGGATTATTTAGTGTAAATGTTGATGTTTCTATGTTGTAACTTCCTGGATTATTTGCTACTCCTCCATTTAAGTCATATGTTATTTCATAACTCTCATGATTCCATTTTGCATATAATGTTAGATCTCTTGTTACGTGACTATCAAAATCATATCTTGTTGTTAAACTGCTATCACTATACCAGTCTTCCAAAATATATCCTGTCTTGGTTGGATCACTTGGTCTTGATACTGTATTATTATGTGTTACTTCAACACTTGATATACTACTTCCACCATTGGTATTAAATGTCACTGTATATGTATTTATTTCCCATTTTGCATATAATGTTATATTTCTATCTGGCATATTAGTTAGATTAAACTCTTCTGTTAAATTACTATCACTATACCATCCTTGGAAACTATATCCTTCTTTTATTGGTGTTGGTAGTGTTCCTATTTCTTCGTTATATTCTTTTTCTATACTTGATATACTACTTCCACCATTTGTATTAAATGTTATTGTATATGTATTTATTTCAAATTTTGGATATAATGTTATGTTTTCTGCTGGCATTGTTGTTTCTGTAAATGCTTCTGTTAGATTATTATCTTTAAACCAGCCTATAAATCTATGTCCTGTCTTGGTTGGTGTTGGTAGTGTTATAGACTCTCCATAATTCTTTTCTATAGAACTTATTCCATCATAGTTAAAATCTATTGTATAACTATTTACTGTATAGTTTGCTGTATATGTTTTATTTCCTGTTGAACCTTGTGTTATTGTTACTGTCATTTCTGGAGTATTTCCATTACTTCCTGTCCAACCTATAAATGTATATCCTGTCTTGGTTGGGTTATTTAGAGTAAATGTTGCTGTTTCTACATCATAGTATGTTGGATTATCTGCTATTCCACCATCTAGATCATATGTTATTTGATATACACCTGTTATCCATTTTGCATATAAAGTTATATTACTTGTTACTGGTGTTTCAAAATCATATTCTGTTGTTAGTTCAGGATCACTATACCATCCTTCAAAAGCATAGTTTTCTTTTTCTGGAGTTGTTGGTTCCGCTACTAAATTACCATGGTTAACACTTTGACTTGTTATAGTAGTTCCACCATTTGTATTAAATGTTACTGTATATGTATTTATATTAAAGTTTGCTAAGTAAACCTTATTTCCTGTTGAGCCTTGTTCTATACTTACATTCTTTTGTGGTGTCGAACCATTACTTCCTGTCCAACCTCTGAAGGTATATCCTTCCTTTGTTGGTTCGTTTAATGTAAATGTTGGTGTTTCTATCGTATAACTTGTTGGATTACCACTTGCTGTTCCACCATCTAAACTATATGTTATTTCATATTCTACTGCTCTCCATTTAGCATATAAGATTATTGAACTTGTTACACCGCTATTAAAGTTATATGGTGTCGTTAATTCACTATCGCTATACCAACCATCAAACGTATATCCATTCTTTGTTGGGTCTGCTGGCTCTGTAGCATTATCTTGATACTCTACTTCTTGTGTTGCTATACTACTACCACCATTTGTATTAAACATTACTTGATATATACTTTTGTTCCATTTCGCATAAAGTATTACATCTCTATTTGGCATTGTATCAAATACATATATACTAGTTAATTCACTATCACTATACCAGCCCGCAAAAACATGTCCTGTTTTTGTTGGAGCAGTTGGTTCTGATATAGAATCTCCATATCCTGCTTCTATAGTTCCTACGCTGCTGCCACCATTACTATTAAATGTTATGGTATATAATTTTTCCCAGTTTGCTGTATATGTTTTATCTCCCATTGTTCCTTGTGTTATTGTCACTGTTTTTTGTGGTATATTTCCATTACTTCCTGTCCATCCTATAAATCTATATCCTGTTTTAGTTGGTTCATCTAAAGTAAATGTATTTGTTTCTATATTATAATTTGTTCTACCTGTTGTTGTTCCACCGTCTAGATTGTATGTGATTTGATATGTTTCTGGAACCCAATTTACATACGCATCTACTGTTTGGTCAGTAGCAGAAATATCTGCTATGTCACTGACATTATATCTAATACTTTGACTGTATACTTGATCTCCTATTATCCATTCAGAACCAGGTTCTACTATATATCCTGTTTTTTCTAAATTAATATATTCTTCATTATTATAGTTCCATAATCCATCTGATGATATTTGTCCTCCATATGTTGCTTTGGCATCGAACAAATCTGAATTATCTCTATATATTACATCATTTGTTAAAGTTATATCACTTCCATGCTCACTTTTTAATGTTCCACCATTTGCATGGTATCTTACAAATAATTTGTGTGATTCCCAATTTGCATATAAATCAAAATCATTAGCACCTGTCCATGTTACTGAATCTCCAGCATCATATCCTGTTCCTGTTCCATCTGCTTTTGTATTCCATTCTTTGAATTCAAATCCCGTTTTAGTATAATTATTTTCTTTAACGGTTTGATACTTATATGTTGCAGCTGGTGCTGTTCCTGTTCCACCATTTGCATCATAATTTACGGTAGCCCATGACCAGTTAAACTGTTTTACTGTAGTGTGCAAAGGATTTGTACTTGTAACAGTTTTGTTGATTGTCGATATAGTTGTTCCTGCCCAGTTTAATTCTTGAGGATAAACTGTTGCAGTTTTATTATCTGAAAATGATATTTTTAAGAATTCTGTTGTACCATTATTTGGTGTTCCTTTTATTCCAGTACCATCATGCAAATAAATTGAATGACTCTTTTTTGTAGATATGCTATCTTTAGTTTCTTCATCTGAAAATTGCCAAAAACCATTAAATGCCCAATGTGAATGGCCACTTACTACTATAGCATTTGGATAATCATGTATTATATCATTAAGTCTATAATCCGCAGTAAATGTTGCTTTGGCACTATTATCAGCATATCGATATGGAACACCATAATTACCACTATCAGAGTATGAAGCTTCAACAGTACTATTCATTGGCCAGTGTGTCATTACTATAACTGTTTGTCCAGCATTTTTAGATGCCTCTAGTTCGTTTCTTAGAAAAGTAAGTGTTGCATCTGAGGCATATCCATATAGTGATGAATAATCTTCTGGTATATCTTTATTGTCATATTCTTCAGTCCATGGATTTACTGGTCTATTTGCATAATCAGTTCCTATTCTTACGACTTTAATTCCTCCGAATGTTTCGGATTTTACAATATCACCAATATTGTTTATAAATGCTGTTCTTTTTGTTTGATATTGTGTATTATCTAAAATTCCAAGTTCGTCTGAACCTGGTCTAAGTTCATGATTTCCAATAGATGTGAATACTTTTGCTGAACTACTTTTATTACTACTACTATTTATAAGACTTTTATAGTGAGAATATGCATCATCACCTTGATATATCTGAATAACATCACCTGTTACTAGTAGATATCTATTAGTTGCTCCTGTTAAGTTTATCGCTTGTAAAAACTCTGAAAAACGTGTAGCATTAGTCTTCAATGGACTGTTTTTTCCACCATTTATACAATACCAAGGTTTAGTATCACATGTTGTTACCGATGTTGGACCAATATGAGCATCTGAGGTTACATAAATATCAGTGTTAGCATGTACTTGTGATATAGAGCAAAAGAAAAGACACAAAAAAATTGGCAATATTAAAATCATTTTCTTCATATAATCACCACTCCTTACACTAAATTTTCTATTATTTATATTCTATTTTTATTATACATTAATATATTATTCTATGCAATATTTACAATAAAAAAACGTTAGTTTTTTCTAACGCTTTTTTTATTTTTTTATTATTAATCTATCTAGTTTTTTTACATCTAGATGTTGATGTGTACTTAAATATTCTTCTATTACATCTCTGCAACTTGTTGCTATGATTCTACCTTTACCGTTCTTTTCTATTTCTTCTAGTTTTTTATTAAACCCTATTTCCATGTTTAAATAATGAAATTGTTGTAATCCAACTTTATATATTCTTTTATCATCTATTTCTTCATTATTTAGAGTAAATTTTAAAAATTTATGTTCTTTTCTAGAATACTCTATATTTATTCCTTGAGAATATTGATAGAATTCTGTATGCTCTCCTTCGAAAGCCTCATCTCTTAAAACATATTTAATCATTTCTTTTAGTTGCTTTCCTGTTACATTTATCATATAAATGGCATCGTCATATGGAAATATTTCCATCAGATCTTGAAGTACTACTAAAGGTCCTAATTCTTCTTTTCTTATTGATCCTGAACCTAGTATCATTATGTCTAAACCTAAACAATCTTTGAATATATCAGAAAATAAATCTCCAAGTTCTGTTTCTTGATATCTATCAGGATGATGTAATTCTCTTTTTAGTCTCGTTATTACTCTTCCATATTTTAAATCTGTATTCTTTTTATATTTTTGAATTAGTTCTTCTAGTTTTTTATCTCTTGGACATGTTTTTTCATTTATTGGTACACATTTCCATTTCCAATCTTTTATACAGTTTTTATCTGTATCTATTGTTATATCAAATCTTCCTATTTGATCTGTTCCTGTCCCTGCTTGAACAATTAATATATCATTTACTATTACAGGTTCATCTATAAACGTGTGAGAATGGCCACCAATTATTACATCTACTCCCCATGATGGATCTAATAAACTTGCTAGTTTTTGATCTTCTTCAAATCCTATATGAGTTAGTAATATAGTAAAATCTATATCTATAGCATTATATGTATTACAAATATGTCCTACTTCTTTTGCAGCTTCATTTACATCGACAAAAGTACCAATTAATCCTTCGTTTTTTGTATTGGCTAGTACTTCTTCTGTTACTATACCTATAAATAGTATTTTCATACCATCTATTTCTATTATTTTATAAGGATTAAATAGTCTTGCTTTATTGGTTTTTATGAATAAATTAGCATTTATTATTGGAAATTTAGCGCATTTTTCTAAGAATAAAAGATGTGCTAGACCATAGTCTGTTTCATGATTTCCTATTGTTACTACATCTGGTGATATCATATTCATTATTTCTATTGTTGATACTCCTTGATATTCAGAATCAATAATACTACCCCTGAACATATCTCCTGCGATAGCATATATTACATTTTTTTCTTTTTTTCTTGTTTTACTTACATATCCTGATAATCTAGATACTCCTCCAACTAGTTTTTTATCAATTTCTTCAGTCATGAAATCACCATGCAAGTCATTTGAATGTAGAAGTGTTAGTTTTTTATATCTTCCCATAAAATCTCCTTTATTTTAATAGTTTATTTACTTCTTTTATATCTTTTAATGCTTTATTTATACTTTCTTTATATAATTGATCAAAGCTTTTACTCTCTTCTTTACCATTTATGCTTTTATATGTTATTTTATGTTTTTTATTTAGCAAATCTACATCTTTGTTTTCTTTTAAAAACTTCGCTAAACCTATAGCTTTAAATAGTATATTATTACTAAAAAAGAAATAGAAGTACTTTATTTTTTTATATATAAAAATATTAAATCTATAGTATCTAGAGAGATGTTTACAATTATATGTTTTTTCATATGTGTTGTCTAACAGTTTTGCTATTTTTCTATTTACTCTTCCTTTAAATATTTCTCTGTTGTTGTATTTATTAATTGATTTATTATATTTTTCTTTTACTATTTCCATATCATAATAGTATTCTAAACATCCATGGTTCTTTTTATTTGGTACGCATGTTTTTGATACTTTTCTAACAAGTGGATGAGCAGTGTCATCTAAAGCATAATGACATATATGCCCATATAAAACCCCAAGTGCTTGAGGATCTTCTGTTAAATTATTTTCTTTAATATACGCACACATATTCTCAAAAAACTCTTTTCTATTTTTATGATGACTATCATATCTCACCTTGGAAAAATTTGTTAAATCTCCTCCAAGTGAGTGTGTTAACATGTAATCTAAACTCACATTTGGATTGTTTAATTTTTTATATACTTCTCTAGCCATTATCGTATGTGTAACATAAGTAGGCATTATATCACCTCTTTTTCTTACTTATTATATCACAAAAAAAGGAAAAATTTCTTTTCCTTTTTATTCATTATTTAAAAACAAATCTTTTTTGAACTGTGTAACTTATAATAAACAGTATTAATTCTGTTAGTATCTTTGCTATATATGCATTTATTCCTATAAAAGTTACTAATAGTTTTAAGATTAATGTATTAAGTATAAGTATTATTATTGCTAAGAAAATGTAATAAATAGCTGATAATAAACTATTTTTTGTGCTTTTAAACACTATGTTTTTATTTATTGTATAGTTTACTGTTCCACTTATTAATCTTGCTGTTATATTTGAAAATATTAGTTTTCCTGTTAAGATAAGCATAATACTATATAGTAAATAATCTATTATAAAACTTATTATAGATGAACCTGAAAACTTAATTATTTCTTTATAGATTAAATAAGAGTCTCTTATTGTCTTAAAGTGACTTGATTTATTATTGTCAATGTATATAACTTCAATTGGTATTTCTTTTGTTCTTATTCTATGCTTATTTAGATTTAGTAACACATTCATTTCGTACTCATAACGATTTCCTTCAATAGACAAAAGGAAAGGTAAATGCGTACTTGAAAAGGCTCTTAATCCTGTTTGTGTATCATATATTTTGGTTCCTGTTAGCAATGTAAAGACTATCATTGTGATTGTATTACCTATTTTGCTTCTTAAAGGTGTTTTTTTGCTACGAAATCTAGAACCTAATGCTATGTGTTTAGGATGTTCTTTTACATATTCACATAATTTGTTAGCATCTTTTACTGTATGTTGTCCATCTGCATCCATTGTTACTATAATACTTTCTGGATAATTTTTTTGGATATATTCTAAACCTGTTTTTAAAGCGTGCCCTTTACCTTGGTTTTTTTCATAGGCAATTACTTTTGCTTCTTTTTTTATACTATTAAAAATTTTATTATACTCTTTTCCTGAGCCATCATTAACTACAACTATTGTGTATTTATTCCCTGTTAATTCTTTAACAAGTTGTGTTAGTCTTTCATCTGGCTCATACGCAGGTATTAATGCTATCTTAGTCATATATTACCTCCTTATATTTTAATAGTAATTATTCTATTATTTATTGTCAAGTTATTTGTTTTTTTAATAAAAAAAGAAGATTAATTATAATCTTCTTATTCTTCTTCAATTAAACCGTAATCATTATGTTTTCTTTTATATACTACTGCTATTTTATCTGTTTCTATATTTTTAAACATGTAGAAATCATGATCTATTAATTCCATTTGAAGTATTGCTTCTTCTTCATCCATAGGTTTTAATTCTACTGTTTTTCTCTTTACTATTTTATTCTTATTCTCTTCAAGATCCTCTGCTTCTAGAAAATCAAGTACAAAATCTGCTCTTGATGGTCTTTTTTTATTATTTATTCTCTTTTTATTTTTTATTATTTGTCTTTCTAATTTATCAACTGATGTATCTACAATTGCATAGAAATCTTCCCCTTCTTCTTCTATTCTTAGGGTGTAGTTTTTAAGTGGAATAGTTACTTCAATAATTTGTTTTGGCCCGTATACTTTAAAAAGTACAGTTCCTCCTACTTCATCACTATTTTCTAGATATTTATCTAGTTTTTGCATCTTTTCTTCTGCATAGTTTTTCATCGATGCTGTGATTTTAGTTTTTTCACCACGAATATTTAATTTCATGATATCTTCCTCCTTACAGTTATTTTAGCACAGTTAGGCTAAAAATAAAATAGTAAATTGTCTAGTGCAAAATAAAAAAAGGCGTTGCCTTTTAATTATTTTTTTGATTTTTTTTCTTTCTTTTTGCTTTTATTATCTGGATTTGGTAATTTAAACATAGCCAAGCCAATTGTTATACACTCTACTAAAACAATTACCGCTGGAAGTAATACTAAAAATGATGTTATTGGTTCTTCTTTTACTATTTTTGCAAACGATATCATTTCAGGTCTAGTAAATATAGTAACTGTATACACTCCAAGCGCTGTGATAAAAACCGCATATAGTAAAGATTCTATAACGATCCTACCCATTGTTGTTTTTTCTTGTATTTCTTTTTTTAAAAATCCCTTCATATTTGATACTCCCTCCTATTTTAGTATATAATTACAAATCCTTTAGGTCAACTTTTTTTTATTTATATAAATAAAAAAGTGTCTAATGACGACATTTTTTTATATCAATTAAAAAATTCTACATTTGTAGAATAATCTATGATATTAGTTTCATAAATGCTTCTTTGTGAAAGTTGTTTAAGCTTCTAACAGAATAATATCTTTGTGGCTTTCCATATTTTTCAAAATCCATATTATATGAAATAAAAGCTAAACTTTGTTTTTTCCAATATATTCTAAGTATTATTTCTATTTCATAACCATTTAAACCTTTTTCTTTACATAGTTCAATTAAACTGTCTTTGTTTAAAGGTAATGTCATTAAACTTTTTAATCTTCTTGACATTTATCATCATCCTTTGTCGCTATATAATTCATATATATAGATGTTAAGCATCCTAATACAACACATAGTAATACACTTATATATATACTAGGAATTATTTTGGTAATTATAAAAAAGAATAACCAAGTAAAAGTAGTACATTTAATTGTGGAGTTTAGATGAAATGTTTCTCCTAAAAAGGAACGTGTAAAAAAGAATCCTATTAGGAAAAACGAAAGTTCTGCAAAGGCATCATTAAAATAGGCTATTGCAAATACTCCTGCAGTTTGAATTAATTGAAGTGGTATAGTTATACCATAAAATATTATATTTTCTAATACTTTTTCTAGTTTAGCGGCTCTTTCTTGTGCATAGTATTCTATTGATTCAGTATTATTAAACCAAATACCATTTTTCTTCTTTCTCTTTTTCTTTTCTTTTT
>JAFRUZ010000018.1 GCA_017438635.1 Bacilli bacterium | reverse complement strand
TTTAACTGTTACTTTTCCTGTTGTTTTATTTACTGTTAAGTATTTTGAACCGCTTAGTTTTTCATATGACATTGTTCCTTGTCTTTTTACTATTGTTATTGGTTTTACTACTTGAGAACTACTTTTTACTTTTGAATAAAGCACAGATTTTTTATATGTAACTATTTTTAATGTGTTGTTTGCTTTTGTTATTTTAAATGTTTTTACAATTTTACTATCTGCGTAATTACCTAATCCTGTTATAGTAACTTTAGCAGTTCCAACATTTTTGTTACCGTAATGTGATATTTTATAATCAGTTCCTTCTTTTAATGTTTTTCCATTTAAAGTAACTTTTATATTTTTTTGTTTTTGATAGTATCCATTATATACTTTGTCTACGATACCTGTTACTTTTGCTTTTGATATATCTAAAGTTGATTTTTCTACGTCTAAAGTTGATTTTGCATATGATGTACCATTTATATCTCCAACTTTTATTGTTATAGTTTTTGCTTCTTTGAATGTTATTTTTATATCAGCATTATAAGTACTATCTTTTACTCCTGCTACATACATAGCTATTTGTTTGCTTCCATCATATAAAGTTACAATTGTATACTTTCCTGTGCCCTCTCCGTCTACATGAAATACATGTGTTGTTTTGTTATAGCTTTTATGCTCTATTGTTACATTTCCTTTTGCAGAAGCCATCACTGGAATAAATGTTAATACTAAAAGGATTAGTAATTTTGTAATTTTTTTCATATTATCCACCTATCCTTTCATCTATTTCAAATATCTTTCCTTGACCAACACCATATGTTAATTCTGGGAAGGCTGAATCGTCATCTTTTAATTCTCCATTTGCTAGGAATAGAGATATTTTCTTTACTCCAAGGGCATTTGCTTCAGTTTTTGATATAAGTTTTAATGTTTTAAATATTCTACCGTTTTCATATGAGTTTCTTGTGTAATAATCTACGTATTTTACTGCTATTTCTTTTCCTGCACCATGATGGAAATATTCATGATTGGCACTGTTATAGCCAGTTATATAGCCATGAATTTCGTTGTTCCATGCTAGCCCATTTACTTCATCTTCTGGAATAGAAATATCATTAGTTATTCCTCCGACTTTTATTTCGTTTAAATTGAATGATGCTGTTTTTACAATTTCATCATCAGCATTATAATACATTGCTATTGCCCAAGGGTGGAAATCTTTATTTGCTTCATAAACTGTTTCAGTTGGAACATGTCCAGCATTAAGACCATTGCTTTGAATTGACCACTCAAAGTAATCTAGTGCTTCGGTGTTTCCAGTTGTATAGAATACGTCTGGTTCTCCTCTATATTGTGTTGAATAATAACAGTTGTCGTTATTATTACTTGGACAAGGATTATTATTTTCATCTACTAAACTTAATTGTCCTGCATTACCTGCAAAAGCAAATCTATTTAGAATTAGATGAATTGTTTTTAGCACTTCTTCATTTTTCATTAATTTTAAATCTAGTTTGTATTCTTGTTCATAGTAACTGTTAATTTTAACAGTCGCTTTTTTTGTTTCATTGTTCCATGTTATTTCATAAGCGTCATTTCCTGCTTCAACACTATCTGGTTGATATGTTAAAGTGCCCATTTCATTTGTTTCAATATCACTATTTAATGGCCTTGGACTATAGAATGTAGTATATAGTTCATCAACCCCATAGAATATTGATGATTCTTTAGTATAGTTGTTATGTTCTGTAAAATACATATAACCATCTTCTGCAATAGAGTCATCAAATTTTCCTTTGGATGATTCTACAGTAGCTCCGATAAAGTCAGAAGACATTATTTCGTTTTGATTATCACCAATTGTGAAATTTTGAATACCAAAGTCTGTGAAGTATTTATTAACTATCACAGTTACTTTACAACCATAATCACCTGATACAAAACCAGCGTATTGTAATGGTTGAGCCATAGCATCTTGTCTATCGATGTGATCATGACTTTCACCAAACCATTTCCATTGATCCCATTCGTTTGCACCTTCATTATGTTCATCTATTCTTGCTTGAATTGCATCACAACTTGCTGAATTATATTCAATTTTTAGCATACAACCATTATCTGTACAACCTGTTGGAAGGATTACATCTCCTCCTTTATAGTTTGTAAGCATTGTTGTCCAGTTTTGTTCATAATTGGTCTGATTCATTGTTGCACTTTCGTTGTAGTTGTCTCCAAGGTATTTAGCATATGAAATTGTCGCTGGCTCATAGTCTTCAAAAGTAAATAGAATTGTAGAATCGTCTATTGGCAAATCAAGATTCACTTCTTTAACATGAACGTTTGCATAACTGTGTAAGTCTTCTAGAGGTACTTGTGTATATTCTTCTGGGTCATCACTAGAAAGTCCATATGCAAGACCTGTAAGTCTTTTACCTGGATTGACATTAATTCTTAGATGAATTTGTTTTACATTATCTATATAATGTATGCCTTGCCAATCATAGTCAGCTACAGCAGATGTTAACTCACCATCCCCTTCTTTAAATGTTATTCCGTGTTCGTCTGCTTTTATGTTTACACATACTAATAAAAACACTACGACTGGAATAATTAATAACAAATGTTTTATTTTCTTCATAAAACTTCTCCTTTCTATATTAAAATTACCATAATACATCTGAATTTTTAAGCACCAAAAAAGGACTATTTCAGTCCTAGATAGCATTTTTCTATTAATTCTTTTTTGTTCATGTTAGTTTTTTTATAAATGTTAGCAACATGCCTTTTTACTGTATATAGTGATATGTATAAAGAATCTGCTATTTCTTGATTTGATTTTCCTTGTATTAAATAGTTTAACACTTTTTCTTCTTGATTAGTAAGTTTATATTTTATTGATAAAGCTTTTATCATATCGCTTTCTGTTAGTTTTTGAGTCTGAAAATATAGTAATAAAAATAGGAAAATTAAAATAGCTAGTGATATAGATATCGTTATTATTAGTGCTGTATAATTTTTTAGTAGTCTATTCTCTACTAAAGTTAAAATGCCTTCCATTATTCTTGAATACATCAAGCCAAAAGCACTAGCAAAGACGATGCTTCTTTTTGTATCCGTTAAATCTATAAATGAGATTGTTCTAAATAAAACAAAGAATCCTATGAAGAAGTATGAAAGAGCTGCAATTAAATTTATTGAATAATTATCTTTTAGTAATATGATTGCAAGTAATGAGAATATAAAGCTAACTATTGTTAAATTATCAAACACATTTTTATTTTTATCTACTAAAAATCCTGCGATTAATAGGCCTATACAGTAATATAATCTAGTTCCTCCATACCCTCCAGAGATGTTTATTGTATGTACTGATATGGCATCTGTCGATAATGCAGATAATAATGACATTGATAATACTATTATTGATATTTTTATAAAACTTGATTTAAAGCTTTTCGAATACTTTTCTTTTTTTAATTCTTCTAAAACAGTGTATTTTAATACTAAAAACAGATTTAATAATATTATTGGTATATATAGTGTTAAAGATAGTATGCTTGTATAATAATCACTTGGTAGTAATATTAATAAATATGTGCCTACTGATCCCAAACCATATCCAATTGCAAATACTCTTCCACGATATTCTTTATCTACATTTAATGCAAGTAAGGAAAAATGATATCCAGCTCCAAACCCTGCAGTTCCAAATAGACAAGTTAAACATAGGCATATACTCATTATAGTAGTGTTTTTAGTTAGAAAAAATACTGTTGATGTTGTTAAAGCTATTATTGTAAAAACTATGTATTACTTTTTTAAATCTTTACAATTTCGATATAGTAATCCAAAGATAAATATTCCTAGTGCCATAGCAATACTTCCAAATAGTAGTTCTACTATATTAACAAAACTTTCATTAGAATAGTTTAGTAAATGTTGTTCTTGAGTTAAATAAATGCCACTGCACCAAAAAAAGCCTAGTGCTAGTATTAAAATATATTTTATATTATTTTTGATAAACATAAAATCACCCTTTGAACTATTATATCATATACAAATTAAAAAAACTGGAATTTTTTCCAGTTTTTTATTTTACTGTAATTGTTACTGTTACAGATTTCCATGCAGATTTATAGTTGCTGTTTCCTGCTGCTTTTACTTTTATTTTAGCAGTATAAGTTCCTTTTTTTGTTCCTTTTTTAACTGTTACTTTTCCTGTTGTTTTATTTACTGTTAAGTATTTTGAACCGCTTAGTTTTTCATATGACATTGTTCCTTGTCTTTTTACTATT
>JAFRUZ010000017.1 GCA_017438635.1 Bacilli bacterium | reverse complement strand
ATGCGTTCTCAAATATCGTTCTTGCAATCTATTAATCCACTGCTCCTTTAACTTTAAACTAGGACATATTACTTGAAAATCAATATTTCGTTTATTTAGTTCTTCTCTTACAACTTTGTGAGAACTCATAAAAACTTTATACCCTTGATTAGATAAATGCTCCGCTATGTTGCAATATATCTTGTACCAATCTGCTACTCTGTACTCATCTACCCAGAAGTTGCCACTTTCTAAATCAATACAATTATTTTTGCCCGATATACTTGATTTACCTATTCCTTGATAACCCACATAAATCATAATCTATTTCTTCTCCTTACATATTTCTTCTATTTTGTTTTGAATATCATCTATTGTGAATAAATATCTTAACCTTAAACACTGAACCTCCCCATCGTATCCATATTCAGTAATATTACTGTTTTTCATTAAATAATTAAATTGTTCTTCATTCATAATTTTTGATATATCTCCTACTATTCGTATATCATCTATAATTTCAGGAAATACATTTCTCATATCATAAGTAGGTTCTTCTTTATCCGTTAGATACTTCTTTTTCATAATCGTTTATACCTCCATCTGCTCCATCTCTCCAACGATAAACTTTTCCGCTTCTATATAATTCATATAGTTTTTTATCAGAACTTTCTTTACATTTTCTAACTCTAGGCATTAGATCATCAAAATAACATTCTATTTCTTTACCATCTACTTTTATTTTGTTATCACAACCAACAAATCCGCTACACATCCTTGTCATTCCATATTTTGTTGGTTTTCCACAATTATTACATCTGACTATCATTTCCATTTCATCGGCTTCTAATTGTAATATTTCCATTTGATTGCCTTCATTTACTACGTTAGGATTAATTGTTAACTTCATTACTTCACCTCATTTTCAATTTTTGTTTCTTCAGTTCGTATCTTGTTTTTGCTATTATTATTCCTGTTTTTGTTAATTCTGCGTTATTATAATATAAATCATGGTGTAACATAAACATGTGTATTTCTTTAGGTATCTTTACTAAATTTTCTTCGTTAAAGTTAAATGGATCACTATCTAAATGTATAATCACGCATCCTTTTAAATCTTCTCCAGGATGATATTTTAAATATTCCACTATTCGTTTATCAACAAAAGTGTTTGTGGCTGTTTTTACTTTTATTCTTGTTCTTCCAGGTCTATCTTTCCATATAACTTCATGTCCGATTGGATACTTTTCTATTCCACCTCTAGCCATTACAAACCTATTTGTTTTTGTATTGCCATTTGAATACCTATTGTTTGTAATAATGTTTTACTTGCATTAGATAAAGCATTCCCTCTTTGTATTTCGGCTAATGCCTCTTCTTTTTTTGTTGTATCCAACTCTTTCAGCCTTTTCATTTGTTCGAATAACATTTCATTTGCTTGATCTAGCATATTATTAATATTATTTAATTTTTCTTGTTGTTCTTGTTTAACAACTCTATACTGTTCTGCTGTTATCATAGTGACTGGTTTTTGAAAACTATCTACTGTTTTTTGACTATCGTTCATAAGTAAATTCCTTTCTACTTTATCAATGTGATTTTTAATCATTCTTATTCCTCGTTTTTTTCTATGTCCTACCATAGATGAAGATATATTCATTTCTTTAGCTATCTCTCTTATTGTCATAGGTTCTTTGCCATCTAATCCAAAGTATTTTTTAATTACCATGGCATCTTTATCATTGATAAAATTCAAGCATTTAACTATAGCTTCAATTTTTATCTTATCTTCAATTTCTTGCTCTATATTAGTATTAGGATCAGGTATTATTTCAGCATATGTTATGTCACTATTGTCATATACAACTTCATCTATTGAGGTTTTATGTATTTTATTTATCTTCCTGCAATCCATTTCTGAAGTATAAAAGTATTTTGTGATTTCTTGTTTAATACATTTATATAAATACGTTGATGGTTTTGAAATAGTAGGATCATATGTCTTAGCTCCTCTTATCAAACCTTCTAACCCTGCATCATAATAATTCTGAAATTCATCTTCTGTTTCATAATGACAATTCATGTCCTTAATACACTTATATATCAATTTAATATTGTTTAATACTAATTCATCATCCATAAATTACTTTGACCTCAATTTTATATTCTCTTTTAATAACTTCCTTATCTGTTTATCTTGTTTTCTTATCTTTTCTTCTAACTCTGCTATTTTTATTGCACTTTCTATAGGTATATATCTATATTCACTACTACTTATGTGTTTTGCCATTTTTAAGTTCCTTTATTACTTCTTTTAATGCTTCTACTTTTGCTTCTAGATGTCTTACTTGCTTGTCTTTTTCTTCTAGTTCATCCGCTCTTGCTAAAACTTTTAATAATTCATCTATTCTTTTATCAGATAATCTTTCATTATCAATTAATACTGTATTTAATCTTGTTTTTAACTCGTGATTTTTTATAATTAAATTATCTTTTATCTTCTCAAACATAATTTTTCCTTTCTTTGTTATTCTGCCAACAAGCACCGAAAACTCGCAGAATAAATAGTAAATAGAATAATATTATAGATTTGTGACCTAAAAGAAAAATAATAATAAATAGGTGATGGTGCTTTTTAAATGTTTAAATTAGTTTCATTTTTCTTATTTGTTCTTCTGTAAGTGTAGGAATACCTAAATTACTACACTCTTGTATTATTCCATCTATAAATATTGTCATTTCTTTTGTATCAAACTCACTGGAACCTTTATATACGACATACCAGTCAGCTACTTTTTCATTAATGACACTTCTACCATGATATTTATAGTATTTAAAATATCCATTTGGTTTTGTATTTAATTCAACAGGTATTAGCAACGACTGTCCGTAGTTTTGCAACATTCTTACATACATTTCTTCTTTTGACATTCTCATAGCATCCGCAAGTTTTCCTATCAACTCCCATGCATAAGCATTTTGTGATAAACTTCTTCTTTCTTTGTGCTCTTTTATATCAAATAGTTTTTCTTTATCATCGAATGTATATAACCAACTAATTATATTTAGTGCGTTACCTGTCATAGATTACCTCCCAATCATTGCCTTATTAATACCTCTATAGAATTCAAATTTTTTACTAATTTCTTCTATCTGTTCTGTTATTTTATAAGCCCTTTTTTTGTCTTGTATTAACCATTTTATAGCTTCCGCTTGTCTGGTCTTTCTATACAAGTCATATTCTTTTTTCTTTCTATCCATAATTAACCTCTTAAAATGGTAGATCGCTATCTTCTATTTTTATATCTAAGCTATCCAATGCATTTGTTTCCGTTTTTACGCTAGCGTCTTTATATTCGTTTGTTTCTTGTTGTGTATTTTTTCTGCTTGATAGTAATGTCGTTTTATCTACAAACACTTCAGTAATATATCTTTTATTACCTTCTTTGTCTTCATAATTCCTTGTTTGTATTCTACCTTTTACTGCAACTAGATCGCCTTTATTTGCATATTTATTTAAGTATTCTGATATATTTCCAAACGATACACAGTTTATAAAATCACTTTCATATTCGCCGTTTACGTTTTTATAGTCTTTTCTTACTGCTATTGTAAAATTACTAACCGCTAAATCTTTTTCTGTGTATCTTACTTCAATATCTTTTATTATTCTTCCAATTAAAACTACTACATTCATTACTCGATTGCCTCCTCAATTGTTGTTTTAATACACATAACTTTATATTTTGATACACTGTCTCTTCTATTTAAGTAGTCTTTCATTTTGATCGCTGTATCTTTATCATCAAATTCTATAGCATCGCCTATGTCACTACTTTTGCTTAAACTATTTCTATAAACATATGATATATATTGTTTGCTCGTAGGTGTTTCGTTGAAATAAATTAAATATTTTTCCATATTAATCTAACACCTCTATTTCTTCTTCAACTTCTTCCATGGCTTCCATAAGTTCTTTTTCTTCTTGTTCGTTTGTTAAATATCTATTTACATTTCTTAATGCGTCCATATTCATGATCCACAAAAATGTTAATGATATTAAATCAATAAGTACAGCTAAACCATTTATTAATACTAACGTTCTTAATGTCATAATATCCTCCTCTTTTTATCTCAATCTTTTTTCTATAGCAACTGCCATTGCTGACAATAAAGCCATATCTTTTATATTCATTATTTCGTTTATAAATTGCTCTTTTTCACCTTTTAGGTTCATCTTTTTATCATTTTTATGTATTTCTTTTGTCACTTCCATTTGTGCCTCTACTACTATATCGATAATTTCTTCTTTATTATATTTTTTCATTTCTAATCCCTCTTTCTTGAATATTTTTTTATCTTTTTCGTAATGTGTAAACTTAAGCATGATTTTCAGTATTTTTTCTATCATTTTTACCTCTCAAAATGTTATCTAATTCTTCTTCTGAATAAACTCTGTTTTTATATTTTTTGTTTAACTCCTTTTTCCGTTTGTATAACTCAGCCATAAATAGCTTTCTGTTGTTTTCGTTATTTAATCTTGCATGATTATTTTTATACACTGACATCAATTCATAATCATTCTTTAGGTTTCTTCTTATTTGTCGTTGTTTCTTTATTTCTTTTACAATCCTATAGCATTCGTTTGTTTTTAATTGATTATTTTCGATGCAATGATATAAATCGCTTAACTTCATATCAACGTTGCTTTCTAATTCACTCATGGAATTGAAATAGTTATCAAGTTTATCTAAATTTTCTGTTACATTTTTCAAATCTTCAACAATATCAATTTTCATTAAAATACTCCTCAATGATCTTCCATGCTATTTCTTCATTTATTGGAATATCAATAAATTTTCTTTTGTCTTCTCTTAAATGAATTCCTTTTAAAAACTTCCATTCTGTACCATAAGATTGTTTATACCCTATTCTGTATAAGTTAAGTTGATATGTAAGATATTCTTTATCTAATGTTGAAGTTCTTTTTATATCTGCTCCTCCTATTTCATCTTCTATTTTTAAAACTAAATCTAGTCTTCCCGCTGATATAGGATCACCATTTTGATTAAACAGTATTATTGGAACTTCATTGTCTAAAACTTCAAACTCATAATGCTTTTGTAAAAACAGAAAGTTCTTTACTTCTTTAAAATCTTCAATTTCTCCTGTCTTACACAATTTTTCTATTGCTTCATGAACTTCTGTTCCTTTTTTAGAAGCACTATCTAGTATTTGTGTAGAAATACCTTGATACTTATTTCCAAACTTTATTTTTAAAATTTGTGTAATAGAAGGGACACATACTCCATCGACTAGATATTGGTGTATATCGTCTATGTATTCAAGTGTGTGTCCCTCAATATCCCAACTATTCAACTTTAATTCGTATTGAAGATTTAACTGGTGTGAATTTTATATATTCGTCATATGTTTCTGGTTTTTCTTCTCTTAGTCTTTTACTATCTAATGTTTCTCTTTCAGTTGGTGCTATATATGAAATGCCAAGACCTATAGTTTCATCCTTAAGTGATAATATTTTTTTGTCTTCCATTTCTTGTAAAATTAATTGTTTTAGTGCATCCTCTTGTTTTTTTATTTCTTTCATTTGTTTTTCAAACTCTACTATTTTACTAGCTGTTTCTGTATCTAAAATATTTAATCCATTTTCAATTTTTATTAATTCCATAATATCCTCCTATTCTTGCATTTGCATCCAACCATTGCTGTCTACATCTTCTTGTTGTTTCATTTTCTTTTTAATAATTTCATCTGCTTGTTCTATTGTTAATTCTTCTGTCTTTTTTATTCCGTAATATTTATACATTTTTTTAGTATCTATTTCCAAACTATTGATTAATTCAATTTGTTTTGGTGTAGCAAAAATAGTTGTTTTAGATTTAGTGCTTTCTTGATTTGCTATTGCATTTTGTACTTCCTCTGCACTTGCTACACTTGTATCTATTCCAAATCCTGCCATTCCTAATGCTCTACCTACTGCTGATGTTTCGCAGTTTTCAATGTATGATGTTTTGTTTATAAACGTGCTGTTTTCTTTTTCGTATGCTGTTCCTGTTGCTAATTTGTATAATTCATTACCTTCTCTATATCCAACAAACGCTTTAAAAATACATATTCCATTTTCATTGGAAATCATTTCTGTTTCGATTACTCCTTGCGGATATAACATCCTAAATGCTTTTATTCTTTGATTTACTTCGGCATATTCTTTGCCTTTAATGTCGGTTGTTTTTATAGTTTCGTTTGCTTTTGCAATATCTTCATAAATTATTTTTTCCATATTAATTTCCTTTCTATTACCATTCTTTCAATGATCTTAGTTCTTTTATTTCTTGTTTGTTTTTCCAGTTTATTCTTAATGTTCTAAATCTTCCATCTCGTTCTGCTATAACAATGTTTGGATAAAGTCTTATTAAATCACTCATACGTGCCGATGCTTCATATCCAACAAATTGCTTTCCACTTTGGAAGTCTTTAGCATACCAATATTTTTTTAATCTATTTTGTAACATCGTTTTCAAAATTAGATCGCATTGACTAATCCCCATAAACTTTTAAACTAACCCCTTTCTCTTTTCCGTTTGCAATTCTTAGCAAGTATTCCATATACCATATTCCAATTTCTGTATTTAGCTTTTTAGAATATCCTCTGTAATTTGATATTGATGTATCCCATCTCAAAATAAGTTCGTAATTGTCTTCTATATGTATCAACAATGGCTTATGCTCTGTAAGTGCCATTTTTAATTGCTTCAAGTTCTCTTCGCTCTTCATCAGTTAATTCCTCCTTAAAATCTTTATTAGTTTTATCCCACCAATCAGGAAGCTTTTCTCTATCTTTTAATTTTTCCCAAATAATGCCTTTCCAGTTTTTAGCCATACATTCATCAATAAGTTCGATAACTGCTTCTTCTCCATATGTTCTGCAATTATTTTCAATTTGTTTTAATAATGACTTTAAACCTGTCTCTTTGTATATTTCGTTTCGCTCTTCTTTGTATGTTAACCATTCTTCTATCTTCTCCCTTAACAATCCCTTATCTAAATAATTAAAATTAGAAATAAGAAATAAGAAAGTAGAAATATTATTTGTTTGTTTTCGGTTACCCTTTCGGTTTGTTTTCGGTTTGTTTTTGGTTTGTTTTTGGTTTGTTTTCGGTTTGTTTTTTTCTGCGTTTTTGTTCCCTTTTGGCGCTCCTTTTCCTATGCTTCTTAATGAGTTATTTTTACTTGTATCTATTGGCATTTTAAGGTTGTTCCATATCGCTTTATTTAACCCATCTAATATAGGTTCTTTATCTTTAAAAACATAATCAACTATTGCCTCTAGCATGATGTATTTATCTTCTTTTGGGAGGTTGTCTAAAAGTTCATAATAATTTTTATAAAAAGTAAAACTATTTATTTCGTTCATGTTACCTCCATATTTGATTTTTTTATAAATTTGTGTTATAATTTACACGTAATTTTTATTACAAAGAGTTGATTTCGAATAACTACCTTAATCAACTTTTTTTGTGCTTTAAAATAAGAATGTTCCATAGTGTACGTAATTACTTAGTAATTGCACTCCTAGGAAAAATGCTAAAACTCCTAATACTATTCCTAAATCAATTGCTAATCTTTTTAACATATTTTTGGCTCCCTTCTATATTCCCATTTTCTTTTTAACTAGCTTTGTTAATGCTAGTTTTTTTCTTGATATTGGAAGAAAGTATTTTTTTTCTTCCATTTCTTTTCGCACCTCATTAATAACATCAAGTGCTCTATGATATTTCATTTCAGGTATTAAGATTAATAAATCCTCTGCTGTAAGATATAATTGGTTTAATATATCTTCTTTTGATTTCATATAGTCCTCCTTGGTCGATCTTATTTTTTATGGTATTTATTACCTATATAGGTAATTGCAACTATAAAAGTTAATAGTACTGTTATTGTTTGCAACCACACTGGCATATTTACACCTCCTTGTCTTCGCTTTTAGCGTATTGATTTGGCAAAAAAATAATGTCGTCAAAATCAATATTTGATAATTCTATTATTTTTTTTATTACAGGAACATCAGGATATGTCTTATAATTTTCGTAATTTTGGTATGTTTCCTTTGATACTCCAAGTTTTTCGGCCATTTCTGATTGAGTTAAATTTAGATTTGTTCTTATGGCTTTTAGCGTCCACTTCAAAATTATCTCCTCCTTACAGTTTCATTATATAATACGCTTTTAGCGTATGTCAATACTTTTTTTCACTTTTTGCGTAAAATTTTACATATCTTATTGATTTTTGTACTCTTTTAGCGTATAATATATACAGAGAGGAGATGATAATATGTCGGATATATCCAATTTAGGCAACAAGGAAGTTTTGGCTCATAATTTAAGATATTATTTAAAAGTTTCTGGCAAGACTGCTTCAGACGTATGTAGTGATTTGGAAATAACTCCTTCTACATTTAGTGACTGGATGAACGCAAAAAAATATCCAAGAATTGATAATATAGAAATGCTTGCAAATTATTTTGGTATCAAAAAATCTAATTTAATTGAAGATTTCGATCAATCTAAAACTATAGACGAGACCGAAATATTATTTAGCAAATATAAAGATCATTTATCGGATAAAGACAAAATGATTATAAAAACCATATTAGAAGAAACAAAGAAAGAAATAGATGAGGAGTTAGGGGAAGATTAAGTATGCTAGTATAGGTGCTTATTCTCGAAAGGAGTAAGTATTATGAATATATATAATTTATTAAAAGGAAATATTACACAAAAAGAATTATTAGATTATATAAATGCAACTATAAGGTATAAAGAACTACCAAAAGGAATTAACGGCTTTGTGTTTCAACATAAAGGTATATTTGTAATTATAGTTAATGAGTGCTTATCATATTACAAAAGAAAAAAGACTATATTGCATGAATTAGCACATATAGAACTTAATCAGTTAGAGCAATATGATAACGATCTGTTTGCTTTAAAAATCGATAAATATGAAGATGAGGCAGACAAATATATTAAATATCTGATAGAAACTTGCTAGTACAGGAGTTTTTATAAATATGTATTAGGAAAGGAGTAAAAAAATGAAAAAGAAAGGATTAATTGTTATTGCATTAGTTGTATGCTTGTTATTAACAGGTTGTGGAAAAGAGAAAACTTCAGAAGTATCTGATAGTTCAAACACAGTGCCTACACAAACAAAAGAAAACATCAATTTATCTAATATCCAATCTAAAATAGAAGCATTAAATATTACTGTAGAGAAAACAGAAGCTTCTTACGAATTAGTTGGAGCAAAAGATGGTTTCAAATTGCTTTCAAATGAAAAAGCAATAGAAATATATCAATTTGATAAAAATAGCGATGCATACAAAAAAGCAGAAAAAAATCAAAAACTTGAAGTTAGTGCTATGGATTATGATTTTGATGCAGTTGTAAAAAATGGATATGCATACACAATCGAAAGTGGTTTCCCACAATATGATGCAATAGTATCATTATTAAATCAATTAAGTTAATAAAAAAAGCCCTGCACGGCAATGCAGAGCCAAATATATGTAAAAAGATTATATCAACCGACCAAGGAAGACATTCTCCTTTTACATACTCTATTATATAAAAAAACTTTACATTTGTAAAGATTGGAGTTGATAAAAAATGGCAGTTTATAAAGATAAAAATAAAACAAAAGACGGTAGATCGTGGTACTTTAAAGTATACAAAGATAGAAAACCATATAAATCTAAAAGGTATGCTACCAAAAAAGAAGCCCAAGAAGAAGAGGCATTATTTCTTTTAAAAAGAGATAATCCAATAAGAAAACCTTTTGTATTAGTTGCCAAAGATTATTTTAATAGTTTATATGAGGTTAGGAAAGAGTCGACTTATACTACTTATATAAATGCATATAACGCCCATATTCGCCCATTTTTTGTCGATTATTATATTTCTGATATAAATACCTCAGTTATCAGGAAATGGGCTGAAATCCTAAAAAAAAGCGTTTCTACGGCCTCATATTTAAACAAAATATATTCTGTTTTGAAAAACATTATGGATTTTGCTGTAAAAAACTATGGCCTAGCTTATAACCCCGTTAGCATGTATGGACGTTTTAAAGTAAAAAAAGAAGAAGTTGCATCTATAGAAAAAATACGTTATATAACTTATAATGAATTTAATAAGTTTATTTCTGTCATAGATGACGAATTGTGGAAAACATTTTTTATATTTGCATATTATACTGGTTGTAGAAAAGGAGAAATGCAAGCATTGACCTGGAAAGATATAGATTTTAATAAATCAACTATACTTATAAATAAAACTCTATCTGTGAAAACTGCAAGCGTTTATAAGATAACATCTCCTAAAACTAACAAACCAAGAACAATAAGCATGAGCTCTACTTTAAAAAGACAATTATTGTTATATAAGCAAAGCATGACTAAATATAAAGATTTTTCAAATCAATGGTTTGTTTTTGGTGGTAGTAGATTTTTACCACAGACAACTATAGACAGGCATAAGAGACAGTATTTTAATTTAAGTGGAATAAATGAGATAACAATGCATGAATTCAGACATAGTCATGTATCATTGTTAATAAATGAGTATCTTAAGTCAGGGCAAACAGATGCTACAAGGTTTTTTATAATGATGTCAGAACGCATGGGACACACTATAGATGTGATGCAAAAAACTTATATGCATTTATTCCCAAATATACAAGATGAAATAGTTAATTTACTAGATAATTTATAAAAAATATAAAAAAAATAGTACCTAAATAGTACCTAAAAAAATAAAAACCCTTATAAAATAAGGGAAAAATACATATTGGTGGAGAATAAGGGATTCGAACCCGCGACCCCCTGCGTGCAAGGCAGGTGCTCTAGCCAGCTGAGCTAATTCCCCAGATAAGCGATCCTTTTTCAAGGACACTTATAATTATACTTGTTTTTTTATCTTTGTCAATAGATTAAATACTATCAATATTAATTTTTATTTGTTTATTTTCTTTTAAATAGCTACTAGCTTGCGCTATTGTTCTTACTGAATTTATTACTTTTCCATTTTTGCCTATTACTCTAGGCATATCAGATTCAGAAATAACTACTTCAAATAACATTTCTTTTTCATTATCTGAAGGGAATTCTTTTACTTTGACCATTTCTTTATCTTCTGCCAAAGATAAGATTATGTCTTCAATTAGTTTTTGAATTTCCATTATTTATTTTTTCTTTCTTCATGGATTTTTTTCATAATTCCAGCTCTTTTAAACAAATCTTTTACTGTGTCAGTTAAAATTGCTCCGTTATTAATCCATTTTATTGCTACTTCTTCATCTATTTTTATTTCTGCAGGATTAGAAAGTGGATTATAGAATCCTATTAATTCTAAGTATTTTCCATCCCTTGGACTTCTTGTATCTGTAGCTACAATACGATAACTTGGTCTTTTCTTAGCACCCATTCTAGTTAATCTAATTTTTACTGCCATATTTTTTCGCTCCTTTCAATGCAAATGTATTGTACTACATAAAACTATGTTTGTCAACCTAAAAAGTTGACAAATTAAAACCTATAATTATTTTATAGGTTATTTTCGTCAATAAAATCTTCTTTTACGCTTTTATCTATATCTTCCATGACATCTTCTTCTTTGTTTTCTGTTAAATCTTCCCATTCATCTTCATTGTCATCTATTGCTATTCTAACTTTAGCATCTCCCACTATTTCTATTCCTAATTCTTTTTCAATATCATATTCTATATTTCCGTCTTTTATCTCTACTTTTGTACATGTTGGCGCTTTTAAACTTCTGACAATTATTTCACTACTATCTGTTAGATCACTTTCTATTTTTTTAGAAACATTTAACAGTTCGTCATAACTGATTGTTTGTTTAGATACTAATGTTTTAGTGTCTTTGTCATAAGCATACCAAATATTAACATCACTAGTACCTTTTATTCTTACTTTTTTATTGTCTTGAAATCCTTCGAATTTATGATTTATTACCCAACATCCTAGTATTGTAGAAGGTTTTTCTTCAGGTGTTAAAGAATAATGATTAGTAAAAGCTTTTTTGGCCTTTCCAAGTACTGTTTTAGTAACAATTTCTCTATAGTTTGCCATTATATCACTCCCTATTTTAATGTATGCAAAAAGGTAATATTTGTTGATAAAAAAAGAATATGTTATTCTACATATTCTCCGTTTAAACTCCATGTTTTAGCCTCATTTATTATTATCTTTTTTAGTCGATAAATATACTGCTTTTACAAAGCCAATTGTTCCCAATATTAAAAATATATACTGTATTATCGCCAATATTGTAATTATTGTATTCTGTGTTTTACAATCATATTTATTGAAACCGCGATATGTAATTCCACTTATTTCATTGGAATCAAGACCACCACTAATTCCAATAAAGGTACATCCAAAATCTGTTTCATTTATAATTCCTCTTGTAAGCGCAATTCCAGCAAATACTAAAAATCCTATTGCAGCAATAGACCATTGTTTACTTTTCATAAAAAAACTGCTTATTATTCCTATTATAGTGACTACAAACCACAATATTGTCCCAATCTCTCCAACCCCCCCTACATTGACTAATAAAATCAGTAAACCTATACTAATCCCATAACTTATAGTAGGTATTAACCAATACTTTTTATTTGTTTTTGATTTATTTCTTTTTTTCTTTTTCATACTACACCTCTATTGTGATTATAGCATATATCAATGAAAAAGAATATGTTATTCTACATATTCTCCGTTTAAACTCCATGTTTTAGCCTCAAGTATCTTAACTTTTACTATTTTACCTATAAGGTCTTCATTTCCTTTTAAATTAACTAGTTTATTAGTATCAGAATATCCCATTAAATACCCTAATTTATCACTTTCTGCTTCTACTAAAACGTCTACTATTTTCCCTTCAAGTTTTTTATTATTTTCTAGAGCATATTTATTAATTAATTCGTTTAGTTTGTATAATCTTTGTTCTTTTTCTTCTATTGATATATCATCTTTCATTTTTTCAGCAGGTGTTCCTACTCTTGGAGAGAAAATAAATGTATATGCTAGATCGAATTTGCATTCATTAACTAGTTCTAGCGTGTCGTCAAATTCTTCCTCTGTTTCTCCTGGAAAACCTACAATTATATCAGTAGAAATTGCTACCTTATCTATTTTATCTTTTAATTTATGGAATAAGTCAAGGTACTGTTCTTTAGTATATCTTCTACCCATTAATTTTAGAATTCTTGTGTTACCAGACTGAACTGGTAAGTGTATACTTGGCATTATGTTGTGGTATTTTGCTATTATATCTATCATTTCATCTGTGAAATCCCATGGATGTGATGTCATAAATCTTACTCTTTCTATTCCTGTTTTTGCTACATCTTCTAGTAAATTAGCCATATTATAGTTATCTTTTCTATCTTTTCCATAAGCATTTACATTTTGTCCTAGAAGTGTTACTTCTTTATATCCTTCTTTTATTAAATCTTTTACTTCTTTTAAGATATCATCTTTGTTTCTAGATCTTTGTTTACCTCTTGTATAAGGAACTATACAATAAGTACAGAATTTATCACATCCATACATTATATTTACATAAGCTTTGTATTTATTTTGTCTATCTGCAGGCATGTTTTCTATAATATCTCCTTCAATAGATGGTGCTTCTATCTTTAGTTTTCTTTCTTTGAAAGAGATTTCTACTATTTCTGGTAATTTGTGAATATTATGAGTTCCCAGTACAAAATCCATCCATTTATATTTATTTAATATAGTATTTGCTACTACTTCTTCTTGAGCCATGCAACCTGTCATACCTACTATGATATCTTTTTTTATGCCTTTTAAATGTTTTATTCTGCCTAACATACCAAATACCTTATTATGAGCATTTTCTCTTATAGAACAGGTATTTAAAATGATTAAATCAGCATTTTCAAAGTCTTCTACTTCTTTCATTCCATATTCTTTTAACATAGCTATCATGTTTTCACTATCATGTTCATTCATTTGACAACCATATGTCTTTATATGAAATGTTTTATTTTTTAAAGTTTTTCCCAATTCTTTATTCTTTTTATACTTTTCAGTTATTACTTCTTTATTTGTTCTTTTTCTTGCTTCTTTTAATGATGGCATGTTCATAAGAATCACTTCCCGTTTAAGATTATAAAATAAAAAGGTAAATTAATCAATAATTTACCTAATTATCTAAGACATTATATATTACATTATCTAATGTTTCTATATTTCCTTGTTTTAATGATTTTTTTATGTCATTTAAGTCATTTGATAGAGTATCTATTACTTTATTTAATTTTGGTAATAATTGTCTATCTTTTAAGTTATCTATGATTACTTGTAAGTTATTTATTTTTGAATATGTACCATATTTATCGTTTTTTACATATTTTTCATATAGATTTTTAAATGACATTAAATCTATGTTGTTAAATCTCTTATCTTTTAGTATTTTTACTGCAGTATAAATATTATCTTTGTATAAAGATATATCTAAGATTGTTTCACCATTTTTATTTCTTATATTGGGAATGAATCTTTTGTTTTTATATAACTCTTTAGTTATATCTATTACTTCCAAATACTTTTTAGAAACAAGGATGTGTGCAAATGTATTACCATCTTTATTTTGATGGTTTACATTCCAATCTTGCTTTTTCATTAGTTTAAGCACTGTTTCATAGTGACCTTTTTCTAGTAAATAACTTAATATATCGTCATCATGAGAATTTGTTATATTAACAGATGCCCATTTTTTCCTTAGTATTTTTTCTAATGTTTCTAAGTGTCCCTCATCTATTAGATTGAATATCTGGGACGGTTCTTCTTCACACTTTTCTATAGCTTGTATTTCATCATAAAACATATTAATACACCTCTTTTTTTTGCGTGACAGTTACATATTTTATCAGAAATGCACTTATTTGTCAAATTTGGATAATAAAAAGCAAACTACTTTTTATAGTAATTTGCTTTTGTTTTTTTATTATTTTTCTTTAATTATAATGTTCCCAGTCATTTCTTTTGGGATATCTATATTTAAGATATTTAATATTGATGGTGCTATATCAGATAGTTCTCCATCTTCTACTTTATATTTTTTATCACATACAATAAACGGTACTTTATTGGTTGTATGATATGTGTGTGGTTTACCATCTGGTCTTATCATTTCTTCACAGTTTCCATGATCCGCAGTGATGATTAAGAGAATATCTTGTTGGAAACATAGTTCATATAAATGTCTTACACATCTATCTAATTCTTCTACTGCTTTTAAAGCCGCTTCATAATTACCAGTATGTCCTACCATATCTCCATTGGCATAATTCACTATTACAAAATCATAGTCATTAATTAAACGTTTTATTTTTTCTGTTACTTCTTCAGCACTCATTTCTGGTTTTTGATCATATGTATCTACATTTTGTCTTGGAATCATTATTTTTGTTGTATATTTTAAATCTACATCTTTATCACCATCTATAAAGTGTGTTACATGTGGATATTTACTTGTTTCTGCAATTCTTAATACTCTATAGTTTTCTCTTGAAAGTATTTCTCCAAGAGTATTGTTTATTTTGTCATGACTAAATGCCGATGGAATATCTAAGGTGTCTGATACAGGCATCATTGTTACTATGTATAAATTTTCTAATTTTTGTGTTTTAAAGTGTGAAAAATCATCATTTGCAAAGGCTCCAATTAATTGAGGTATTCTATCAGGTCTAAAGTTTGCAACTATCATACTGTCATTATCTTCAATTATTCCGTTTTCATCAATTATTGTTGGAGGTATAAACTCATCATATATTCCTTTTTTATAGTTTTCTTCAAGAACTACTTTATAATCACTATTTATTGGACCTTTTTTATTAACTAAAGCATCATAACTCTGTTTAGTCCTATCCCAAGCTTTTTCTCTATCCATAGAGTAGAATCTTCCAGAAATAGTAGCAAGTTTACCTGTTTTTTGTTTCTTTAGATAGTTTTCTAGTTTTTCAATATACTCTCCTGCTGAATTATATCCTACATCTCTACCATCTAAGAAAGCATGAATATATAGATTATCAATTCCTTCATCTTTTGCCATTTGTATTAAGGCAAATATATGATTTATGTGAGAATGAACTCCACCATCAGAAAGAAGTCCTAAAATATGAAGTTTTGAATTGTTCTTTTTAGCGTGTTCTATTGCTTTTAATATTTCTTTATTGTTATAAAACGATTTATCCTCTAGAGCTTTGTTTATTTTTTGAAGTGGTTGATTTACAACTCTCCCTGAACCAATTGTAATATGACCAACTTCACTATTCCCCATTTGACCTTTTGGAAGGCCTACTTCTTCTCCACTTGCTTTTAACCTTGAATTTGGGAATTCTTTTATTAATTTATCTATAGCCTTTGTATTACCATTTTTTACTGCATTACCTTTTGTTTCTTCTCTTATACCAAAACCATCTAAGATGGTAAATATAACTTTTTTCATCTGTTATCCTATAAACTTTCTACAATACAAAAGGCTGCATAATAAGGGATATATTTTATATTATTTTTCATTTTAAAATCTCCAGAAGTGAATCTAACACCTAAATTTAAATTATATTTTTTCATAGATAGAGTAAGGCTTTTTGATTTAGTATTATCTTCTCCATGCATTATTTCTATTGGAGTAATTTTTCCTGTTCTAGTTTGAATTACCAAATCAATAAAAGCTTTACCTCCAGAATGGTAATGATAAATATTAAATCCATTGCTTGTTAAAGTACTTACTATGTTGTTTTCATATAATAATTCTAATAATTTTTCGTTAGTTACTAATCTATTACTACTTATATTTAGTTTTTTAAATAAAACTCCAGAGTCATTGTAATATAATTTGAAACTTTCTTCATCTTTTGATTTTGATAGAGGTACTGTTAATTCTGTAACTCTAGTGCTTTTTATTATTAAACTGTTTTCTTCCATAAATTCAATAGATTTTTCATATTCTTTACTTCTTCCGCCAGCTTTTATACTTCCATATTGGAATTTTTTATTATCTTTTAAAAGTTGGATTGAAATATTGTCATATACTTCTTGTCCTCTTTTTATATCTATTAAATTATCTAGACCAATAAGTTTATATTTCATTAGTTTTATGTTTTTATCATGAACATTACTTAGTATATTATGATCTTCATATTCTTTGTAATTAACTATAGCTCCAGGATATCCTCCAGTTAATACAAAATCATTGTATAATTCCATTGCTAAACTGTGGAAAGCCATTGGTTTATTGCTTTTAAATGAATCTATTATGAAATCAATCATTTGTTCTTTGCCTACATATTTTAAATATTCTGGGAAAGATACTAAATCCATTTTTTTGTAACTAACACCTTCTGCTTTGTGTTTTTTTACTAATTTGTTGTTACTAGTTATCATTACTATATGATATTCATTACTAGCAAATTGTTTTTTTACTGCTGTAATTATCTTTTCTGTAACGTTATCAAAGATAATAAGTGTATCTTCTTTCATTATGGTCTCAAGTGAGATTGCTGATAGACCACGTATTAGTTTATCTGGTGTAGTATTCTTTTCAATGACGTAACTTAACTCTAAATTGTCTTGGCAATCAAAGTATACTAGGTTTTTATACTCACTTTTACCAAATTCAAGTACTGTGTGTGTTTTTCCGCATCCTGATATTCCGTTTAATAACAACGGTTTTTTGTATATATCCATCTTCCATTTTTTTAGGTCGTTCATAATCTTTCGTTCCATAAAATGCCTCCTCTTTACTATTTTTCTACTTTAATTATAGAACGTGGCCACAAAAAAGTCAACAAAAAAAGCACTTAGTGCTTTTAATTATTCTTATGTCCACATTTTGGGCAGAAATTGCTACCATCTATCTTATTCCCACAATGAGTACAAAAAATTCCTTTAGAATTATCTGTATTTTGATCAGTAACTTCTTGAGTTATTATTTGAGGTGCAGGTTCTATTACTGGAGCTTCGTTATTTATTGATTCAGTACTATCAGTTACTGGTATAGTTTTTACTACTGATACTGTTTCCGTTGATTCATTTGAGTTAGTAGATTTTTTAACTAATATGAAGCAAATTATATATATTGCTATTATAAATACTCCCCATGCAATAATAAATTCCATTCTTTTAGTAAATATAAGACCGTCATATATAGCATGAACAGTAGTTGGTATTAATAAACTTAGTATTATATTTGTTGTTTCTTGTGATGCTTGACCATTCTTTGCAGATAGTTTTGCCTTTCCTATAAAATAACCCATAATAATTCCTGTACAAGCATGTAGTGGTACTGCTGTTACTGCTCTTACAATACCAGTTCCGGCACCACTGGTTATAACATACATAATATTTTCAAGGCATGCAAATCCTAGTGAAGCAAATACTGCATATACTATTCCATCAAAAGTTTCATCAAAGTGTTCACTCTTATATATTATAAGTTTTATTACTAACCATTTTACAAATTCTTCTATTAAAGCAACGGCAATAAATACATTTAGAAATAGTAGAGGTATACTTCTATAGTTTTCTATTGGGAAAAAAGGTCCTACTATTACTTCTAAGATCCCCGCAGGTATTATTGCAAGTACTCCGAAAAAGAATATTTTAGCTAATACATTACCTGGTTCTTTGTGTGTATCCTTTTTATATATATAATATAATAGTAAAGCTACTGGTAATATAGCTATATATAATAAATAATTCATATACTACACTCCTTCTTTTTACACGATTTAATTTTATCATTCTACCTTTTTTTTGTAAATAAAAAAGATAAGAATATCTTATCTATACAATTACTTTTTCAAACTCTAATTTTAATTTATCTGCAATAGTTACAATGAATTCACTATTTGTAGGTTTGGCCTTATCTATATCTATACTATGCCCAAATATTTCTTCCATTAAATCCCAACTACCCCTGTTCCATGACACTTCAATAGCATGCCTTATTGCTCTTTCTACTCTTGATACAGTTGTGTCATATTTTTCTGCTACTTCTGGATATAATTCTTTTGTTATACCTCCGACAATATCTGGTCTATCATATACTATCATAATTGATTCTCTTATATACTGATATCCTTTGATATGAGATGGTACTCCAAGTTCATGCAGTATATTTGTTATAGATACTTGAAGATTGTGTTTATAAAGATTTATTGATTTGTTAACTTCTTTTTCTTTATCAACTGTTTCGATAATCTTCTTTTCTAATTCTGGAAGTTCAAATGGTTTTAATAAATAGTAACTTGCTCCGTACTCTGATACTTTTCTTATCATATCTGGGCTACTGTATGATGTCAGTACAATTACTTTTTTATCAATATTTGCTTTCCTCATTTCTTCTAAAACTCCAAGACCATCTAGTTTGGGCATTACTAAATCTAGAATTATTAATTCATATTCATCTTGTTTTTTATTAATTATGTCGAACCCTTCTTTACCATTGCTTGCAGTATATATTACTTCAATTCCTGCGTGATTACTACTAAAATACTCTTTAATCATTTCTACTAGAGATATATTATCATCTATTAGAACTGCTTTAATTTTTTCCATAGTTTCTCCTTTCTTACTACCACGCTAGGTTAATTTTACTACAAAAAAAGAATAAGTTCTAGAGTTTTTTTTGTCTTGTTTTGTCGAACTTATTCCATTGTATTTAAAAGTTTTTTTATCTCATTAATATTTGTACTTATCTTTCCAATCAAATAACCATCTATAGCCTTAATTTTATCAAGTTCTTTTACATTATTAAATGTTATATTTCCACCATATATAACTTTTATATTTTCGTTATACTTGCGTTTGATTATATTTTTAATTAGTTCTACTGCTTCAGATATATATTCGTTAGTAGGTATTTGTTTACCTGTATATGACCAATTTGGAGAGTAACATATGATTATATCCTGTTTTACATCAATACCCTTAAAATAGTCATTTATTTGTTGATTTATAACGTTAGCGGTTTTCTTTAACTCTTTTTCATAGTAAGTTTCTCCAACTACTACTATAGGTCTTATGTTATTGTTTAAAGCTTCTTTTATTTTTTTATTTATGTTCTCTTCTTTTGTATTTTTTCTATCATTTGTACCAATTAAGGTATATCTTACTTCCATTGATTTTAAAACAGAACCAGTTATTTCTCCAGTTATGTTTTCATATTCTATGTTTTGGCTTCCTAGTTTAAAGTTATATTTACCTTTGAAATATGGAATATAAAGACTACTAGGACATATTATTACTGTTTGATCACTTCTAATGTAATCATTGATTTCTATAGGATAACTCTTTATATCATTATGTTTTAGATATGATTTATGATTTAATACTACTACTCTTTTCATATTACTCCATATTTATTAATCCTGGCTCTTTATGATTAGATAAATACTCTAAAGTAGCTCCTCCTCCAGTAGATGCAAATGTTATGTCTTTGGTATATCCTAAGATATTTGAAGCAGATACTATGTCTCCTCCTCCAAGGATTACTGTTTTTACATTATCTTTAATATATTCTAATATTTCTTTTGTACCATATCTAAAATCTTCTTCTTCATATAGTCCTAGTGGACCATTCCAAAATGCTGTCTTTGCTTGTTGTAATAATTTTTTATAATTGTTGATTGTTTCTGTTCCTATATCTAATATTTGGAAATCTTTTGAAATGTTTTCTAGGTTTTCTAATTCTTTTTTATCATTTGTTTTTCCAAAGAAATCAACTGGAAGAATTATTCTATTATCATACTTTTCAAATAATTCTTTACAAGTAACTATTGCTTCTTCTTCATATAAACTACTTCCTATTTCATAACCTTTTGCTTTTAGGAAAGTGTTAGCCATTGCTCCTCCAATTAAAATATAATCTGCTTTTTTCATCATAGAATCTATTATTTCTACTTTATCAGATACTTTAGCACCACCCATTATTACTATGAATGGTTTTTCTGGATTATCTAGTATATTTAAATGATCTAGTTCTTCTTGTATTAAGAAACCAATTGCACTAGGTAAATAGCACGATATTCCATAATTTGAGGCATGTTTACGATGAATTGTACCAAATGCATCATTTATAAATATATCTCCGAGAGAAGCCCAGTTTCTGGCTAATTCTTCATCACAATTAGATTCTTTTTTATTCACTAAATCCTCATATCTTGTATTTTGCATTAATAATGCTTTACCATAGTCTATCTTTGATAAAGTTTCTTCAATATTTTTATAGTTTGTATCGTTTATAAAAGATACTTTGTCTGGTAATAGTTCATTTAATCTATCATAAACTATTCTCATATCATTTTTTTCTTTATCTTCTTCTGTTTTTACTTTTCCTAAATGTGACATTATTAATAATTTAGCATTTTGATTTAATATGTATTCTATTGTTTTTAAACTTGCTTTTATTCTAGTATCATCTATAATTTTTCCATCTTTTATTGTTACATTTAAATCAGATCTTAGTATAACTTTTTTACCTTGTAGGTTAATATTCTCTATTGTTTTCATATACCCTCCTTTACTATATAATAACTCTAAAAACGTTTGTTATCAATATTTGATGCTCTTTTTATAACGCTTTTATCATATTTGTTATTAATACTATCCATTATTTTATCTATTTCATCTTCCTTAGGTTCTTCAAAGAGTGATGTTTGATAGTTTTTTTCTTCTTTTAAATTATCTAGTCTTATACCTATTAGTCTTATTGGTTCATTGTTATAGAATGCTTCCAAAACTTCTTTTGAATATTTATATATTTCATCATAACTACTTATTGGGTTTTTTAGTTTCTTTTGATGTGAATATCTCTTAAAGCTAGAGTCTTTTAGTATTACGCATATGGTGCTAGCGTATTTGTTTTCTCTTCTAATTCGTTTTGATACCATTTCTGATAAGACACTTAAGTATTTATTTAATTCTGCTATAGAGGATGTATCTTCTTCAAGAGTTATTTCATTACTTATTCCTTTGGGTATCCAGGTACTAGAATCTACTTCACTATTACTTATACCATTTGCTATTTGAATTAGATAATGAGCCTGGTTTTTAAATATTCTTCTTAAATCTTGTTCTTTTTTATTAGCGAGATCTCCAATTGTATTTATACCTATATCTCTTAGTTTTTTAGATGTTTGTTTCCCTACTCCAAAAAGATCTTCTATTGGAAGAGGATGCATTTTTTCTTTTACTTCATAATCATATAATGTATGTATTTTATTGGGTTTTGAAAAGTCTGATGCCATTTTGGCACATAGTTTGTTATTTGCTATACCTATGTTGACGGTAAATTTTAGAGTATCAAATATTTCTTTTTGTAAGTTTTTGGCAAATTCTAGCTGATCTCCATACATACTTTTTACTTTTCCGTAATCTAAATAACATTCATCTATTGATGCTACTTCAATATCAGGTGTATATTTAGACAATAATTTAAATAAACTATTACTTTTTTCTTTATACATGTAATAATTTGGAGGGAACATTTTTAAATTAGGACATTTTCTTTTAGCGGAGTATATTGTCTCTGCAGTTACTACACCTTTCTTTTTAGCAGGCGGGCTTTTTGCTAAGACAATACCGCTTCTTTTTGTTTTATCCCCTACGATTATTGCTTCAATCTCTCTTATATCGATAGGATATCCTTTTTCTAATAAATCTACTGCAGTCCATGATAAGAAGGCGTTATTTACATCTATATGCATTATAATTCTTTCCATCTTATCACCTCTTTAATTTATTATAACTTATTTTTAAATAACGAACAAGAGTTTGTTTTAAATAAAAAAGTGGAAACCACTTTTAACTTGTTTTCAATGTATATGGGGTTCCACTTGATCCATCACCTGAATCATATAGAATATCTGCTTTTAAGTATAGTGCTGCTCTTGCTGCCGAATTAGTATTAATCGTTGTAGAAACAATAACTTTACCTGTTGTTACTCTGTAGATTGAGTTACCAGTACCTACAGTTGTTACTGTAAAACTATTATAATTATCTAAATATAACCAGTTATGATCTGTTACACAGTTTGCAACAGTCCAGCTACCTAAGTTTGAACTTCTACATGAACTTATATTGTCTGTAGCATATCCAAAGTCTGCAGCATTTATTAATCCAATAGAAACGCTTGAACTTGTTTTACTCGTTTCACTAGAATAGAAGGATGCCGCGGTATTTGAGTTGTATTGAGGTCCTCCAATTCTCCACTGTACACTTTGAACCATGCTGTTAGAAGCTGCAGAAATGCTTTGCATTGAACTGGACAAGCTATTTGATCCCCATACGTTACCACCATTCTTGTTATTATTATTAAACTTGACTGAAGTGCTATATGGTGCTGTTCCATTAACTAATTTTACCAAAGGATCTGAACCCATGTTGTAGAATACTCCAATTATTCTCCATGTTTCACCATTAAATGTTACATAGTTACATGGATCTGATCCAACATATCTAAGATTATGATCTGATGTGCCATCATCTATTATTTTATTAGTACAACCAGATCCTGCGGCTCCAGTATACATGCCATTACTATCAGGTGTTATTCCTTCAATTACACTTTCTATCTTTTCACTTATAGTTATTGGAACAGGTGCTGAACCTATTGTAATATAAATATCTGTCGTTACGTTGTTTAATATAAGATTAGGATTATTATAAGAGGAACTACCATAAGATCCTGTTATTGTTATATCTGAAGAGTTTGTAGGAGCATTGTTTCCTAGGTTTACTGTTATATTTCCACCATTATCTACGGTATTTTGTTGTACTACGTTATCTACATATACTTTGTGAACTTCTATTATATAAATATCACTTGTTACTGCTGTTAATGTTACATTTGGTGATGTATAACTACTATTTGTTAATGTCCCTGTTACTCTTATATATGTTGGTGGATTGTTTCCTAACGATACTGTTTTGTTCCCTCCATCTATTACATAATCTATTGCTGTACTGTTGTAATAAATATTATGTAATTCTTTAAAAGTTAGATTAAAGTTAGCATTTAGAGTTGTACTTGTATTTGTTCCACTTCCACTTTTATATTTTATTGTTACATATATTGTTTTCTTTGCTCCAAGAGTACATTCATTATTACTATTACATATCTTTTCTCCTATATCGTATACATTGGTATCAAGTTCATAATCTAAATTATTAGGAAGTCCTGTGATACTGGCAAGACCCATTTCTACGTTACCAAAATTTGTTACATCTATTGCATACTTTACTGAGGATGTTGATCTTGTAAATGTTACTTGGCTATAAATTGAAGTTATATATCCATTAGTATGTCCTACACTAGTATAGTCTTTACTTATTACTGTTGCATTAGATGTTGTATCTACTTCCAAATTTGTTACTCTTACAAATGTTTCTGGTCTTACTGTTGCTGCTGCATCCTTTACCATTCCTGTACTTTGGAATGCTGAATATCCTAAGGTTATAAATAATACTATTAAAGCAATAAGAGGCGCAAAAAGAGTAATATTAAAATACTTATTTTTTGTTTTATTATGTTTATTTTTGTTTATCATTTTTGCACCTCCTTTATTTTACTTTGCTATATTATTTGTTCTAGGATTTCACTACTTGGAACTCATGAATTGCGAATGTGTGAGTATATTCTGTGTTATGTTGGAAATGTCCTACTTCTACAGTTATGTCATTAAAAGTGGATCCACTTGTATCGCTAAATGTAATTGTCATATTATTGTGAGGTTTAGCTAGTATATTACCTGAAGCATCATATATTTCTGATGAGAAGACACCATTTGTATAATATAGTTTAAATGTAAGTTTAACTGTACCGGTACTTGAATTGTAACCATATCTACCGCTTGATGTAGATGATGTAACTCTACTATTGATATTAAAATCATCACTACCAGTAGCGTTACTATTTTCATAACGTCCAAATCTAAATTTGTTATATGGCGGACTTTGATTAGTACCTGAAGCATTGTGACCATATCCAGAAGAAGCTACTCTCATTTCATATATTAATGTTCCATTTACTGAAGTTGTTTTAGTAGCGGCTCCTAGTATAGGGCAAATACTTTTGGTACAACTTGAAAATGATAAGGTTGCAGTTAGTGTTGCAGTAAAGTCACGACCATCGAATGCTAATACTCCAGTATCAACTCCCCCAGAAGGTAAACTCATTCCATTAGTTGTATCAATATTTGTATATTCAAAGCGAGTTATATTACCACTTGAATCTGTTGAAATTTGAGGTTGTCCAGCTACTTCTTCATATTTAATGGTACTGCTTGGTGGAATAGTCATATTGTCAGGATCATATACTGTTACAGTATGATCTTCAACGGGTTCTGTCCAAGTACCATTGCCACCGCCACCACTTGAGATAGTTATATAAATATCCGTTGTTACATTGTTTAAGGTTAAGTTAGGATTAGAATATGAACTAGTATTATAAGTTCCTGTTATTGTTATATCTGAAGCATTTGCAGGAGCATTATTTCCTAAATTAACTGTTATATTTCCCCCATCATCTACTGTATCTTGTTGTGCTATGTTATCTACATATACTTTATGAACTTCTATTATGTATATATCACTTGTTACTGCTGTTAAGGTTACATTTGGTGATGTATAACTACTATTTGTAAGAGTTCCTGTTACTCTTATATATGTTGGAGGGTTGTTTCCTAAAGATACTGTTTTGTTTCCGCCATCTATTACATAATCTATTGCTGTATTATTGTAATAGATATTATGTAATTCTTTAAAGTTTAAATTAAAATTAGCATTTAGGGTTGTACTTGTATTTGTTCCACTTCCACTTTTATATTTTATTGTTACATATATTGTTTTCTTTGCTCCAAGAGTACATTGATTATTACTATTACATATCTTTTCACCTATATCATATACATTTGTATCAAGTTCATAATCTAAATTATTAGGAAGTCCTGTTATACTGGCAAGACCCATTTCTACATTACCAAAATTTGTTACATCTATTGCATACTTTACTGATGATGTTGTTCTTGTAAATGTTACTTGGCTATAAATTGAAGTAATATATCCGTTAGTATGTCCTACACTGCTATAGTCTTTACTTATCACTGTTGCATTAGATGTTGTATCTACTTCCAAATTTGTTACTCTTACAAATGTTTCTGGCCTTACTGTTGCTGCTGCATCCTTTACCATTCCTGTACTTTGGAATGCTGAATATCCTAAGGTTATTAATAAGACTATTAAGGCTGTTAGAGGCGCAAAAAGAGTTATAACAAGATAATTTTTATTTGTTTTATTAAGTTTATTTTTTTGTTTCATATTTGCACCTCCTTTTATAGTATTCCTATTATATTATTATAACATATTTTTAATCTATAATCATCTATTTAAGTTTTATTTTAATAAAAAAGGCTTTCATTTGAAAACCTTTTATTTTTTATTTTTTTCCTCTATATCTACTGCTTTTAATACTAATAAATATAGTTCATCACCGTGATTAATATAGAAGTTACATTTTTGATGATTATTTATTACATAATATTTGATTGGTAGACTTAAATTATCTCTTACATCAAGTAATTCAGTAAATGAATGAACTCTTACTATGTTATTAACATTCATATTTGGAGGTGTTGTAGTTTCTACGATAAGTCTATCATATTCATTTAATACTCTTTCTACATACTTATCATAAGTAGATTTCTTAGTTCTCATATTTAATAATAGTTTAATAAGTGGTCCAATAAATATTGCTAAAACTATGATAAGTATAACGCTTACTATTGCATATATATAATTACTTACAACTACTGCTGTATCTCTATATAATTGACTTTCTTTATTTATTTCTTTAGTATCCATTTTTATATTAATAGCTTTTTCTGATAATGGTATTGTTAAAGACATAGTACTATTAGTATCTAATTTATACTTATTATCTTCAGCACTCTTTTGATTTACTTTGAAATAAATTATTAAATTACTCTTTGTTTCTATCCCATAATCTGATCTAAATTTATTGGTTAAATTATTGTAGTAGTCATAATTGATACTTACATTTTCATTGATACCATAATTCTTTGAATCTTTCATGCCATCTTTTTTGTTTTCTAATAATGTGTACTCTTTTTCAAAGAATACATCTTTTTCATCATTATCTGTAATTGCTAATTTACCAATGATATCATAATCAAAATTTATATTACTCTTTTCATCTATATCGAATAAATACTTAATATTTACATCTATTCTTTTGATCAAACTTGCTACATAAACCATATCTTTATCTAGATATTTTGTTTCATAGAAGTCGTTTTTCTTTAAATATACTTTATAATCTAGACTACTTTGTTCTCTATAAGATATATGTTCTTGTTTTCCAGTGGAAAATGATCTTGTTAGAAAAATAGTAGATAGAATTGCACATCCTAGAACTAGGATAAGATAGATTAATACTTTTCGTTCATAACTCATGTAAGCATTGTTATCAAATTTGAAGAACGGTACTTTTTTCTTTCCTTCTTCAACAACTTCAACTAATTCTGCTTCTTCATTGTTTTCTGCAGGAGTATCTTCAACGTCTTCTTTAGTTTCTTCAACTACAGCAGATTCTTCAGGTTCTTCGACTTCTTTTTCTGCTTCAAGATCTACTTCTTCATCTTGTTCTTCTACATCGTTCATTGCGTTTTCTATTTCGTCTTCTATATCTTCAAATTTGTCTTCTTCTGCTTTTCTTTTTGCTTTTTTCTTCATTTTCTCACCTCCTACTACAATTCATTTAACCAAACTGTTGGTATTCCGATGTATGGTATTTTGTGATTTACTACTCCAACAATCATTTCTTCTTTTACCATATAATTATCTGGTTTAGGGTTTGCATCACCTTTTGTATAAAAGTAGTACTGTCCTTGATCTTCAATTATGTTTATTAATCTATGAACAATAATTATACCGTCATACTTAAAGGCTATTACTTGCCCTTTTTTTAATTTTTGATATTGTCCATCAATCTTTTCTATTATTGCTACATCACCTTTATATATTTCAGGTTCCATACTTCCACTTCCTACAGCTATTGCCCAGTAATGGAAATAACCTGAAGTAAAGTATACTAGTATTATTACTATAATAGTTGAAAGAATTAATGGTCTAATTTTCTTATCTCTGTATTCTGTAGTAATCTCTCTCTCATGTTCTATGTTAGAAATTTTATAGAACCTATAACCTAAGGCTAACGGTACTATAAAAGTTATAATTGATGAAATGTATTCGTTTGGATTAGGAAGAATTGGTAGTAGGTATTTGTATACTGCCATTACTGATGAATATAAAATTAATGGTTTATATCCAATTCTAGTAGTATAGTAACATAAAATTAAGTTACTACTTATAGCAGGTAATAGCGTTAATGCTATGAATAAGAATACGTTATAGTTTGTACCAAAGTTTCTGTAATAAAGAGCTGTTGTTGTATCTAATAGCACAAACATAACAACTGTTGTAATAAACAACAATTTACTACCTTCTGACTTACACATTATCATGTATCTAAAGTATTCTTTCAATACTGCATACATAAGTGCAGGTATAATGAAATCTACTATACCTAGTAATGTGTAATAACTGTTATTTGCGTAAAAAGTTATTATAATTCCAAACAAATAATACAAAATGAAGAATGATATCAAGAAGATTATTACTTCCATAAGAAAATCTTTTGTATGTCTATGTTTGTCTTTTTCAAATCCAAAAACGCCCCGAAAAATGAATAAAACTACGAGTAAAAATATACTTATTTTGTAACCGGATAATATATTCCATACAAAACTATTTAGGAACAAAATAATGAAAATAAATAGTTCGAAAATTAGTAACTTTTTATATCCCCTTTTCACTTTGTTACCTCCCAAATAATCTTGTTAAAATATATTATAGGCACAAGTTATAAGCAGCCTGTGCCTATAAGTATATATATAAATTTAATGAATTTTTTTATAATCTATTAACTTGCTACTGAACTATAATTTAAAGTAACATCACCAAATGCAACATCAAAGTCACCATCGGCTTGAGCTGAACCAGCTGCATAAGCTATTACAACTGTAACTGTTTCATAACCATCAGCTTCTAAGTCATGTGCTGTTGCTGTTGTAAACGCATTTCTTGCAGTTGTTTGAGTGAAACTTTCACTTCCTAGAGTTACTGTTAAGCTAATACCATTACAAGCAGCAGCAACTAAACTAGCTGTTGCAGGTGTTGCTGGTGATTGTACTGATTTAGCAGTACATGTTTTAGTTGCACCGGTTGTAACTTCTGCAAAATTAACGCTTGTTAGATATGCTTTAAGTGCTCCAGCATTCTTAGTATAGAATGAATAAGTAACGCTTTGTCCTGGTGCAGTAAATGTAGCTTTTAAACCTTCAATTTTTGGTGCTCCAGTACCACTGTTAGTGATAGTAGCGTTAGCTCCAGTGAAACTTGCAGGTCCGTTTGCAGGACTAAGTGTTGGAGTTACACTTCCATCAACTACAGATCCAGATTGTTTAGAGAAAACAACATTGAATACTGAACTATCTACTACAACTTCTGCAGATGATTTAATTGTTAATGTGTTAGTAAATGCAGCGAAACCTAATGAAAGACCTACTACTCCTACTAGAAGTGCTGCAATTGCTATTACTCTAGCTCTTCTATCCTTTTCCATCGTCCCACCTCCTTTACTTTTTAATCAAGCATATGATGATAATTACTTTATCATAATTCACTAGACTATTTGTCTCTTTATTTTATATATATTTCCATATGCTATCTAATAAAATTATACCACATTTTCATATCATTGCAACAGTTTTTTGCTTCACTTTACTTAAATGTGTTGTAAATCTGTAAAAAAAATATGATATACATCATATTTCCATTAAATCTTTCTCTTTTTCTTTTGTTAAATCTTCTATTTTTTTGTTATAATCATTAACTATTTCTTGAAGTTTATCGATAATATTTCTTTCTTCATCTTCAGAATGATCATCTTCTTTTATCATATCTATCATGTCTTTTCTTATATTTCTAACTCTTATTCTTCCATCTTCTGCATATTCTTTTACTTGTTTAACTAAATCTTTTCTTCTATCTTCTGTTAAAGGTGGAATTGTTAAAAATATAGATTCTCCATTATTGTTTGGGGTAAGTCCTAAATTTGCTTCATAAACAGCCTTTTCTATAGCTCCAAGAAGGGTTTTATCAAATGGCTTAATACTTATTTGTCGTGCTTCTGGGACAAATATAGTTGCTACTTGTTTAAGAGGCATTTTTGACCCATATGCTTCTACAAAAACATCATCTAACATGCTAGGATTAGCTCTTCCTGCTCTAACACTAGTAAATCTTTCTTCGACACTTTTAATAGCCCCATCCATTTTTTCTTTTGCTAAACTTATATAATCATTCTCCATAATCATCTCTCCTTTAGTTAATTATATTATACTATATTTATTTTGTATGTAAAGATATAATAATCTCTATTTTTCTCTTACTTTTATTTTTACATTTAGAATATTTTTTGCTTGTTCTACATCTATTTGTTCTAATCCCATATATGGATTATTTATTTTAACAAAGTTATCTTTCAAACCAAATAAATCAAAGTAAAAATCTTGATCATCTAGTATGACAAAAGAAGATGTTTCATTTTCTTTTAACCAATCACTTATTTCTGCTCCTCTAGTGGAATTTGGATCTGTTACATAGTTTACTATTGTCATACCACTTTTTGTTACTAACTGTCTTTTTATTGTTTTTATCTGTTTAGCAGGAGTATGATCGTATATTTCTATTTCGTGTTTCTTTAATGATTTTACTAAGTTTTCATAGTCTTCATCTTCATAAAACTTTCTATTAGCATTAAGTCTCCACGTTGAAGATAATACTACTTTAGAATCTGTCTCTTCAATAAGTCCTTTTAAAAGAAGTATTTTATCTTCTGGTATTAGTTTATCCTTACTTCCTATTGGAAGCATTACTCCATCTATATCTAAAAATATTATTTTCATAAACACCTCTAAAAACAAGAAAAAGTTATCACAAGATAACTTTATCCATTTATTTGATTTGCAACTTCTTCAGCAAAGTTTTCATTTCTTTTTTCCATACCTTCGCCTACTTCATATCTAACCATTTTTACAAGTTTTCCACCATTTTGTTCAACAAATTTACCAACTGTTTCTTTATTTTCAGCTTTGATAAATATTTGGTTTTCTAAACATACTTCTTCATAGAATTTTTTAACTTTTCCTACAAGAATTTGTTCAATTCTGTCTTCAGGTTTTCCTTCATTTAGAAGTTGTTCTTTCATAATTGATTTTTCTTTATCAAGTACATCACTTGGTACTTCTTCACTATTTAAGTAAGATGGTCTCATTGCTGCAGTATGCATTGCAACATCTTTAGCAACGTCAGGACTTGCTCCTTCAAGTACTACTAAAGTTGTGATTTTTCCACCCATATGTGAATATATTCCAAATACTTCGGTTTCTTTCTTTTCAACTAATTCAAATCTTCTGAAAGATATTTTTTCTCCGATTTTAGCAGTTAAATTTATAATTGTATTGGCAACTGTTTCACCATCAATTTTTAATTCATTTGCTTCTTCTAAAGTAGAAACATTTGATTCTACTATAGTATTAGCTAAATTATCTACGAAACTTGTAAATGCTTCATTTTTTGCTACAAAGTCTGTTTCAGAATTAACCTCTACTATTGCAGCTTTATTACCTTTTTCTACAGCTTTAGTTAAACCTTCTGCTGCAATTCTAGATGCTTTTTTAGCAGCTTTAGAAATTCCTTTTTCTCTTAACCAAGTTATTGCTTCTTCCATATCCCCGTTTGTTTCTTGTAGAGCCTTTTTACAATCCATCATTCCAGCTCCAGTTTTTTCTCTTAAACTTTTTACGTCTTGTGCAGTAAACATAACTTTTATCCTCCTTATTTTAATGCTGCTACTAAATCAGCTTTTTTCATTGTACTATAACCTTTTAAACCTTTTTCTTTAGCTATAGCTTTTAATTCTGTTAAAGTTTTTGAAGATAAATCTTCTTTTTCAACTTTCTTAGTTTCTTTCTTAGCTGGTTTTTCTTCTTTTACTTCTTCTTTCTTTTCTTCTTTTTTAGTTGTTTTCTTTGGTTCTTCTTTTTCTACTTTTTTAGATTCTTTCTTTTCTTCTTTTACTTCTTTTATTTCTTCTTCAACATCTTGTTTTTCTTTCTTAGAATCTTTCTTTTGATCTTCTGGAGATACACAATCCATTAATTCGTTACCATTTACTTCTGCTATTGCATTAGTAAGTGCTCCAATTACTAGTTTTACTGCACGAACTGCATCGTCGTTAGCAGGAATTACATAATCTACTAAATCTGGATCACAATTTGTATCTACTATACCAAATACTGGTATTTTTAATTTTCTTGCTTCTTTTATAGCTATTTCTTCTTCTCTAGGATCTACGATAATTAAAGCTTGTGGTAATTTTTTCATATTTCTTATACCACGAAGGTTTTTATTTAATTTATCATATTCTTTTTTTATTTTAGCTACTTCTTTTTTAGGAAGAACTTCAAATATTCCATCTTCTTCCATTTGTTCTATTTCATCTAATCTTTTTACTCTATTTCTAATTGTTCTAAAGTTTGTAAGAGTACCTCCAAGCCATCTTTCATTTACAAAGAACATGTTTGTTCTAGTAGCATTTTCTTCCATTGCTTCTACAGCTTGTTTTTTAGTACCTACATATAGAACTGTTCCACCTTTTTCAGCAATTTTCTTTAAAGCATCGTATGCTTCTTCAATTAATTTAACTGTTTTTTGTAAATCGATAATATAAATATCATCTCTTGATGTATAAATATATTCTTTCATTTTTGGATTCCATCTTCTTTTTTGATGTCCGAAGTGAACTCCTGCTTCTAATAAATAACTCATTGACACTACTGTCATAATAATTTCCTCCTTCGTT
>JAFRUZ010000016.1 GCA_017438635.1 Bacilli bacterium | reverse complement strand
TTTTCTTTTCTTTTTTCTTTTCCATGTTACCTCCGTATAAAATAGATAAGGGCCCTTTTTATCTATTTTATTTCTTTTTCTTATTATTTGATTGCTTTTGCGATTTTTTTTGCAAGCTTTTTTGCAAATTTGTTTTCTTGTTTGAATTCACCAAACCAGAACCAGCATGTTGGTATTCCGTGTCCTCCCATTTTTTCACTCCTTTTTTCTTCATATAAATTTCTTTTACTAAAATAATTACGGCCATAATTATAAAGTAATCTAAAGATAGTATACTTCTTGTTGCATAATTAAGCTTACTGTAATCAATAAATCTTATTTTATAAAAATAATCAATTCCTTGTACTATGGTGTTAACAATAAAACTTCCTATTGCAAAGAGTATATATTTATTATTTTTTCCTGAATAAAAATAGCAAAATCCAACAATCCATACAATTATAAATATGTGCATAACTATTGTAGGTAAAAACGACGAAATAATTGCATTAATGATTATGTATAATACAGAATACTTAAATATTTTTTTTGAATCTTTAACAGGAAAAACTAGCAATACTATTGAATAAAAATTTAGAAAGGCTACCAAGTATCCTGTGATATAGTTAGCTGCTACATTTATATTAATTTTTTGTAAATTATCATATGTTATGGCATAATATGGTAACCCTATACTTTCTAACATTGTATTGGTAAGTATTAACATGATCATTATAATCATTAAGCATACTACTACCTTTGCTACTTTTTCATTAACTCCTAACCACTTGATAAATTCTTTCATATACTACCTCTCCTTCATTGTACTATATTTCTGCATTCTTGAAACGCAATCAAAGCGCAAATTGGCAATTTTTTCCAATTCTTTTTATATATTTTATCATTTTTTACTTTTCTTGTATATATCATTTAATAGAACTTAATATTGAAATTTATTGTGTTTTGTGCTATAATTATGCCACGGGGATGATAGGGTTCGACAGAAGTATAATTGTTTAAATGGCAAGTAGATGGCAATCTTTAAATGCACTTAAATATAACTGGAAACAGTCAATTACAATTCGCTTAATTTAATTTATTAGTAGCGAGCTCTTATACATCTTTTGCTTACGGAGATATATAGGGGTAATACCTAGTAAGCTATATTATTGTAGTTCCTATATGCAGTAATGAATTTTTATAGGATTGTTACTTATTTGGTTGTTAGTTTCTTGGTAAGTAATGAAATATTTAGACTAACTAAACTTGTAGATGTTTAAATTTAATTTGCTTTTGGACAGGAGTTCAACTCTCCTCATCTCCACCAATGCCAATTTAGTTCAGTGGTAGAACAGATGCATGGTAAGCATCAGAGATCAGTTCAATTCTGTTAATTGGCACCATTAATAAAAGGCTAACTGTTTTTAGTTAGTTTTTTTGTTTCAGAAATGATAAGTGATAAATATGAACTTATAAATGAATATAAAGATAAAATATTGTTTATTTAATTAAAAAAACATTTTAAAAACAGTTAATGAATTACAACTATAATTATCCCTAATAATATTGTTTTTTTATAAAATAATGATATAATAAATAGCTACAAAGGAGATGCTTATGAAATTTATTGAAAAATGCGAAACAAGTGAAAAATTTTATTCAGTTGATTATAGTAAACAAAAATTGGAAGAAATTTTAGAAAAATTAAAAGATTATAGTTATACTACAATTGGTCATTGTCAATTAGTTGGTGATATTACTAAATGGCCTGCTACAGATAAAAATATTAAAAAAAGGACAACATCTTTCTTTAATACTACAAAAAAATCTACAAGCGCAAAATTACTTCCTGAAACTATATCACATTACACTGAAAATAATAGCATTTATGTTACATATGATTACTTATATAATAAACTTCCAGATTTATATGCTTATATTGATTTGATTGTGAATGATACAGATATTTTTAATTATACTGAATTGTTTGAAAAAGCAGTAGAAGAGAAAACAGGTAGTTATAATATGTTTTATGCTGCTGCACATCAAGATCAATTCATATTGGAAGGTATATTAAATTATATTGATTCTCCAGAATTAACAAATCATAATTCAATTAATGAAGAAGAATATGATTACAAAGGATTAAATAAATTATACAAAGAAATGTTGGAATGCTTTACTTTCAATTTAATTGCTACTAAGGAATATTTAAAGGAGCCTATACCGGTAAATGGTTTATCATTAAAATTGAGAAAATAATTCTCTTATATGGTTTAATTCTGTTAATTGGCACCAGTTTTCATAAAAAAAGAAAGCTTATTTTTTAGCTTTCTTTTTTTCTTTAATTATACTTGTTTTTGTTATTATAAATATTATTAATATAAGTATTATTGTATATATAATTATACCCATTTTTTTATCATCTATTGCATATATTATTGAAGCAAAGGCAAATAATATATTCATTGCATATATTGCTAATACTGTATTTCTATGTGATAATCCTAGTTTCAATAATTGATGATGTAAATGCTCTTTATCAGGTTTATATATTGCTTCTCCTTTTAGTGTTCTTCTTATTATGGCAAATAATGTATCTAAGATTGGTATTCCTAACAAGAAGATTGGTATGAGAAACGATGTCATTGTTATAGTTTTAAATCCTAATAATGAAATTGTTGATATCATGAATCCTTGAAACATTGAACCTGAATCCCCAGAAAATATTTTAGCGGGATGAAAGTTATGAACTAAGAAACCTAAAGATGCTCCAAGCATTATAAATGCTAGTGATACATCTAATCCTCCGAAACTTGCTTTCATAAATGCTATTATTCCTATTGTAAAATAGAAAATACTACATATACCTGTTGAAAGGCCATCTAATCCATCTATTAAGTTTATTATATTTATACATCCTACTATGAATAGTATGGTTAACGGATAAGCAAAAATACCAAAATTTATATGTGCTCCAAGTATTGATATTTTATCCATTATTATTCCACCATAGAATAGTACTACTGAAGCTGCAATTAATTGCCCTAAAAACTTTGTTTTTGCACCTATTGGACTTATATCATCTATTACTCCTACTATGATAATAATAAATGATCCAATTAGTATAGAATTCATTTGAATGCTTTGAACTCCAAATAACATATATCCAAACAGGAATGTTAGGAATACTCCAAGTCCACCAAGCCTTGGCATAGGTGTTGTGTGAACTTTTCTTTTATTAGGAATATCCATTGCTCCAATATGCTTTGCTACTTTCTTAATGTAAAATGTTATTAAAAAGCAGAATATAAAACACGTTAATATTATTATAAAAATATGCAAATGATTATTTAAATCTAACATACTACCACCTGTGTTAATTATAACATTTATTCATAAAAAAATATAGATAAATGTTTTTTACTTATCTATATAGTTTAATTTATCTAGCATTATTCCTGTGCCTTCTGCTACACAAGATAATGGGTCATCTGCTCTTTTTATAGGTACTTTTAATTCTTCTGTTAGGAGTTCTGTTAATCCATTTATAAGTGCTCCTCCACCTGTTAACACTATTCCTTTTTCTATGATATCTGCAGATAATTCTGGCGGAGTTTTTTCTAGTACTTGTTTTATAGCTGTTACTATTTTTTCTATACTATTTTTTAAGGATTCTTCTACTTCATCATTTGTTACTATTATTGTTTTTGGAAGTCCTCCAACTAAGTCTCTTCCTTTTACTCTCATTTTTTCTTTTGTCTTGCCTTGTTTTGCACTACCAATAGTCATTTTTATTTTCTCTGCTGTTTTTTCTCCAATTAAAAGTTTATATTTATCTTTTATATAATCTGTTATATTTTGATCAAATGTATTACCTGCAATTCTTATTGATTCACTTGTTACTATATTTCCTAATGATAGTACTGCAATATCTGTTGTTCCTCCTCCGATATCTACTACCATGTTGCCTTCAGGTTTTCCTATATCAAGACCAGCTCCTATTGCTGCAACTTTTGGTTCTTCTTCTACAAATACTTTTCTAGCACCTGTTCTTTCTGCTACTTCTTTAATAGCATTTTTTTCTACTTCTGTAATGTTCGATGGACAACAAATAAGTATTCTAGGTTTGTTTATTTTTGTACCTACATTTATCTTTTTTAAAAAGTGTTCAAGTAGTTCTTCAACCAATTCAAAATTTGCTATTACTCCGTCTTTCATAGGCTTTATTGCTTTTAGTTTCCCTGGTGTTTTTCCTAACATATCATTTGCTTCTTTTCCTACTGCTACGGTGTTTTTACTGTCTTCATCTATTACAATGACACTAGGTTCATTTAATACTATTCCTTCACCTTTAATATATATAAGTATATTGACTGTTCCTAAATCTATTCCAATATCTTTACTAAACATATTAGTTACCTTGACTATTAAATACTATTTCTGGATCTACTAGTACATCTTCTTGATAAAGTTCAAAATGTAAATGATTTCCTAGTTCACTACCAATACTATTTGTTCCACTTTTACCTATTACTTGTCCTATAGTAACTTGATCATTTTCTTTTACTTTTACATCTTTTATACTTTGATAAACGCTTATCATATTGTTACTATGTTCTATTTTTACTGTAGTGCCTACTATGTCATCTTTAGTTACTGATACTACTGTTCCATCTGCTATAGCATTAATATCGAATTCTTCTTTGCTTGTATAATCTACTCCTGTATTTTGAATATAAGTGTTTTCATAGTATATGACAGATCCTTCTTGTTTTTCTTCATCTGAATTATAATCATAAAAAGTTTTTCCTATTTCTACTTTATCAGCAGTATATGGTCTCATTATCACGTTACTAGTTTCTTGTTCGTTTATTACTGGCATTACATTATCTGTTAATATTTCATACGATACATATCTTAATTCTGGTTCTTCTTCCTTGTCTAATGATTTTGTAACTGCATAACTAATTATGCATACTAAACCTAATACTAATACTACTATTCCACTTAAAAAATAATACTTTGGACTTCTTTTTATCATAAAAAATCACCTCATTATAAGTTTTTACTAATAATGAGGTTTTATACATTTTTTATAAAATTTTTGAATACATTGCAAAATCATATATGAAATTAGTAACTAAATATATCAAAGATAATGCTAGAAAAAGTATAAATAATCTAGCTTGAAATACTTTATTCTTTTTAAATATTTGATTTATGTTTATTGAATCTAATGATAGTATTACAAATATTGTAACTACTATATATAATAAAAACTTAACGTTCATTATCATATTCTAGTATTTCATTTATTCTTCTTTGATATTTTTCTTCTGTATTTGGTGTAGAGTTTAAAAATATATTCACCATATTTAATGCTTCTGATTGAGGAAGATCTCCTGAAAGAGCTATTATATTAGCATTATTGTGTTCTTTTGCTAGTCTTGCTTCTGTTCCATCACTTATTTTAGCACACATTATACCTTTTACTTTGTTAGCAGCAATTGATATTCCTATTCCTGTTCCACATATTGCTATACCTAAATCTGCTTCTTTATTAATTATTGCTTCTCCAAGAGCTATTCCGTATTCTGGAAAATCTACAGATTGGGTACTGTTTGTCCCTAAATCTAGTACTTCATAGTTCTTTTTTAATTCTTCTATTAAGTATTTTTTTAAATTATATCCTCTATGATCATTTGCAAAAGCTATCTTCATATTTCATCACCTATTTTTATTATATAATAGTTTTTTATAAAAAAAAAGAACTATTAGTTCTTCATTCCATATTTTTGTTTAAACTTTTCAACATTTCCTGTTAATGTAGCTGTTCCTTGTTTTCCAGTATAAAATGGATGACATTGTGAACAGATTTCAACATGAATTTCATCTTCTTTTGATGTAGACATTGCTTTGAATGTGTTTCCACATAAACATTTAAATGTTACTTCTTTTTGTTCTATATTTCCTTTTTTCATATGTCGCTCCTTTCGCCATGACTTTTTTAGTCATAGTAATAATAATTCTTTAGTAGTATAACAGATTTTATTCGTTTTGACAAGGGTTTTCTTCTATTTTAATGTCTGCTCCAACGTTTGTTAATTTTTCTATTATTCCTTCATATCCACGAAGTATATGTTCTACTTCTTCAATAACGGTTGTCCCTTCAGCAATAAGGCCTGCAATTACAAGTGCAGCCCCTGCACGTAAGTCTGTTGCTACTACATCTTCTCCTTTTAAAGGAGTTGGCCCATTTATTGTAGCTATTCTATCTTTAGTTGTTATATTTGCACCCATTTTATTTAAATATTCTATATGCATGAATCTATTTTCATATATTGTTTCTTCAACTTTTGACTTGCCACTACATTGTGTTAAAAACACTGAAAATGGTTGTTGAAGATCTGTTGCAAATCCTGGATAGTAATATGTCTTTATATTTACGGCATTTAGTTTTTTTACTTGATTACACGTTAATGTATCATCTTCTATTTTTATATTTGCTCCTGCAGCCTCTAGTTTTGATGTTAAGGATTCAATATGTTCTGGGATGATATTAGATACTTTTAAATCTTCTCCAAGAAGTGCTCCCATTATAGTATATGTACCTGCTTCAATTCTATCAGGAATTATTTCAGTAAACCCTTTTGTTAAATGTTCTACTCCTTTTATTTTTATAATACTTGTTCCTGCTCCTGTAATATCTGCTCCCATATTATTTAAAAATGTTGCTACATTTACTATTTCAGGTTCTCTTGCAGCATTTTCAATAGTTGTTAATCCTTCTGCTTTGGTAGCGGCTATCATTAGATTGATTGTTGCTCCAACAGATGCTACATCTAAGTATATGTTACTTCCTATTAATTTATCTGCAGTTATGATATATTTATCGCCATCTTCTTCAATAGTTGCTCCAAGTTTTTTAAACCCTTCCAAATGTAGATTGATTGGTCTTTTTCCTATTTTGCATCCTCCAGGAAAATGCATTTCAACTTTCTTATACTTTGCTAAAAGTGCTCCCATAAAGTAATATGATGCTCTTAGTTTATTTGATATTTCTGCAGGAATTACCTTGTTTTTCATTTTCTTAGTATTTATAACAATTGTTTCAGTTGCTCTTTTTACATCCACATCTAAAAATTTTAATATTTCTTCAAGTGATTCAATATCTGAAATTTCTGGAACATTACATATCGTTGCTTCTGTTTCTGTAAGAATAGCTGCAGGAATAATTGCAACTGCAGAATTTTTTGCTCCACTTATTCTTATTGTTCCATTTAATTTTTTATTTCCATTTATTATCATTCTTTTCATACTTCAACCTCACATTTTTCTATAGTAATATATGCCTATTCCTTTTGTTAGGTACTTATTTCTACCAATATATTATCATTGTTTTTAATGTTTTTCAATTATTATATTTAAAACATATCAATTACTTCTCTTAAATCTTTTATTACTTGAAATCCCTTTGCATTTCCTTTTTGATTAAACCTAATTCCTATACCGCCTTCTTCTTTCCATTCTCTTAAATTACCTGCATAATCATCTATCAATATTGCATCTTTTGTATGAATCATCTTTGTTTTTGATATTGCTTTAGGCACTGGAATTATTGTTATATCTTTAAAATATTTTCTTAAATACTTTATTTTTAATACAGCTTCATTTAAGGAGTTAACATGTGTTAAAATTGCTAAGTTAAATTTATCACTTTCTATTATTTTATCTATATCATTTATTCCATCATTTATTATATAATCATCATTAATAATTGTTTCCCATGGATAATTTTCATAGAATTCTATTCTTTTATCAGGTGTTACTTTTTGATCTTCATAATCCCTATATAATGGAGTTATAGTATCTAGGATTACTCCATCAAAATCTATATATAAATTCTTTCTTTCCATACTTCCTCCTTACTAATATTTTATTATATTATGGCACATAAAAGCAAGGTTTTAAACCTTGCTTTTTGTTATTAACTTATTTTTTTATAGATACCTGTATATTCATAACCTTGACTAAGTAATGTTTCATCATGTTTACTTAATGACCATACTTTATATACTTGAGTATCATTATACTCATCTTTAATTAAAGTACGTGTCTTTTTGTGATAATAGTATGTTCTTCTTTCTTTTAATACTTTATTAGTTACATATCCTGCAAATTCTGTTCTCTTACCATACATTGGTATTTGTTTTGTTACTACATTATTACATACAGCAGATACTGTTGATTTGCTTGTAGATGTCATTGTTGTAGTAGCAGTTCCAGGATTTCTTGTATATATATCAAATATATAATATGGTTTTAAGTTACATGTATTTGTACAGTAGTCATAGTCCATACCTACATATACATATCTCTTTGAGTTTGATTGTGATGGTAAATATGATAATGTTGTTCTTCCTGTTTTTGTCCAACCAGATGTTGCTGATCCTGTTGTGTAGTATGTTGTACTAGTTGTTGTATCTATATAGTATGTATATCCATCACATGCATATTGAGTTTTGTATCCTAATAATCTATCAAAATATGTATCATATATTGGTTGACTTGTATCTGGTTCATATGAATAATATTTAGTTAGTTTATAACCTACTTTTTCATACCAATCAAATTCGTGTTTACCCCAATTAATATTGTTATTATCTGGATTATATTCTATATTTTCAGACCAGTCTGTCCATTCACTGTATTCTTTATCATGATGGATTATAACGATCTTTTCATATAAATATTTATATACATCTTCTGGATGTGTACATTCTTGTTTAAATACTTCTTCAGAAACTACGTCACCTTTTATACCATAATACTTACCGTTATATAATTCACAGTAATGTTTTTCTGGTTCTGGTGTACTACATTGTTTCTTAAATACTGATTTACTTACTACTGTACCATTTTTACCATAGTATTTACCATTATATAATACACAGTAATGTTTTTCTGGTGCAGGAGTTCCACATTGTTTGTTATATATTGTTTTACTTACTACTGTACCATTTTTACCATAGTATTTACCATTGTATTTTACACAGTAATGTTTTGTTGTTTTGTGATTACATTGGCTTTTGTAAGTTGATTTATTTACTACCTTACCGTATTTACCATAATACTTGCCACCATATATTTCACAATAATGTTTTTTAACTATTGGTGATGGTGTTGGTATTGGTGTTGGTGTTACTGTTTTTTCTTTTACTACTGTTTTAGCTTGAGTTGTTGTTTTCTTCTCACAAACATCATTTAAACAGTAGTTATAACAACCTAAATATGTAATTATATAATCTTCTTCATCACCACATGATAAATTAACTTTCATTTTGTATTCTTTATCCATTTTAGTGATTTCAACATAAGATTTTTCTTCATCACACATTTTTCCATTTTTGTCTTTTATAGCTAGAAGAAGTTTCATGTCTAACATTTCTCCTAGTGTAAGTTTCTTTGTTTGTCCTTCTTTTTTTGGTAATCTTTCTGTTGTATAGTATGCTGTTGCTACATCTTTCATTGTATTAATATTATCTGAAAAGATTCTATCATACAATGGTTCTAGTTTTTCAGCAAATGTTTTATCAAATGCATCTGAAACACTATCATTAATAGTTGATTTTAATCCAGTTTTTGTTGGGAATAACCATACTAATAAGAATATTAATAGGAATGCTAATAAAAGTCCGATTAAGAATCTTTTAATGTGATAACTTAATGGTGGATTAGCTACATAATATCCATTTGGATTAGCATAGTTATAATTGTATTCAACATTTTGTGGATAATTATTTCCATTATTTTCCATTTTTAAAACCCCCTTACCTGTTAAGCTCTAACCCTTACTTTTGCTGTGCTTTCATATACTGCATAATCATTTTCGTAAGTAAATTCTTTTAACAACCATGATACATTGTCATCATTTTCGTAAACGAATGTTTCTTCAACAACTTCTTCATGTGGTGTTGCTGCTGGTGCTGGTGCTGGTGTTGATTGTTGTGCTGGAGCTGATTCTTGTACAGGTTCTGATTGACTTTCTGTATTGCTATTATTGTTGTTATTGTTATTTGAATTATTATTTGTATTACTATTTGAATTATTATTTGTATTACTATTTGAATTATTATTTGTATTACTATTTGAATTATTATTAGTGTTGTTTTCTGGTACAAATGTTTCTTCTACTACTTCTTCATGTGTTTTTGGTTTGTAGTTTTCTTTATCTTTTTTAGCCTTAGCTAAATCTTCTTTAGCATATGCCTTACCAGCTGAAACCCCTGCTTTAAATCCTTCAACATATTTTGCAGATCCAGATGGTACAGATACATTTCCAGAGCCACCATTCCATACACTATCGTATGCTCTATTGTAGCCATCCATATATCCATCCCAATAATCGTCTTCATTTTTGTTCTTTTCAGGAATTCCTGCTTGTTCTTGTGCTTTTTGTTCTGCTGCTGCAACTTCTGCTGCAGATGTCTTTTTAACTGCTTCACTTCTATCTTTTGTAATTGTTTGAAAATGTTTTGTGATAGTTTTGCTACCTGCAAATCCAGGTACTCCTCCTAGAACGAATTGATCTAGATCACTTAATCTGTATCCTTCAAGTGATTCTTCCATAGAAAGATTTCTATCTAAATCATGTGTTTTTAAGTTTTGTAATTCTGCAATTTTTTCTATGATTAGTTCTTTTCCATTTTCTTCTGTCTTACAGTTAATTATTTTTTCGATTTGACTGTAGATTTCTTGACAAGTAATGGTTTCATTTTTTTCAACTATAGCTTCATATGTCTTTTTATCTATAACTTTATTTAAGTATAGATCAGGAACCATAGCTGTTGCTATTATTGATGAAGCACCTTGATACTTATCTGATAAAGAGTCTACATTACCACTCAGATAGATTTCTAATAATCTCTCCTCAATTTTTGCTTTTACTGCATCACTATGAGTTCTGTTGTACTCTAATACTAGATCTTCGAAATCTCTAAAGAATTTAGCTTCTTTTTCATTTTCGAATAATCCATCTACTCCAGATCTTTCAGTTGCTCCAAGTTGATAATAATAACTTAATACATTACAGAATGATAAATATTTTGCAGATACTAAATCTTTGTTCATTTCTTCATATTCACCAGTTTCTTCATTTAGAATCATTATTTTGCTCTTTCCAAAGAAACTTGCTATTTTGTCTGAACTTACAGCTTTAGCATTAGCATATATATATGCTGCTACTGTTTCATCAAATGTAAAGTATAGTTGTTTATCTCCTTGTTTTACTGTTGGTGCAGCTTCTTCATTAAAGTAATCTTGAGTATCTACTATTCTACTAATTGCTTCTTCTTGTTCTTCATCATTTAACATATCTATAAGTTCACTTACAGATTTGTTTTCTAATTCTGATTCTGCTACTGTTTCACCTTCTATTGAACTTCCAGTTTGAGTTTTACTCTTTCCAAACCATTTTTCAGCTTTTGCTTGGGCTTTATCAGAAAGTGCTAATCCTGTTGTAGTAACAATTAGTAATGCTCCTGCAATTCCTAAAGCTGCTAGTGATTTACTCATAGTTTTCTTCTTTGTTTTTTCATCTGCTTCTTGTACTTTTGTTACTTTTTCTCTTGCTCCTACGAAGAAAGCTTCACTAACTTCTGCTGCATTATCATCTCCAATTACTTCAAAGAATTCACCATTAGTTTTTGCATTAACTGCATGTAATTGATAATCATATGCTGGTTTATTATCTCTATCAGTTATTTCTTTAGTAATAAATCCATTATCTGAATCAATACCTATCCAACGAATCTTTCCATTTTCATCTCTGTTGATAAAATACTTTGTATCCATAAAAAATTCCCCCTTCTTTTTTGGATGGTTGTTATTATAGCACTTTTGTCTTATTTTGTCAATGTTTTCTCGTATAAAAAAAAGAAATGTTATTTTAAGTATTTGTTAAACATTTCCTTTACGAGAAAACTATATTCAATTTTTTGACCACTTTCATCTTCTTCTAATGAACAGATTGGTGGAAAAAGTACGCACCACCAGTTATCTCCTTTGGCTTCTCCTAGAGTGATTAGTAGTGATTCGTATTCTCCTTCACTGTATTTTACTCCTTTGTATATTTTTTCCGGAAAGTAGTGATATCCGTAATCTATTGTGTGCTTTTTTAAGTATTTTTCATTATTTAGAACTGTTTCTATTACATCGTCATATTTATTAATATTTTTTTTTATAACTCTTCTTGATTCATCTATAGTTGTTACCCTTTTTAAATCTTCTTGTAATTCTAACTCTATATTGGCTTTTACTTGATTTTTTATATATTGATCTTTTATATTGTTACTATTTGGTATTATTCTTATCCTTATGGATTCTTCAGGTATGATGTAATAGTTTTGTTCATAATTGTTTGATACTAATATTAAAACTGCAACTGTTAATATAAAAAGAATAAGTTTTTTCATTTTATCACCTATATAGGTAATGATACTTATTCTTTATTTTTATTCATTTTCTTATATATACTGCAGCAGTAGTATTATCTTTACCACCTTCTATTGTCTTCCAGTAGTCTTCTTCAAATATTTCATGTAATTCTATATATTCCTGTTGTTCCTTTGGTGATAGTGTTTTTATGATATCTTCTATGTTACTATTGTTATTTAATGCTGCTGCTACTATATTGTTAGTTATTTCTTCTGCTTTAGAGGTTTTTATTATGTTTTTTATTTCTTCTGTTGATAAGCAATCTGATACCCCATCAGTAACCACTAGAATTTTATCATAGTTTTTATTGTTTATTACTCTATAATTCATTTTATAATCTTGTGGCCAATATGCAATAGCAGTTGTTATTATTCCATTATATTTATGAAATCTCATAATTTCTCTATTCATTATTCCCCTATTTCTATATAGTTTTTCTACTTCTGAATCATCTTTTATTGGCTGTTTTAAGTGATCATTCTTGACTATATATATTCTTGAATCACCGATATTTGTTATTATTGTCTTTTCTTTTAATACTATAGCAGCAGATAAAGTCGTTGCTGAATATATATTGGCTTGTAGTCCTTTTAATACTGTTTTTAACATTATATCTAAGTCTTTTTTAGTTTGTAATGGATTATTATGATCTTCTTCTGTTGTTTCTTCAAACCATTCTATTAATCTCTTTAAAACATGGTTACTTGCTAGTTCACTGTCAATGCAACTTCCTACCCCGTCTGCTACCGCAATTAGCTTAATATTACTGGCATTTGGATGTTCTAGCACTATTACAGAATCTTCTTGGTATGCTCTTTTACCCCTATCTGAGGTTGCAAAAAGTGTTTTACCAATACTATATTCAGAATGTATTCTTGATAATTGTACCTTATTTAGTACCTCTTCTTTACACACATTATTATATATTTTTAAGTTTTTCATCCTTTATTCCCCCAAGTATGAATACATATCTATCATGATTGTTGTAATCTTGTTTTATAAAAACTTTTGCCTTAGGTAAGTATTTATTGGCTATATTTTTTATTTTTAATCCCTGATTTTCTCCTATTTCAAAGGCTATTATGTACTTGTTTTTGAGTATTTTTCCTATATTTTGAAGAATTCTATCATAATAGTATAATCCCTCATTTTTAGCAAAAAGAGCTATATGTGGCTCATTTTTCCTTACTTTTTCCTCGATATTTATAGAATTTACATCTAAATATGGCGGATTACTTATAATAACGTCATATTTATCATTTATACCATTATATAAATCTGTTTTTATAAAATTTATTTCTGCATTGTGTTTTTTACTGTTTTTTTGTGCTACCCTAATAGCTTTTCTTGATATATCTGTTGCTGTTACATTGTATGTGTTATTTAGTTTTTTTAGTGTTATTGCTATTATTCCAGATCCTGTACCTATATCCAGGATATTTAGTTCTTGTTTTAGATGTTTTTTTATTAATTCATTTGTTATTCTTACTAATTCTTCTGTTTCTGGTCTTGGAATTAGTACATTTCTATTTACATAAAACTCATTACCATAAAAATTAGCTTTTTTTAATATATATTGTATTGATTGCCCTTTTTCTAGTTTTTTATTTATATTTTGATATTCTTTGTACTCTTTTTTTGTTAATTCTCTATCTTTGTTAACTATTAATTCTGGTCCAGATAGATTTAAAACTTGCTCTAGGGCAAGTTTTTGTTCATTATTTATATCATTTAAGATGTCCTTAATCTTCATTTCCTTGTAGCTTCCTTTTTTGATCTTCTGCAATAAGGGCTTCTATTATTTCTTCTAATTCTCCTTCAATTATTCTGTCTAATTTATTAAGTGTTAAACCAATTCTATGATCAGTTACTCTATTTTGAGGGTAATTATAAGTTCTAATTTTTTCTGATCTATCACCAGTTCCTATTTTATTTCTTCTTTCTGTTCCTTCTTGTTCTTCTTTTTTTCTTTGTTCTTCTTCATAAATCTTTGCTTTTAAAATTTGAAGTGCTTTTTCTTTATTTTGTAACTGGCTTCTTTCGTTTTGACATGTTACTACTATTCCTGTAGGAATATGAGTCATTCTTACAGCAGAATCTGTTGTGTTTACTGACTGTCCACCTGCCCCACCACTTCTATAAACATCTACTTTTATATCTTCTGGTTTTACTTCTATTTCTATATCTTCTGCTTCAGGCATTACTATTACTGTTGCTGTTGAAGTGTGTATTCTACCACCGGATTCCGTAGTTGGTATTCTTTGTACTCTGTGAGCTCCACTTTCGTATTTTAATTTTGAATAAACACTGTCACCTTTTATAATGCATTCTAATTGAGAAAAACCTCCTGCAGCGGATTCTTCGGCATTTACTACTTCTACTTTCCAACCTTGCTTTTCAGCATATTTTTGATACATTCTGAAAAGATCACCTGCAAAGATATTGGCTTCATCTCCACCTGCTGCTCCTCTTAGTTCCATTATGATGTTTTTATCATCGTTTTCATCTTTTGGTAAAAGTAATGTTTCAAGTTTTTGTTCTAATTGTTCTTTTTCTACTTCTAAAACACTAAGTTCTTCTTTTGCTATATCTTTTAATTCATCATCTTTTAATAGTGATTCATCTTCTTTTATGTTATTTAGAGTTTGTTTATACTTTCTATATATTGTTACTGTTTCTTCTAGTTTTCTTTGTTCTTTAGAAAGCTTAGTTAATAAATCAACGTTTTGTAATGTTTCTGGTTTTGTTAATTCATTGCCTAACTCTTCATATTTTTTTTCTATTTCGTTTAAACGCTCTAACATTTTATCACCTTATTCTTGGCTTAATTCTTCCTCATCTACTATTACTAAGTTCTTGTATTCTTCAGTTATATCTGCAATATCATCATCTGTTTCTTCATTATCGAACATTTCATCTTCTTTTTCTACTTCTTCATCGTCATAATCTTCTGTTTCTTCTTCGAAATCTTCTAACTCTTCTTCTTCACTTAATTGCTTTACTTTGTGGTTTTGTTGTAAATCCCATGTACCATTTTCTAAAAGAATAAATCTCTTATCATTAGTTAAAGCAGTATAAAACTCTCCAATTTTATTTTCTATTGTTTGTTTAGGTAATTCTAACATTTCTCCAATAGTAGTAAATAAATCAAGAGTCATTTGCTTTGGTTTTTCTTTTAATAGCATATGAGCAATATCATTATAAGACATTAATTCTAATTCTTCTTTTTTTAATTTTTTAGCCATTTTTATTTTTACATCCTTTCTTTAACTCATTATATGAAATGTATATTACATTGTTTCATAGTTTATTGCTAACACAAAATCTGCTTGCTCTATCTGATAATTAATCATAACTTGTTTGTCTGTATTAGTCAATGAAAATATTACTAATTTGTTACTAAATTTTTTGTTTTCTTCTACAAGTTTGTATGTAACGTTTTTATTTATAAAATCCATTTGTATATTTAAATCTTTATTTTTCTTGGTTAATACTTTGTTTTTTAAGTCAAATTCTATTATTTCTTCCTTTGTTTTTAGAGCAAGTATATTGTTATTTAATTGACCTATTCCTTCGATAATATGGTCATTTATTTTTATTTTTATTCTTGCTTTTTGCATATACCACCATTCCAATTTCAGATTATAGCATATTTTTTTACTGTTGCACATAATTTTTTTTAATTTTTTCATACTAATGTTGAAAAGGAGTGTTTTTATGAAAAAAAAGATTATAAAAACTATATCTTTTTGTTTTTTAGGTTTTTTTATTTTATTTGTTCTATTTAATATGATAGGTTTTTTATATGCTTTTATCACTCCGAAACTTGATATTAGAAATGCTAATGCTTTTTCTGTTTTTGATAACCAAGGTAAATTAGTCTTTCAAGGTAATGGAAATGATTCATGGGTTAGTTTGAATAATTGTAATGATAATATTATTAATGCTACGATTAGTGTTGAAGATAAAAACTTTTATAAACATTTTGGGTTTGATTTTCTTAGAATTACCAAGGCTATGATTATCAATCTTTCTTCTAGGAGTATAAAACAAGGTGCTTCTTCAATTACACAACAATATGCAAAGAATCTTTTTCTTGATTTTGAACAGTCTTGGAAAAGAAAATGGAAAGAAATGTGGCTTACTTATGAATTAGAGGCTCATTATACTAAAAATGAAATTTTAGAAGGCTATTTAAATACTATTAATTATGGTCATGGTATGTATGGTATTAGTAATGCCTCAAAATACTATTTTGGTAAAGATGTTAAGGATCTTTCTTTAAGTGAAGCCTCTATTTTAGCAGGTATTCCTAATAGTCCTTCTGACTACTCTCCTCTTGATAATTATGAGTTATCTAAAGAAAGGCAGTTAGTGGTTCTTACTAGGATGTATAAAAATGGATATATTACTAAAGAAGAAATGAATGAAGCTTATAATAAAAATCTTGAATTTAAAAGTAGTGATTTTGGTAATAGTTTATCTTCTTTGCTTTATTATAATGATGCTGTCATGGCTGAACTTAATTCTATCGATTCTATACCAAAAAGTTATTTAGATACGGGTAATATAAAAATATATACTTCTTTAGATATTGAGGCTCAAAACTCTTTAGAATTGGGTCTTGAAAAGAATGCAGTTAATCAAAAAGTAGAAACTTCTAAGGTGATGATGAATCCTAAGGATGGCAGTATAATTGCTTTAATTGGAGGTATTAATTATGGTAATAGTCAGTTTAACCGTGCAATAAATTCATATAGACAACCTGGTTCTACTGTAAAACCTTTTTTATATTATAGGGCTTTAGAAAACGGATTTACTGCTAGCACTACTTTTTTTAGTAAGAAAACTACTTTTTATTTTGATAATAAACAAACTTATTCTCCAAAGAATTATGGTGGTATTTATGCAAATAAAGAAATATCACTTGCTGCTGCTATTGCATATTCTGATAATATTTTTGCTGTTAAAACCCATCTTTTTCTTGGAGAGGAAGAGTTATATGACGTTTTAAAAAAAGTAGGTGTTACTTCAAAAATAGAAAAATCACCTTCTTTAGCCCTTGGTACATATGAAATGAGTATGTATGAGTTAACTGCTGCTTATGCTACTCTTGCAAATGGTGGAAAAAAAGTTAATCCTCATTTAATTACAAAAGTAGTTGATAAGGAAGGAAATATTTTGTATGAATATAATACTTTAAAAGATGAATATGTCCTAGATAGTGATATTACATATTTAATAAGTGAATTGTTAACAGGCACATATGACGTTAATTTAGTAGATTATACTTATCCTACATGTTTTAGTATGACAAGTAGTATTACTCATAAATATGCTATAAAAACAGGTAGTACTGATACTGATTCTTGGGTTGTTGGTTACACTCCAGAGGTTGTCTTTGCCTCTTGGGCTGGATATGATGACAGTTCTATTATTCCTACTGAAGTTATTGCTGGTAATAAAAGTTCCTGGGTTACTAGTATGGAAGCTTTTTTTAAGGAAAAAGATGCTACTTGGTATAAAACTCCTAAGGATATTGTTGGTGTGTTGGTTAATCCTATTACTGGTAATCCTGTTACTAGGAACAAAGAAAATAAAAAGATTCTGTACTATTTAAAAGGCACAGAACCCTTAAAAATAAAAAAGTAGAGACTAAATAATCTCTACTTCATCACCTTGATTTAGCAAAAACGCATTGCCATCGTCAGAATCTAAATGCAATTCAAAACAACTATTAGGTAGTTCTTTTATTTTTACATGTTCTAGTAGCCCACCTTTTTCTGTGTTTATTTTAATTGTATATTCATCATTTAACAAATTATACTTTTCTCTATCTTCTCTATTAATATGAATATGTCTATCAGCAATAATTGCTGCTTTTTTAGTAACAGTTCCTACAGGCCCTATTATTGTTATAGTTTCTGCATCTTCTAAATCTCCAGAATCTCTTACAGGAGGATTCATTTTTAAAAAATATGAGTCTGTTCTCGATATTTCTACTTGAGTATATTCTCTATTAGGTCCTAGCACTCTAACGTTTTTTAATTCTCGATCATTATTCTTTAATATGACTGTTTCATTGGCTGCGTATTGTCCTGGTTGACTTAATTCATTTTTTATCGTTAAGTCCTTCCCAAATAGTGTATGACAATCTTCATCTGTTAAATGAACATGTCTCATTGATATTCCTAATTTAACTTTCATATGCATCACCAAATTAATTATAACTTATTTTTTAAAATGTTTCTAGTATATTTATATTCTCTTTTCATATGATTTACTGGAGATGATTTTTTATGAATAATAGTTACTTTAATCCAAATGCTAATCCTAATTTAGGATATAACAATGTTACAGGTAGTACAGGAAATCCTACTATAAATAGCTCTGTTCCTACAGAGCTTACTTTGGAACAATCATATGTAGAGAACATTCTTAGAATGAATAAGGGTAAAATTGCTAGTTTTTATATGACGTTCCCAGATGCTGGTGAGTGGAAAGACAAAATTTTTACTGGTGTTATAGAACAGGCTGCTAGAGATCACTTTGTTGTCAGTGATCCAAAAACTGGAAAATGGTATTTACTTTTATCTATTTATTTAGATTACATTGTTTTTGATGAAGAGATTAATTATAAAATTATTTAAATTTATTAAGAAATTTGTTCACAATTTCTTTTTTTGTGTTACAATATGTAGTATCTCTTGAAAGGACTGATTTTATGAAGGAAGATTTATTAAAAGATTTTAGGAAAGAATATAATACAAAAATGCAAGAAAAAAAAGAAACATATAAGCGCTTAGAAGTTTTAATGACAAGAAAGAGTATTTTAGAAAACAACCAATTGGTTAAGGATTATATTGATCTTTGTAAGCAAATTGAAATTGAAGAAGAGAATATGTGGCTTACAGATGAAATCTTTGTAGAAACTTTATATGATTTTGAAAATAAAGGTTTAGTAGATGAAACTAATGGTATATATTTATATCTTGGTACATTTTATACTGAATACGGATGTGAAATGAAAGTAAAACGTGATGATAATGCTGCTGAATTTGATAAATATATTGATATAGAATCATGCAAAGAAATTCATATACCTGTTGAAGATAGAACTGCTTTTGAGAAAAATAATAAGGTAATTTTTGTTGAAGGAAAGGAACATATAAAATACTTGTTGTTTGATTTACATGAACAATTTATGCATGATGCCCTAGATAATGGACAAGAAGTTGCTTGTAATAATGTTTTAAGAAGATATAAAAAGAACTAATATTTTTATTTAAAAGTTCTTTTTTTTGTGTTAAAATTATAATAGGTGATATTATGATATATGTTATTGGCCTTATCATTCTGTTATTAGTAATATTATTTTTTATAGTATTATTTAATTATTTTAAACTAAAAGATATCAAGGAATCTATTGAAACATGTGCTCTTAGTATAGATGAATTATTGAATTCAAAACTAGAATTGGTTGAAAAGATACTAAAAAAGATTAAAAATGAAAAACTAAAGAGTAGTTTTGAATATGATAAAGATAGTACTTTATATGAAAGAGAAGATGCCCTTTTTAATATTAGTTTTGAGATTAATAAATATATTAAAGAATCAAATAATAAAAAACTTAAAGATGATGCTCGTGAATTAAGTGCTATGGAAGAAAGCCTTGATGGACTTAAAGACTTCTATAATACTAATGCATTAAATTATAATGAAATATTTTTTAAAAAAGGATTAAATAAAGTGTTTAAACTTCTTAAGTTTGAAGGATATAAATCTTTTAAAATAAGAAAACTTGAAGAATATGAAATATTTAAAAATTAGTCTAGTTTAAAATTAACTGGACTAATTTTTTTTGATATTAAAAAGTTATTTGTTTTGGAAAAAGGTTTGCTTCCAAAGAAACCATATCTAGCAGAAAATGGTGATGGATGAGTTGATTCTATTACGTAGTGAATTGGGTTAGTTATCAACTCTTTTTTACTTCTTGCAAAGCTACCCCAAAGTATAAATACTACTGGTGTGTCTTTCTCATTTATTTTTCTTATTACTTCATCAGTAAAACGTTCCCAACCAAGTTTTTTATGAGATAATGGTTTATCTTTTTCTACAGTTAAGATAGCGTTTAATAATAGAACCCCTTCTTTTGCCCATTTTACGAGAGAACCACTATCTGGTTCATTATAACCTAAATCGTCGTGTAATTCCTTAAAAAGGTTCTTTAAAGATGGTGGTTTTCTTATACCATCCTTAACAGAAAATGATAATCCTTCTGCTTCTCCTGTCCCATGATATGGATCTTGTCCTATTATTACTACTTTTATATCATCATAGTCCGTTAATCTCATTGCTTTAAAAACTTCTTTTTTAGGGGGAAATACAGTTTTATCTCTATACTCTATTTGTAGTTTTTTTAATAAATCGTAAAAATAATCTTTTTCATATTCTTCTTTTAATATTTTATCCCATTTTTCAGTTATCATAAACTCACCTATGGGTTAATTATATCATTTTTTTGATAATTTTAGTATTATTATATTCTTTAATTTATATATAGAATACATGTTTATTATCGTAAGCATTGCTAAAAATATATCTATTAAAGACCATATCATTGTTGCTTTTATTATTCCTCCAATAAATATAGAAATAAGTGTTATATATTTTAATATATTTAATACTTTATTATTCTTTGTAAGAAAAGTTAAGCTACTTTCTCCATAATAATATATGGTTATAAGTGTAGAAAAAGAAAAAAGTGTAAGTATAATTAGCAAAAGTTGTTCTCCAAATGGTCCAAAGTGGTAAGAGAATGCTTCTTTTGTTAATTCTATACCATTGATGATATTAAGATTACTTGTTTTTGAAGTTATTATTATTAGTGAAGTTATTAATAATACTATAAAATTTATAAAATATGTTTGAATTATTCCTATTTTTGCTTGTAAATGATAGTCATTACTAGATGTTGAGCCAGATATAATGGCACTTGTTCCTACTCCAGCTTCATTAGCAAATACTGTTTTTTGAAAGGAGATTATTACTGTACTGATCAATCCTCCTTTTATTGATTTACTATTAAAGGCATTTGTTGTTATTAGATATGCTATATATGGTATTTCTTTTAGATTTTTTATAATTACTAATACCCCAAGCAAGATAAACATTGTCATCATAATTGAAAATAATTTATTACATGCTTTTGATATTCCTTTTATTCCTTTTGTAATTGTTATAAATGTTGCACTTGTTATTATTAATGAAATTAATACTTTATTTATATGATATGTTTCGTTTGTTAATGTAGTTATTGTATTACTTTGGATAGAGGAAAAAAGAAATATATATAGTATTAGAACAATTATAGAATAGGAAATACTTAATACTTTGTTATTTAAGCCTTTTTTTATGTAATACTGAGGTCCACTTATATTTTTTTCTTTATAAATAATAGCTAAGGCATTTTCTATATAGTTTATTATTGATAATAAAAATGTAGATAATAACATCCAAAATACTGTTCCTATTCCACCATAATGGATTGAAAGTGCTGTTCCTGATAAAGATCCTACTCCAATTTTTGAAGATAGCGCTATTACTAATGTGTCTTTAGGAGATATATCATTATTCTTTTTACTTTTTTTTATACTTTTTATTGTATTAATAATTTTAAACTGAGGATACTTTAATTTTATTGAAAAATAGATGCTATTTATTATAATTATGCTTATTGCTATACTCCAAAGTATTTTATTTATTATTTCCAATATATCACCATTAAATTGTATGAAAAAAAACATAGATATTTCTATGTTTTTATTAAAATCTTTTTCTTATTTTTATTTCTTCATCTATTAGGTTTCTTTCTGTTTCTAGTAATTCTTCTACTGTTGCTCTCAATTTAAGACTGTTTATTTTAATTTGTTCTTCTAATTCTTGCTTTTTATCAAGTAACATTGCTCCTTCTTGTTTTAGTTTCATATATTCTTTACCCAAACTTTCATGACAGTCTATCAATTCATTTCTTTGGTTTATATTGTTATTTATATCTTCATTTTTTATGTTTGTGTCTTTGATTCTCCTTCTTATTTCTTGTAGCCCCATTTGTTGTTCTATATATCCTTTTTCTCCTTTAAAAACATAGCCTAGCATATGAACTAGAGTTATTGTCTTCTTTATACTACGCATTCTGCTTTCAAAATTCTCATTCCAATCTGTTGTTGATGCTTTGATTGATAAATATATTACTCTTAATGCGTCTTCTTCTGTCAATTCTAACAAGTCTTTTAATGTTTTGTTAGTATTTATTCTTTTATTATAAAATATAAGTTTTTCTAGTGGTATTTCTTCTGGAAGAATAATATATTTGTTTTTATCATATCCTATGTCTTTCCTGATACACATTGCATGAATTTCATATTCTTCGTCAAAACCGACCCCTCTGATTACATTTAATGTGGCTAATCGTGTTAAGTCTCTTATATTTTTCTTTCTTAGTTCTTTTGAAACTTCTGCATAACTTTGTCTTTCACCATTTTTGTTTAGTCCCATAAGTTTTCTATATGCCTCTGTTTGTTTTGGCGTGCAGTAACGTATTGAACTTTTTGTTTCATCACAAATGTCGTTAGTAATTATCTTTACTACTCTTTCTCTGGGTGTTTTATTACTGTTTTGTTCAACATATTCTTGCACATTTTCTTTAATTTTATTATATAACTCTTCACTTACAGCCATACTATCTTCCTTCCTTTTTTATATGACTTTTTATTATATTATATATATATTTACTTGTCAATTTTAACTAAAAAATAGGCTATTGCCTATTTATGATATGTTTCATTATTTATTATTTTAAAACCTCTGTATATTTGTTCTAATAAAACAACTCTGAATAATTGATGAGGAAACGTTAGTTTTGAGAAAGATATTTTTTTATTACTCATTTCTTTTATTTCTTCATCTAAACCAGTTGAAGATCCTATAATAAACGTAATATTACTGTTGTTAGTTAGTTCTTTGTTTATAAAACTTGAAAACTCTTCACTAGTTAGTTCTTGTCCTTTTATGTCTAAAATGACTATATTGTCTTTATCATGAATATGTTTTAGAATGTTTTCTTTTTCTTTTTTTAAAGGATTAGCAGTATCTTTTTCATCTTTTAATTCTATTATTTCTAGTTTTGTATACTTTGATAACCTTTTTTCATATTCTTTTATAGCTTCTTGTATATATTTTTCTTTTATACTTCCTAAACAAATTATTTTTATCATTTTATACCTCTATTACATTTATATTTTCTTGATTTAATATTGTCTTTTTTGGTTTATATTTGATTTCCTTAAGTAATTTATTTATTCTTTCTTCTACTGCCTCAGGGGTATTGTTTTCTTCACTTAGATGAGCAAGTGCTATATGTTTTGTCTTATTCCCAATTAGTTTTTTTAAATACTTACAACTATCTTCATTTGAAATGTGTCCTCTATCACTTCTTATTCTTTGTTTTAAGTGATATGGATACTTACCATTTCTTAATAATTCTTCTTCATAATTACTTTCTATAATATAAATATCTTTGTTTTGATATTCTTTTATTATTTTATCTTTTATATATCCAGTATCTGTTATATATACTAATTCTTTATCTTTGTATTTTAGATATACTCCGGAACAAGGTACATCATGAGAAAGATTAAATAGTTTTATATACAAATCATCTTCTATTATTTCTGATTCATTACTTATTTTTTTTGAGTCTACTTTTTCTTGAAGTTCATTTTCTAAAGTATATATCCTAGGATTTTGTTTTCTTACGATTGTTTTTATTCCTTTTATATGATCGGTATGGGTATGAGTTATTAATAATATATCTATCTTTGGAAAAGGTCTTCCCAATCTTTTTTCTAAATTAGAAAGAGGAAGACCTATATCTATTAAGATATTTTTATTATTTAGTTCTATTAAGGTTGAATTACCTTTTGAACCACTTGCTAAATTTGTTATTTTCATTATTTATAAAGTGATAATGGGTTTGCAGATGATCCATTATATCTCATACCAAAGTGCAAGTGACAACCATAAGAATATCCTGTATTACCCATTGCTGCAATATTTTGTCCTTTTGAAACTGTACTACCTTTTGAAACATATATACTTTGTAAGTGGCCATAGAATGTTATAATTCCATTACCGTGATTTATTTCTATGTAGTTACCATAACCAGGGTACCAACTTGCATAAATAACTGTACCGTTATTAGCAGCATATATTGGTGAACCACATCCTAAACCTGCGATATCTATACCATCGTGCATTCTGCTTGAACTTTCACCGATATCTGAACGAAGACCATAACCCCAATATTCAGTAATTGTATAATTTCTTACTGTTGGCCAAGCCCAGTCTCCACTTATATTGGCAGGTCCAATAGGTCCAGTATAATAACCACTACCACTAGAAGATGATGCTTTAGTACCTATTTTAACTATTTTATTTACTGGGTCTTTTAGCACTTCAGTGTTAACGATTAACGCTTGTGTTATCTTACCATTGTGTTTTTCAATTTTTCTAGTTACTTTACTTTCACCTTTTTGGCCTTTTTGAATTACTTTAGAAGTTCCACTGTACATACTACTGTCTTTTTGTTCTATTGTCTTATATCTAATTTTTTCTTTTTTTACTGAATGTGTTTCTTCAATAATGGTTATTACTGGTTTGATGTAACTTATTACTACTTCTTGTCCTGGATATAATAAAGAGTTTTCGTCTTTTATACTTTGGTTTGCTATTAATAATTCTGTTGTAGACATCTTATTATCATAAGCAATATTCTTAACATTATCTCCAGATTTTACCTTATATGTTTTATTTTTTTCATTTGTACCAAATAATAAGTATTTAGCTAATTCATTACTATCACTATATATTGTACTATTTGCTGGTATTTTACTTTTTTTAATTGATATTTGTTCTTTTAAATAAACATTTTCAATTATTGTACCAATAGCTGTTTGATCTTTTTTTACTTCATTAAGATAATCTTGATATTGTTTTTCATTAACAAATGATTTTACTACATCGTTAACTGCTTTTTCTAAAATATCTTCATCTAGTAAATATAAATATTCTTTTATTTTTTGAGTTTCTTTCTTATCATTATCTTTATTCTTTGTTGTTTTTATATCAGAAATAGTTACAGTATATCCGTTTATAGTGAAATCTTCTTGATTAGATATTTTATTGTATATACTTTCTACTTTTTCTATTTTTTCATTATATGTTGTTTCTTTTTCTATTTTTAAACCATTAGGAATATATACATTTTTTACATTATATTTTCTTTTTATAGCTTCTTGATTTTTATTTATGTAATTTTCTAAATCTTTTTTATTTTCTATTAATCCTAAAGATTCTCCATTTAGATATACCCTATATACATCTCTAGCATCGTAATATATATAAGAGGTGCTCTCTAAAATTACCATAATTATACTTATGGCAAAAGCACATATTCCTAAAAATATGGATGCTCCTTTACTCACTAGCTATCACTTCTTTCTTTACTTCTTCATTTTTATAATTCATAAATGATAAAGTGTTCTTTTTGAATAATGCTTTAGCTGTTCCTATTCTACCACTTCTATTCTTTCTAACAATTATTTCAGATATACTCATATTATCATCTATTTTAGCACTTTCATTATAGTAATCATCACGATATATGAATGTTACTATATCTGCATCTTGTTCTATTGAACCAGATTCTCTTAAATCACTAAGTACTGGCCTTTTATCTTCTCTTGTTTCTGGTGTTCTTGAAAGTTGGGCTATACAGATAACTGGTATTTCAAGTTCTAAGGCTAGAGTTTTTAAAGCTCTGGAGATTTCTGAAACTTCTTGTTGTCTGTTACCCGCATATTTTCCTGTACTACTTATTAAACCTAAGTAGTCGATTACTATTAATCCTAAATTGTCATCAGTACTAGCAATTCTTCTTGATTTTGCTTTTATATCTCCAATTGTAACTCCAGGAGAATCATCTATATATATATTACTATCTCCAAGTTGACTTAGTGCTTCGCTAACTCTTTGCCAATCTCTAGTATCAAGTGAACCATTTTGTAGTTTTCTAGCATCTACTTGTCCTAGAGAAGATACCATACGAGATAGAAGTTGTTCAGCTCTCATTTCTAGAGTGAAGATTAATACTGATTTCCCACTTTTTAATGCTACATTTGTCGCTATATTTAAAGCAAGTGCTGTTTTACCCATAGCAGGACGTGCTGCTAAGATAATTAGTTCATTCTTATGGAAACCATCTGTTAAGTTATCTAAATCATAGTATCCTGATGGTAATCCACTTATTTTTCCTTTATTACTCGCTAATTTTTCTAAGTTTTCTTGAAAGTCTGCAATTACTTCAGTCATTTGTTTTACATCTGAAGATTTTCTGTTTTTTACTACATTTAATATCTTACTTTCTGCTTGATCTAATGTTTCATTAACTGGTATTTCGTTGTTGTAACCCATTGTTACTATATTAGTAGCTTCTTTTATTAAATTTCTTAATATACTTTTATCATCTACTATTTTTATATAGTGTTCTATATTTGCAGAAGTTGGTGTGCTTTCTAGTATTTCTGTTAAATACTCTACTCCTCCAACTTCGTTTAATGTATTTTTGTCTTTTAGTTCTGTTGTTAATGTTGTTATATCTACAGGAATACCTTTTGCAGTAAGACTTTTTAAGGCATCAAATATTTTAGCATGCTTATCTAAATAAAAACTTTCATCAGTAAGCATTTCTATAGCAGTTTGAAGGGCATACTTTGATAAAAGCATTGCTCCCAAAACTGATTGTTCTGCCTCTATATTGTTGGGTATTTCTCTATTCACAAAAACCACCTACTTTTTTACTTCAATTTTTAGGTTTGCCTTTATATCCTTATACAAATCTATTTCTACTTCATGGAAACCTAGAGAAGAAATAGGATTCTTAATTATTATTTGTTTTTTATCTATTTTATATTTTTCAAGTTTTTCTTTTATTTGCTTAACAGATATACTTCCAAAAACTTTATCTTTTTCTCCAGTTCTAACTGTAAATGATATTTTCTCTTTTTCTAGTTGTTTTTTTATTTTTTGGGCTTCTTCTGTTAATCTTTGATCTTCTTGTCTTTTCTTTTCATTTTCTGTTTCAAGGTGTTTTAAAGAACCTTTAGTTTGTTGAACTGCTTTTCCTTCTTTTATTAAGAATTTAGCATATCCATCTTTTACTTCCTTTAGTTCTCCTTTTTTTCCTTGATTTTTTACATCTTTTAGAAAGATAATTTTCATTTTATCACCTTCTATTTTATTTTTTCTTGTAACTCCTCATATACTTTCTTTAAACTTTTGTTTTCTACTACGGCAGCTGCTTCTGTTTTGTTTCCACCACCGCCAAAGTATTCCATTAGTTTACCAGCGTTTATTTTACCTACTGATCTAACGCTTATTCCTACTTTGTTTTCATCAAGATGTCCTATAGCAAAAGATGTTTTTATCCCTTTGAATTCTAGAAGAAGATCTGCTGTTTTTGCTAAATCTGGTGATTTATATATTCTTCCTTGTTTTCCTGTTGCTATAGCTATTTCTCCTTTTATTTCAGTATTTGCTATTATTTTTGATCTGTTAACATACTCTTGTAAATCTTGTTTAAAGTATAATTGTGCTTCGTTTATATCTGCTCCTTTTGTAGATAAATAATAACAGTAATAAAAGGAATTTCTTGTCATTTTATACATAAAGTTATTAGTATCTAAAACTATTCCCCCAAGCATAATTGTTGCATAACTTCTAGGTACTTTTACTCTAAATCTATGTAATAGTGATGCTACTATTTCACAACTAGAAGTTGCTTTTTCATCTATATACACGTTTGCATCTTTAATTGTGTCGGGATTCTTACTGTGATGATCAATTACTATTACTTTTTTAAATCTATCTAAGATATCTTTTACGCAAATTCTATTTTGTTTATTAGTATCTAATACATATAGTATTGATCTATTATTTATTAGTGATTCTGCTTCTTTTAAGCTTACTATATTTAATTTGCTTTTCATTGCTAATATTGCTGATTTTGTAGATGGTTCTATTTCTTTATCATCTATTATTATGTATACTTTGTTTTTATACTTTTTAGCTAATAATGAAAAACCTGCCATAGAAGCAAAAGCATCTAAATCTATATTATTATGTGCCACTAAAAAGACTTGTTTTGATAACAATAATTCTTTTATTATTAATTTATTTAATTCTCTATTCATATGTGGCCTCCCGTCTCTAAATATTATATCAAAAAAAATGAAGTATTTCTACCTCATTATTTAACAAATGGTAATAAACCAATCATACGAGCTTTTTTAATTTCAGCTGCTATATGTCTTTGATGTTTAGCACATGCTCCTGTTACACGTCTAGGAAGTATTTTTCCTCTTTCATTAGTGTATTTTTTTAATGTGTCTACATCTTTATAATCTATATCTTTACCAGCACACATATAGCATACTTTTTTTCTCTTTTTATAAAATTCTGCCATGTTTTTCCTCCTTATTAGAATGGCAAGTCATTTTCTTCAATTTTTATTTCTTCTCCAAAGTCTTTAAATGGATCTTCTGGTATATCAGTAGTTGTTTGTGGAGCTTCTGCTTCACTAAGATTATATGGATTTATATCACTGCTACTACTTACTCTTTGTTCACGTGCAGCTTTAGTATCTAAAAATTGAACATTGTCTGCAATTACTTCAGTAACGTATCTCTTTTGACCATTTTGATCTTCATAATTTCTTACTTGAATACGCCCTTCAACTGCAACTTGACTGCCTTGATTTAAATAATTTTTACAATTTTCAGCTTGTTTTCTCCAAACAACTATATTAATGAAATCTGCTTCTCTTTCCCCTGCTTGATTAGTAAAGTTTCTATTTACTGCAAGAGAAAAAGTACAAGTTGGTATGTTTGAAGAAGTGTATCTTAATTCTGGATCTCTAGCTAATCTTCCAATTAAAATTACTCTATTCATATTTTTACCTCTTTAATTAATTTTCTAAATTTGTTATTAGTGTACGAATTACTGTATCGCTAATATTTGAGATTCTGTTGAACTCATTAATAGCTTCTACAGGGGCTTCAGTAACTAATAGAAAATAGTATCCTGTTTTATGTTTCTTTATTTCATATGCTAAATCACGTTGTCCCATTTCTTTTTCTTCAAGAATCTTTGCTTTGTTGCTAGTCAAAACCTTTTTCATGTCTTCAAAAGCTTTTTTAATAGCGGCTTCTTCAAGTGTTGGTTTAACTATAAACATAATTTCATACTTTTTCACTGTTACACCTCCTTTTGGACATATGACTTCTTTCGAAGTAAGGAGTAAATCTCTTTTACTCGCTTTGTATTATAACAATAAATTATATGTTTGTCTAGTTTTTTATTGATTTATATATTTTTATTACTTTTATATTTTGCAAAATTATAACTAATTTTGCTTTTTATATAAATAGTAATAAGTGTTGGCATAATAAAAGAAGTATCTCAGACTAGGGTCCAATCCCCTACGAGTCATACTTCTGATAACAATAATATACCACAAAATCAAAAAAATGTCTATTGTTCATGTGGATAATGGTACAAAAAAAGAACGAGTTAAGTTATGAGTCGACAAATAAATCTGCCAACGAACTAACTCAAACTCATTCTATAAAAAAAATAGGAATTAATTCAAATCTTAAAAGATAAACTAATAAGACATAAACGAATCAATTCCTATAAACAATTTACCATACTATAATATGTGTGTCAATACTTTTTTTAAAATTTTTTTTATTTTTTTGAATTTTTTACTTTTTCTGGGTGTCTAATTATATTACATGTTAATGTATCATCTTCTATAAATGGAGCATTTGTTATTTCTATATTATTATATTTTTCATTCATAACCATAAATGTATGTATTAATCTTTCTGTTTTATTTTTACTTATGATATCTTCTTTATTCAAGTAGTGTTTACTTATTTCTTTTAATGCTAAGTATTCACTAGTTTTTTGATTTTGTTTGTTTTCTTTTATATTTTGTTCTAATTCTTCTATTTCTTCTTCTGTATAATTTGAAAGTTCATCATTTAGTTTATCTGAAATGTTTTTATGAAAGTCATAATTTCCAACTTGTAATAATGGTACTTTTATTTTGGTTATACCTTTTGATTCTAGTAAGGCAATGAAAAATGCTAAAGATAAGACTAATTCTGGCGATACATAAGGGTTTCTTAAACCTTTTCTCTCTTCTCTTAAAGATTCTTTTATAGTACTATCTTTTCTTCTATTTTCATAGTCTTGAATACCATATATATAACAAACTGGTGTATTATCTTCTAAAGCTAATCCATAATGAATATATGGAAAATCATAATATGCTGTTGATACTGAATCATTAAACGAATTATTCTTTTTTGCTATAGAAATCTGTATCTTTCTATTTGTTTCATAAAAAGGATTATTTTTTTGATTATTATATACTATTTGATAATTCTTAAACTCTTTAAATACTGTAGGTTGTGATTCAAAAAAGTTGTCATTTTGCATGAAGTTATACTGTCTTTTTAAAAAAGTATTTATGTTGCTTATATCATTTGAACCTACTCTTAACCATATTGTATGTAATAATTCTTTTATTTCGATTGTTTCATTTGTTTTGTTATACTCTTTTACTATTCTATCCAACCATTGGAAAAAATCTATATAATTCTTTACTATTATATAGATAGCATCTTCTTGTTGTTTGTTTTGATGTTCAAAATTAACTTTTTTTAATATATTTATACCTTTTTCTATACTTTTATCATTCGGATACTTTTGATTTAAAAGACTATTTATTTCTTCTATGTCTTGTGTATCAAATACAAAGTTTATGACTGGTGTATCATATTTTTGATTTTGAAGCCCTTCAAGTACTTGAGATATAAATATTTTTATTGTTTCTATTCTTTTGCTTAATTGTTCTTGTTTTTCCATAAAAACCCTCTTTTTTTATTATAACTTTATTTTTTTAAACTCTTCTTCTCCAATAATATCTCTTATTTCTTTTAAATGACCTTTATTATTAGGATTTAGCATATAATTTTGAGTTGGACCATAACTTGGGCATTCATTACCTTCAATAATTGCTGGGCCTGTTTCAGTTATTGCTATATCCCATCCTATATATCTTAATTCTGGTACTAGAGTTGCAGCTTCTTTAGCCATTGCTATTGCTTCAGGTACATATGGTATTTTCTTTAATTTCTTTATTTCATATCCTGTCAAAGGATGTTTATCATATAATGTTCCATTGTCATCCCACATTCCACTTGCTGGTGTTCCATCCTCATTTATTCTCATGTCTCCATCAAAACACGCTAAAGCGGGATCTGCATCTAGTCCTATTCTAATTACATGATCAAAAGTAAATACTTCTCCATTGTGATATATAGTTATTATTCTGAAAGATGCAACACAGTCAGGATTTATTTCATTTAATACTTTATGTTGTTTTAATCCTTCTTCAAGAAGATATTGTTTTTTATTTAGTAATTCTTGTTTAAATTTTTGAACATCTGTTATTTCTTTTACATTTATTTTAGATATTCCATGTCCTCCGAAATCTGTTATTGGTTTAGCAAAAACACTTTCTTTGTTTTTTAAGAATTTCTTTATGTCTTCTTCTGTTGATCTTCTTACATCTAAATACTCTCTTTTTAAATAATCTTTAAATAAATTGTTAAAAACTAGTTTATTTAAAGTTATTACTCTATATTGTTTTGGATTTAAATATGCTAATACACTTATATAGTTTTTTGATGTTACATAGTTTTTCTTTTCTTCTTTTGTTAAATTTATATAATTTCCTTTGAAATAATCTGTATATCCAATTTTATATTTTAAAAAGTTTTTTATCATATCTTTTTTTACAAAAGAAACCGATTTATTATTTTCTTCTGCAATACGTTCTGCTAAAAGGTTTAATCTCTTTGGATTAATTGATTTTATTTTTTCTAACATTATTTTAGTTGTACTCATATTCATCCCTCTTTTCCTATTAATATGATACCATAATTTAAAAGAAAAACACAGTTTTTGTTTTAACTGTGTCTATTTATTGAATCTAAAGTGACAAATATCTCCATCTTGCATTAAGTAATCTTTTCCTTCAAGTCTTAGTTTGCCTTGTTCTTTTACTTTTTGTTCATCCCCTGCTTCTATTAAATCGTCATATGATATTACTTCTGCTTTGATGAATCCTTTTTCAAAATCTGTGTGGATAATTCCAGCACATTCTTTAGCATTCATTCCATCTTTATATGTCCAAGCTCTTACTTCTGGTTCTCCTGCTGTAAAATATGTTTTTAATCCTAAAAGTGAATATGTAGTTTCTACAAGTTTATCTAATCCGCTTTTTTCTATTCCAAGTTCTTTTAACATTTCGTTTCTGTCGTCATCATCAAGTTCTGCCAGTTCTGATTCTATTTTTGCAGATACTACTATTACTTTTGAATTTTCTTTTAATGCATATTCTGTAAGTGTTTGTACATAATCATTGTCGCTATTTATATCTTCTTCACTTACATTGGCCATATATATATGAGGTTTAAGTGTTAAAAGATTAAATGATTTCATCGATAATAGTTCTTCTTTATCGTAATTTATTAATCTTAATGGAATGTTTTTTTCTAATGCTTCTTTTGATTTTTCTAAAGCACTTAATTCTATCAATGCTTCTTTTTCTTTTGTTGTCTGTGCTTTTTTTCTTATTTTATCTAATCTATTTGATACTATTTCTAGATCTGCTAAAGCAAGTTCTAGATTTATTATTTCTACATCTCTTATTGGGTCTACTGAACCTTCAACATGGGTTATTTCTTTGTTTTCAAAGCATCTTACTACTTCACAAATAGCATCTACTTCTCTAATATGAGAAAGAAATTTGTTTCCTAATCCTTCTCCTTCAGAAGCTCCTTTTACTATCCCTGCGATATCTACGAATTCAAATGTTGCGGGTTTTATTTCTCTTGGATGATAAAGATCCGCTAAAGCTTGTAATCTATCATCTGGAACGCTTACGACTCCAACATTTGGATCTATTGTTGCAAAAGGATAGTTTGCTATTAAAATATCTTTTTTTGTTATAGCATTGAAAAGTGTTGATTTTCCTACATTTGGTAGTCCTACTATTCCTGCTTTTAAACTCATGTTAGTTCCTCCTTGATTATAATGTTGGGAATACTGAAGGTCCTAAAGGTAGACCAATTAGATACCAAAGTACTACTATTGCAATCCATGTAATCGAAAGTGCAATACAATATGGCATCATTATTTTTATTCCATCTCTTATTCCATATACCTTTTTTTCTTCTTTATTATATATATTTAAATAACCTATGTATACAACGAAATATGCAAGTAGAGGTGTTATTCCATTACTCATTGATTCTGCTGCTCTAAAGATGAATTGTGCAAATTGTGGTGACATATTAAGTTGCATCATAACTGGTACTAAAACAGGAGATATTATTTCCCATTTTGCTATTGTACTAGGTACAAACAAATTAGCTAATGATATTAATATCATTGCTGCTATTACAAGTATTATTCCTGATAAAGGTAATGCTTTTAGTAGATTTGTAAGGAATGCCACTATAATTATTCCTAAGTTTGTTTCTTTAAATATTGCTATACATTGTGAAGCGAAGAAAACCATTACAAGTATTATTCCTAAATCGCTTAGTTTTGTCCTTAATTTTTCCATTAATTCTTTATCACTTTTTATTGATTTAGCACCTATTCCATAAGCAATTCCTGTTATCATCATAAATAATGAGAACATATATGTGAAACCTGCTTCTAAATAAGAGTTAGTTCCAAATAATTGATATGCATAGGCTTTTTCTGATGTGTCTAGTAGTGCTCCTGAAAGTGGTAAACCTGGGATTATCATATAAACAAATACTAGTCCTACTATTGCTGCTGCTATAGTAGCATATTTTATACCCTTTTTTTCACTTTCTTCTTCTTTTAATTTCTTTTGTTCTTCATATTGAAGATCTAAGTATTCTATTTCTTTTGTTTTATCTAAATCATCTTTTGTTTTAGATATATATCTTCCCATTTTCTTTACTACATATTTTTCTGTTATAATTGTACCTACTATTGATATTATGATACTTGAGAAGATCATTATAAATAAGTTAGACGTCATTTTTACATAGAATGTTTCATCTATTAATTTTGCAGCACTTTGAGTATATGGAATTAGTGACATATCTGTTGATCCTACAAAGAAACTAATACTATATCCAAAGGCTACTCCTGCGAATGCTGCTGCAATACCTGCGAGAGGATTTCTTCCGTTAAACAAGAATAGAAGTGCTCCCAAAGGTATTAGTACTGCATAACCTACTTCGTTTACGATACTTGAAAATACTGCTATTAGAATTAATAAAAAGGTTATAATTTTAGGATTTATTTTAGTTAATCTTTTTTTCATAAATGTTTGAATTAATCCTGTTTCTTCTGCAACACTTATTCCTATTAATGTTATTATTAATGTACTTACAGTAGTCAAACTTACAAAATTTGACGATGCGTTACTTATCATGGCTTTTACTCCATCATAAGATAACATATTTTTAACTGTTTTCATTGTTTGTTCTAATTCATTAGTATTTAAGTTTATACTATCGTATGATGCAGAAATCTTAAATAAAGATAAAATTGCACTTAGTAGTATTATCACTGCTATCATAATAATATAACTTGTTATCGGATGTAATTTAAGTTCTTTTATTTTTTTTCTCTTAGCCATAATTCACTCCTCTACTATTTTTTTTATTTTTTTATTAAATTCTACTCTTGGTATCATTACTAATCTGCCACAATTAATGCATTTTAGTTTTATATCTGCTCCAAGTCGTACTATTTCCCAAAGGTTTGTTCCACAAGGATGTGCTTTTTTCATTATTACCTTTGTTCCTAAACTATAGTTTTTATCCATTTTTTACCTCTATTATGTTGAATGGTATTGATATGCCAGCTTTATCATATTCTTCTTTTATTATTCTATTTGCTTTTCTTCTCATTTCAAATTGTGCTTCGTTTTTTACTGGTATACCTATTTTATATTTTATGTAAGAATCTTCAAATGAACAAAAGGATAATATATCTACTTTATCAGTAACATCTTCTTCTTTTTCTAATCTTTTTGCAATGCTTTCTACTATTTTGTCTGCCTTTTTTGTCTCTACATCGTATGGCATCGGTATACTTACTAATAAATTTAGATTTTTTTGTGAGTAGTTAATTACTTCTGTTACCATTCTGTTAGGGATTGTTATTATTACATTTTCAAATGTTTGCATTGTAGTTGTTTTTAAGTTTAGTTTTTTGATTGTACCTGCATGACCATTTATTTCTACGTAATCTCCAACATCGTATTGTTCTTCAAAAACTATTGAAAAACCTACTAAATAGTCTTTCATTATATCTTGAAGAGATAAACCTATAACTACACCAATTATTCCTACTCCTGCAAGCATACTTGTTACATTTATTCCAAGTTCATTTAATATCGCTATTAATACTATTATTGCTATAGCATACTTTAAAATATGTTTTATTATGGTTGCTATTGTTGCCCCTCTTTTTGTTTTTATTTTACTTGTTCCTTTTTTTATCACTTTACTTAGGATTTGATAAACTATGTAACCAACTATTATATATATTATTATTAAATGATAATTATGTTTAACAAAATATTCAAAAAAGGATTTTATATCCATTTTTAATCACCTACTTATTAAAATTAATTATTTCTAGTATTCTGTTTAAATCATTGTCATTTTCATAATTAATCTCTATCTTTTTATTCTTTATTTTTACTCTTGTTCCTAAATAATCTGTTAATTCTTGTTCTAATTGTTGATATTCTCTATTTTTTTCTGTATGTTGTTGTTTTACTCTTTTTGGAGTTTCTTTTGATACTTCTTCTATTTGTCTTACATTTAAGTTTTCGTTTACTATTTTATCAGCAAGTTCTACTATTTTTTCTTTGTCTTCTATTTTTGATAATGTTCTAGCATGACTTGTTGATATTTTTCCTTTTTTTACTAATTCTTTTACTTCTGCAGGAAGATTTAAAAGTCCTAACATATTTGTTATGTAACTTCTACTTTTTCCTATTCTTTTTGCTACTTGTTCTTGAGTTAAATTTAAATTTCTCATCAGTGCTTCTATACCTAAAGCTTCTTCTATAGAGTTTAAATCTTCTCTTTGTAAGTTTTCAAGAACCGCAATTTCCATCATTTGTTCATCAGTAAAATCTCTTATAATACATGGAATTGTTGTTTTACCTGCAAGTTTTGAAGCTCTATATCTTCTTTCTCCTGCAACTATTTCATAGTCTTTTATGCTCTTTTTAACTATTATTGGTTGTATTACTCCATGTTCTTTTATTGATTCTGCAAGTTCTCTAAGAGATTCTTCATTAAATGTTTTTCTTGGTTGATATGGATTTACTCTTAGTTTTTCGATTGGAATTTCTTTAATTTCGCTTTCATCAGCTGTTTCCATTATTTTTTCTTCTATTTTGTCGTAGTTTATGTCCTCAATATTAAATAATTCTTCAAGCCCGCGTCCTAATGCTCTTCTTTTAGGTTGTTCATTCATTTGCTAATATCACCTCTTTCGCTAAATTTAAATATGCTTCAGATCCACGTGATTTTGGATCGTAAGCCACAATTGGTTTTCCGTGTGATGGTGCTTCTGTTAATCTGATTAATCTTGGAATTATTGTGTTATATACTTTATCTTTAAAGTAGCTTCTTATTTCTTCAACTACTTCAAGGCCTAAATTAGTTCTAGCATCTAGCATTGTTAGAAGTACCCCTTCTATTGATAAGTTTGGATTTAGATTTGCTTGTGTATACATTATTGCTTTTAATAATTGTGTTATTCCTTCAAGTGCAAAGAATTCACATTGTACTGGAATTATTACTGAATCTGATGCTGTTAAAGCGTTTGTTGTGATTATTCCAAGTGCTGGAGGACAATCAATTAATATGTAGTCATAGTTGTCTCTAATCTTATCTATGTGTTTTTTTAGTCTTTCCGCTTTTGATACTCCTGTGTATTCTCTTGACTGTTCTAATTCAATGTCAATTCCTGCTAAATTTATATTTGCTGGTAAAACATATAAGTTTTTATATTTTGTCTTTACTATTGCATCTTCTATTGTTGATGTTCCATTAAAAACATTATAAATACTTTTTTCTATATCACCTTTATTCAAACCTATTCCTGTTGTCGCATTACATTGTGGATCTAAATCTATTAATAATACTCTTTTTCCTAAAAGTGCAAGTGATGCCGCTAAGTTAATACTGGTCGTTGTTTTTCCTACTCCACCCTTTTGGTTTATTAACGAAATTACTTTCCCCATTTATGTCACTTCTCCTTTTTTCGCTATTTCTATTTTATCAAAAATATAATTTTTTTTAAAGTGTTTTTGGTATTTTATATTAATAATATTTATCTGATTTATTTTTTTATAATATTGTTTTAATTTTAAAAAAATATGATATAATTCTATTGTATAGTAGGTGTTTATATGAAAAAGGGAGTTTTAATTTTTTTCGCTTTCATCTTCTTTATTATAGGTGGTTGCTTAATTACTGTTTATTATTTTTTAAACTCTTTCTATAAATTAGATGTTTTAAATAATTTAAGTATTAAGGAGTCTGGCAAAGATGAGCTTGTTTTAAAGATAACTAATTTAGAAGACGGAGTTAGGTGTGGTTACAGTAGTAAAGATAGTTCTGTTGCTACAGGCTGGGTGGATGTTGTTAATAATGAGTGTCAGTTAAAGGTAGATAGTAATCTTACTGATGTTTATATTAAAAAATATAATGTTTTTATACAAAAGTTTGCTATAGATAATTTAGTAGTTAGTGATAGTTTACCTAAAAAAATATACTTAGCAGTTAATGATTCTACTAAGATAAATCCTAATCTTACTATTATTGGTAATAAGAAAAATATTGTTTATAAAGCTTCCAATAATAAAGTGGTTGTTGTTAAGGGTAATAAACTAGTTGCCAAGAAGGTTGGTAAAACAAAAGTTAAAATGACTGTTAATGATAGTTATTCTAAGACTTTTGAAGTTGAAGTTACTAATTTGATTACTAAGAGACCTAAAAAGTTTAATAAGAATAAACCAAATTTACCTTGTAATCATTATTCTAAGGTAGAATCTCAGAAGATTGATAATATTTTAAAAAGTAAAATTGAAGCAGTTGGTGGTTATGGCACACGTGCTGCTGTTGTTGAATCTATTAGATTTTTAATGCTTGATTTCCCTTATCAAGTTGAATATTTCTTCGAAAACGGTAGAATTGATGGTGGTATGCATAATGCTGATGGTGAAGGAAGGTATTATCATAAGGGACTTTATTTACACGAATCAAAATTTAAAGATTTAAAATACTCTTTTGCAGGTCCTGCAATATGGGGATGCCCTCTTCGAAATTATGAAGATTGGGGAACTGTATTTAAGAAAGGTCAATATAAACCTAATGGTCTTGATTGTAGTGGTTTTGTTTCATGGAGTATAGTTAATGGCGGATATGATCCTGGTGACAAAGGTGCTGGAGATAATCTTGAAGATACTAATGAAATTAATGATATTGGTGGAGAAAAGGTTGATACTTCTGTTAAATTGTTCAAATCAGGTAAAGTAAAAGCCGGTGATTTACTTGGTGTTTGGGGACATATTGCTATTGTTGCTGGTATTGATGATGAACATGTTTATGTAGCAGAATCACTTTGGACTTTTGGTGGTCCTGTTATTAATACTTACACTTTTGCAGAGGCTGCTGATGAGTTTGTTCAAACTGTTCTTTTAGATGATTATTATAAAGAGGATGGTTTGTATACTGATATGTGGTATTAAAAATAAAAAAGATGTGTTTAACACATCTTATTTTTTGTCTATTTCTATTATTAATTGATATTTATCTCCAAGATCATTTTCAGTTGTATTTACTTTGAATCCAAATTTTTCAGTATTTTGAACAGCTTGTCTAAAATTATTTATCGCAAATCTCATATCATACATATCTGTTTGTTGTTCTTCTTGGGAATTTATTTGATTTTCTATTACCATATTTAAATCTGGTGTTTTTAAATCAAATTTGTTTTCTTGTTCTGTTTCTTCTCTAGTTACTCTTAATTTATCAAATATATTTTCTTCTCTTGCTGCTGCTACTTGTGGTTCATTGTTTCCTGCTTCTGTAATTTGAGGCCTTTGTTCTACTGTTGGTTCATTTGAATTTGGTTCTATTACTGGTTCAGTAATAGGTTGTTCCATAATAGGTTCTTCTTGTGGATTTTCTTCTATTACATTTGTTTCAGTTGCTTCTGGTAATGGATTTAGATTATTATCCATTACTGGCATTTCTATTGTTGGCGGAGCAACTACTTCAGTATTTGGTGTGTTTTCTATTGGGTTATTATTTTCAGGTGCTGGTTGAAATACTTCATTTACTGGTTGTACATTTTCTTCTACTGCTGGCGGAATATCCACTGTTGGTATATTTATAACAGGTTCTACTGGCACATTATTTTCAGTTATTACTGGGCTTTCTGTATTAACGTTATTAGGCATTGTAACTTGTGAAACTCCTATAGTGTTGTTCATATTTGGAAAATTATTATTCATATTTGTTTCTCCTTCTGCTAAAGTGTAGTCTACTTCGTTATTTTCAGGTGCCCTACCTGTTAATTTCATTATTTCTTCATCCAATTGTCTAACTGTTAACTTTTCTTCTATTGTTTTATGAAGTAATGCTACTTGTTGTTCATTTGTTAGTCCTAATAGACTTCTTGCATGTCTTTCTGATATTTGTGAGTTTAATAGAGCTGTTTGAACTTCTTCTGCCAATGTTAACAATCTTAATTTATTAGCTATTGTTGATTGTGATCTTCCTAGATTATTTGCTAATTCATCTTGAGTTATATTATCTATTTTTAGTATTGTTTGATATGTTTTTGCTTCTTCTATTGGTGTTAGATTACTTCTTTGAAGGTTTTCAAGCAATGCTATTTTTGCAGCTTCTTTATCATCTATATCTCTTACTAAAGCAGGGATAGTTTCTTTTCCAGCAAGTTGAGAAGCCCTAAAACGACGTTCTCCTGCAATTATTTCATATTTATCTCCAACTTTACGAACTATTATTGGTTGTATTACTCCGTGTTGTTTTATTGAATCTGCTAATTCTGAAAGTTCTTTATCGTTAAATATTTCACGTGGTTGGAACCTATTTGGTATTAAATCTTGTAACGCTATGTCAAAAATTTCTTTTTCTAAGTTCATAATATCCCTCTATTCTTTTTATACATACTTTTCCTATAATAGCATTTTACAATAAAAAAAGAAATTTTACAATGGATTTTTCTTTATTTGTGTAAAATTTCTTGGGTATTTACTGTCTACTTTATCTAGTTTTTTTAGTTTTATTATTGTTCTTTTACTATTTTCTATTGGTAATAAAAACTCTTCTTTTTTTTCTAATTCTAGTTTTAATTCTTTTATTGCTGTTTCTGAGTCTTTTAGCTCTTGATTTAGTTCTCCTTTTAGTAATATGTAGTAACCATTTATTTTAGCTAAATTACATGATAACTCTAGAAGAATATTAGTTTTTGCTACTGCTCTTGATGTAACTATATCAAATTCTTCTTTGTAGTCTTCTATTCTTGAATGAACTGTTTTTATATCTTTTAAATCAAGTTCTTTTATTACTTTATCTAAAAACTCTATTCTTTTATTAAGTGAATCTAATAAAGTTACTTTTAGATTTGGAAAAACTATTTTTAATACTAAACCTGGAAAACCTGCTCCAGTACCTATATCTATTAATGTTAAGTTTTGTTTTAAATCTATTACTTTTACTATTGTTAAACTATCATAAAAGTGTTTTAAATAGACATCTTCTTTTTCTACTATTCTAGTTAAATTAGTTATTTTATTTGTTGCTATTAGCATTTCATAGTATTTTTCTAATTGTTTTTCTTGTTTATTATTTAATTCTATACCTAGTTTTTTTAATTCTTCTTTAAATGTATCACTATTCATGTTTACTCCTTAAGTAAATGGTTAAAATACTTATATCGCTTGGATTTACTCCACTTATTCTCATTGCTTGTCCTATAGATGTAGGTTTTATTTTATTTAGTTTTTCTCTTGCTTCTAGTGCTAGATTAGGTACGTTATTATAATCTATATCTTCACTTAATTTTATTTTTTCATATTCTTTTTGTTTTTCAGCATCTTCTATTTGTTTTTTGATATAACCTTCGTATTTTATCATTATTTCTACTTCTTCTCGTACTTCTTTTTCGTATTTATTATTTAAGAAATAATCTAATTTTTCTACTGTTACATCTGGCTTTTTTAATAAATCGTGTAATGATATTTTATCTAATATTGGTTTTATGCCACTTTTTTCAAGTATTTCATTTGTTTTTTTAGTAGGAGTTATTGTTTGTTCTAATTTTTTTAATAATTCCTCTATTTTTCGTTTTTTGTCTGTGAATACTTTATATTGTTTATCTTTTACTAATCCTACTTCTCTTCCGTGTTCTGTTAATCTTAAATCTGCGTTATCATCTCTTAAAAGAAGACGATATTCTGCTCTTGATGTAAGTAATCTATAAGGATCTAGTGTTCCTTTTGTTACTAAATCATCTATTAATACTCCAATATAGGCTTCATCTCTTCCTAATACTAGAGGTTCTTTATTTTTTAACTTTTGATTAGCATTTATTGCAGCCATTAATCCTTGACAAGCTGCTTCTTCATAACCACTTGTACCATTTATTTGCCCTGCTGTGAAGAGATTTTCTATGACTTTTGTTTCAAGTGATCTTTTTAACTGAGTAGGATCAATGGCGTCATATTCTATAGCATAAGCATATTTTTGTATTTCACAGTTTTCTAAGCCTGGTAAACTATGGACCATTTTATCTTGAACATCTATTGGCATACTTGATGAAAATCCTTGAATATATATGCTATCGTAGTGTCTACTTTCTGGTTCTAAGAATAATTGATGTCTTTCTTTATCTTTAAATTTTACTAGTTTGTCTTCTATTGATGGGCAATATCTTGGCCCTACTCCTTCGACATATCCACCATACATAGCGGATTTTGTTAAGTTATCATATATTATTTTATGTGTTTTTGGTGTTGTATATATTAAGTAACAGTCTTCTTGTTTTTCTATATCAAATGGTGATTTTTCATAAAATGAGAATTGTAGATGCACATCACTACCCTTCTCTACTTTAGTTTTTGAAAAATCTATTGTATCTCTTTTTATCCTTGGTGGTGTACCTGTTTTTAGTCTTTGTATTGTAAAGCCTAGGTTTTTTAAGTCTTTACTTAGGTTAAGTTCTGTTTCTTCTCCGTGTGGACCTTCTTGTTTTTTTGTACTCCCTACTAAAATATTTGAATTTAAATATGTTCCTGTTGTTAATATTACTGCTTTTGCTTCAATTTGTTCTTTTTCTCTTGTTATTACACCTTTTACTGTATTATTCTCTACTATTAGATGTTCTACTAATGTTTCTTTTATTTCAAGATTATTTTCTTTGTTTAATGTCTCTATCATATTTTGACTGTAATCTACTTTATCTATTTGTGATCTTAAAGACCATACTGCTGGTCCTTTTCTAGTATTTAGCTTTTTTATTTGAATAAGTGATTTATCTGCATTTATACCCATTTCTCCTCCAAGAGCATCTATTTCACGAACTACTATACCCTTTGCTGATCCTCCAACAGATGGATTACATGGACAGTCTGCAATATTTTTTATATTACCTGTTATTAGAAGAGTTTTGTTATCTAGTCTTGCACTTACTAAGGCAGCTTCACAACCTGCATGTCCCCCTCCAACAACAATTATGTCGTATTTCATCTATACCACTTCCTCTTTTTATGCGTTTGTATCATAGCACATTTTTTATATTTTAACAAGAAAAATAGAATCTTATGATTCTATTATCTATTCCTACTTGAATCTTCTAATACTCTATCTTTTGGAACTATTACTATTTTATATCCTGTTAAAGTTCTAGTTTTATTTACTTTATTTACTAGTTTATCTATTTTACTTTCTTCTTGTACTTCTTCTTGACTTGTAAGTCCTAAAGTGAAACCTCTATTTTGTAATTCTGATACAAAGTCATTAAGTTTTATATATTCTTGTATTTTTATATTTTCTTCGTTTATTTCTAATTGTACTATATCTAGGTTTAATAATGTTTTTTCTACTAAACTGTTTAATGGTTTTACTAATCTTATTTTTCCTTTTAATCCTTTATTTCCATCTGTTATTTGTCTTTCTATTGATTCTATGATTAATTCTTCTTTTTTTATTGATTCAATTACTTCTGATTTTGTTGCTAAATCTTTTATTTTTCCAGTTTCATCTAGTACCATAAAACCATTTTTTATTAATTGTTCTTTATATTTTATTAATTCTTTATTCATTGTTTCTCCTTTTACTTTCTTATTTTTATAGGACTTTTTTTATGCCTTTTTTCTTTGGCTTCAAACTCTATATCTTCTAGCTCAAATAATAGTTTTAGTATATTGTCTTTGTTTTCTTCATATTTTTGACATTTTTCTTCTTTTTGTTCAATTAATTTTAGTATTTCTTCTTCTTTTTCTTCTAATATGCTTGTTAATCCTAGTTTTTCAATATTGTTTTTCATTTTTTGATATTTTTTTGTAATAGATTGTGGTTTTTCAAATTCAACTGGTAAGTTTTCAAAGTAATCAATTAATGTTTCATTTAAATCCTTTTCTAAGTCATAGTTAACTATATAATCACCTATTTTATTTATTTCATTGATTGTTTTTTCCATTCTTTGATATGTTAAATTGTTTAATGCTCTACTAGTTACTATTATATTTGGTGATAGTACTATTTTTTCTATTATTATTTTTAAATATACTGTGCTTTCAAGTGATTTTAATCTTAAATGAAATAGTATTGCTTCTCTTAATTGAAAATCGTTACCCCAGAAGTCTATAGATTGTTTTTCAAAATTATTATATATGTTATATATTTTATCTCTATATATTTCTGAAACATTGTTTATAGAAGAATATTTGTTATTAATTTGACTTAGTGCTTTTATGGCCTGGCTGGTCTCACTTATCATTGTATTTGTTTTTGTTTTATGGTTATTTAATCTTTCATTACTCACTTTTTTATTATTCATTTTTTTCACTACTTTCCTACGCAGAAGTTTTTAAATAAATTATCTAAAAGTTCTTCTGTATATGTTTCTCCTATTACTTCACCAAGTGTTTGCCATATTTCTCTTAGATCTATTTCTAACATATCTATTGATATATTTTCTTTTAATCCTGCTTTTATATCTTTTATGTTATTTCTAGTACTTTTTATTTTATTTAACTGTTCTATTGTTGATACGTAATAGAAATCATTTGTTTCTAGTTGTTCTAATTTATATAATTCACTTATTTTATCTAAAAGTTCTTCTATTCCTTTTTCTTCAATAGTATTGGTATATACTATGTTTTCATCTTTTATATCAAGTTTTTTCTCTAAATCTGTTTTATTTACTACTATTATTCTTTTTTTATTCTTTGATATCTCTAATAATTCTTTATCTTCTTTTGTTAGTTTTTCATTGTTATTTAGAATTAGAAGTACTAAATCTGCTTTTTCTAGTGCTTCTTTTGATTTTTTTACACCAATTTGTTCTACTATATCTTCTGTTTCTCTTATTCCTGCGGTATCTATTAGATTTAAGGTTATACCGTTTAAGTTGAATGATGCTTCTACTATATCCCTAGTTGTTCCTGGTATATTTGTTACTATTGCTTTATCTTCTTCGATTAGTTTGTTTAAAATACTACTTTTTCCTACGTTGGGTCTACCTATTATAGCTATATTTATACCATTTGTTATTATTTTACTGTTTTCTGAGTTAGTTATTATACTTTCTAGTTCTTCTTCTATACTTCCTATTTCTTCTTTTATTTTTTCAACTGTCATTTCTTCTATATCTTGGTATTCTGGATAATCTATGTTTACTTCGATGTTATTTATTATTTTTACTAGTCTTTCTCTTAATTTTCGTATTTTATTGCTTGTTGTTCCCTTTAAATTGTTTATTACTATTTTTCTTGCTTTATCTGTTTTGGTGTTGATTAGATCATTTACTGCTTCTGCTTCTGTTAAATCTATTCTGCCATTTAGAAAGGCTCTTTTTGTAAATTCTCCAGTTTCTGCAAGGCGGATTCCTTGTTTTAAAAGCAATTCTAGTACTTTTTCTGTAGTTGCTATACCACCATGACAGTTTATTTCTACTGTATCTTCTGTTGTAAATGTTTTTGGAGCCTTCATTATTGATATAAGTACTTCATCTATTATTTCGTTGTTATCTTTTATATATGCATAAGAAATAGTATGACTTTTTTTCTTTGTTAAGTCTATATTAGTTATATTATTAACTTTTTCTATAGCTTCTTTACCACTTACTCTTACTATTGATATTGCCCCTACCCCAAGAGTTGTTGATATTGCACAAATAGTATCATTCATAGGTATTCCTCCTTTTTTCGTTTGTATTATAGCATATTTTTTATATAAAAACAAAAAAAGAAGTTTGTACTTCTTTATCTTCTTTTATTTGTTTTTTCTTCTAGTATTCTTTTTATATTGTTGACACTGTTTCTATCTATTTGATTATTACAATATACTGATGTGTATATATCGCTTACATCATATAGTAAATCGTCATATTTATCTCCAAATGTATGTTCAAATTTATCATAGTAACTGTTTTCATAAGCTGCTGTCATAAACCATTTTATTGTTTCTATTCCCATATCTTTTAGTATTTGGGAACCTATTTTTATTATCATATCAGCATTGCTTTTTTGTATTATGTCGTTTGTTTCTTCCAAATCGAATACATTATCATTTTTTGTTAGCATTATCATGTCCGCTAAGGCTTCTGTTATTGTTTCTTCGAAATCTCCTTGATAATATATTCTATCACTTTCTTCTTCCTCACTTAATTTGTTTGTTTTATGATAGATTTCAGAAACTAAATTTGATCTTGCATGCCATGTTTCAATTGGAGGCTTACTCGGATTCTTTAAATCCTTTTCTTTTGTTACATAATCCAAAACTATTACTCTATTTGCATGTATCATTTCATGAACTAATGAAGAAGCTAGTTGTAATACCATTTTATTATATATTGATTTATCTTTATTTATTATATCAATATACTTTTTTAATAATCTTGAGTTAATTGCTATAGTATTATCCATAGGATCTTCTTTTATACTTTCTTCATGTATATACATTGCTTCTACATCTGGTGGTAGAAACTCCACCATGTAAGTTTTTATATTATAAAGATGATTAAATGCTTCTTCATTAAAATCTATATTTCTAAAAAAGTTTTTTAACGCATTGACGGCTATTTTATGTGAGTCTTTTATATATTGTTCTTGTGTTACCATACTTATCTCCTTTTTTAATATAAATATTTCTTTTCGGATTATTTTTCTGTTACTTCTTTTGGTTTGATAACAACGTGTCTATTTGGTTCTTCTCCTTCAGATTCTGTCATTACATCTTTTGAATTTGTTAGAATATTATGAATTATTCTTCTTTCATATGAATTCATTGGTTCAAGATGTGCTTCTACTTTTGTTTTTGCTACTTCTTTTGCAGTATATTTTGCAGTTTTTTCTAATCTCATTCTTCTTTTTGCTTTGTAGTCATTTGCATCTATTATAAATCTATAATATGATTCTAGATTTGTATTTACCATTTGATTTGTTACATTTTGTAATGCTTCTATTGTTCTACCATTTTTTCCTATTAAGATTGAAGCATCTGGTGCTATTAGATTAAAAACTATTGTATCTTCTTTAGTTTTTGTTTCTATTTTGGCATTTATTCCCATATCTCTTACTACTTTTAGAATAAATTCTTTTATTGAATTGTTTAATTCTGTCTTTGTTATTGCTATTATTTCTGCTTTTTTATTGAATAATGACTTTTTTACTTCTTTTTCTGTTATTACTAATTCATCTTCTTTAGCATTTAAGCCTTCCATGGCTTTTATTATAGCTTCTTCTTTGGTCTTTCCTACAAATGTTTGTATATTCATGCTTTTTTACCTCTTTTCATAGTTAAATTTTGGAATATTGTAAATAATGATGATGTTATCCAATAAAGTGCTATTGCTGTTGGTAATGTAAATGACATGAAACCTATAAATACTGTCATCATTGGTCCCATCATTTTTTGTTGCATTGCTGTTGGATCTATTTCATCTTCTTTTTCTTTGTCTTTGGTTTTATCATTTTTCTTATCTTTTGTATTATTCATTGATGGATTTGTCTTAAATGACAAGAATGTTATTATTATTAGAATTATACATATTACTATATATAACCAATTTCCATTTGAAATAGCAGTTCCTGGTGTTGTTCCCATATTTATTCCTAAAAAGTTTTCTTCAAATATTGCAGGAACTCTTTGTATTGCTTCATAAAAGGCAAATAATATTGGTAATTGTATAAAGGCAAATAAACATCCTGACAATGGCTTTATATTATATTTTTTATATACCATCATCATTTCTTGACCTTTCTTTTGAATAGATTCATTATCGTTTTTTCCTTCATACTTTTTTTCTATTCTTTTAATCTCTGGTTGTGCTTTTTTCATATTCTCTGATTGTAATAGTGTTTTTTTGGTATTTGAATAAAGCAATAATCTTATAATTAAGGTTATGATTACTATTGAAATGGCATTTGATTTTACAAACTCCCCTACTTTGATTATTGCGAATGCTAATGGTCTTACAAATAATGAATTCCATAGATTTTCATATTTTCCAGAAATTTTTATATTATTACAATCTGGTAGTTTTTCTATATCAACATTATTTTCTTTATATATTTTAATTGTTTTTTTATCTGTTGGCTTACATATTATGTTTTCTGTTATAGTTTGACCAGTTTCTTCATTTCTAACAGGTTTTCCATCTTTTCCTTTTAACATGTGTGTACATCCTGTTAAAGTTATTAATAATACTAATAAAACCAAAACTTTTACTATTTTTTTATTTTTCATTATTATCTCCTTTTATTTTATTAAAAACATTAATTAATTCTTCCTCTAATTGTTTATATGAAAGGTATATAGCATCTTTCTTGGCTATTATTATATATGTACTATTCTTTTCATATATTTTATTATTTTGGTCTATTATGTTTTTAATTCTTCTTTTTAACTTGTTTCTAGTTACTGCATTTCCTAGGTTTTTTGAAAATGTTATTCCAAATTTTGTTTTATTTTCGTTATTTTCTTCTTTGTTTATTATGAAGTAATTATTGCTTTTACCATTTCTTTTTTTAATTATACGATCAAAATCTTTTGATTTTTGTACAATATTTTCTTTTTTCATATTAATTCCTCCATAATCAAAAATCCACTTTTAGTGGACTGTTATTTTGATAATCTTTTTCTACCTTTGTTTCTTCTTCTTTTAACAATACCAGCTTCATTGTGTGCAAAGAAACCATGCTTTTTTTTCATTCTTCTGCTATTTGGTTGAAAAGTTCCTTTTTTCAAGTTAATACACCTCCAAACTTAATCGCTACTATTGTATATGAAAAATAGGGTAGTTGTCAACTTTTTTGACTATAAAATAAATATATTTTATAATATTACGTGTATATATCTTTTTATATTTATATAAAATTAAAAAATTGGACAAAATTTCTTTTAAAGTAGTTTGTTTTTATTTTATTTTTATTTATTTGTTAATGCTTTTTTAGGAGGAATATTATGGATTATGAAATAGTTGAAGCTAAATTAGAAGAAAAAGATAAATTATATAGGTTATTACAATATGCTTTATATGATGGATCATTTTATGTTGATAATGAAATTAATGAAAATTGTATTTTTGAATATAATTGGTTTGATAATTATTTTTCTGATAATGATAGAAATGCTTATTTTATAAAAAATAACAAAAATTTTTTAGGAATGGTTCTTGTTAATGAAAACTTAAAATTTAATAAAGAAGGTAAATCTGTAGCAGAATTTTTGATTATGCCTATATATAGAAGAAATCATATTGGACAAAGAGTAGCACATGATATTTTTAATATGTTTCCTGGTTTTTGGGAAGTTCAACCTATGGCAAATAATCCTGTTGCTTATTCATTTTGGAAAAATGTAATAAATGAATATACTAATGGTAATTACATTATTAAAAATGATGGAGGAGAGGATGTTTTTATATTTAATACTAAATAAATTTTGTTGATAATTTTTCTATTATTTTTTTATATATTAATAATTAACATAAATTTGTTAATTATTTTTCTTTTTTTTATTGGACATTTTTTATTTATTAACTGTTTTAACATCTATTAACTTTTTTTGTTATTAACAGTACTTGTTAATTGTGAATATGTTTATAACTTTTTTACTTGAAATTTGTTGAAAACTCATTTATAGTATGTATCTAAAGGAAAAACTATGTTAATAACTGTGTTAATAAGTCTGTTAATTTCTTTTTTAACTTTTCATTTATTAACAAATGTATTACAATTGAATTAAGTGGTAAATACTATATTTTTAGTGGGGAGATGGTATTATGGATGATAAAATTTTATGGTCTAAAGTTTTAAATAATATTAGTAATATTGTTGACCCATTATCTTATGACACATGGTTTAAAAATATTGATTTTATAGGGGTCGAAGATACTAGTGTAAGACTGGTAATACCTATTATGTGGTATAAAAATCACATTGATAGAAATTATAAAGATTTAATTATTGATAGTTTTAATGAGATATTAACAAATAATGTTGATAACATTAAATATATATTAAAGGATAATGTAGCAGATTTTTTGGAACATAATAATAGTAATCCTACTGAAAACCTAGTAGAAAAAGGAAATGAAGTGCAATCTACTTATGTTAAAGATCATAATTCTAATTTAAATAAAAACTATACTTTTGAAAGTTTTGTAGTAGGGGAGTCTAATAAATTTGCTCAAGCTGCTGCTCTTGCTGTAGCAGAAAACCCTGGTACTTTATATAATCCTTTATTTATATATGGAAATAGTGGCCTAGGTAAGACTCATTTAATGCATGCAATTGGCAATTATATAGAAAATAAGTTTAATAAACGTGTTTTATATGTAACCAGTGATGATTTTATGAATGATTTTACTGGATTAGCAAGAAAGGGTAGTAGTTTTAATAATTTAGATTATGCTACGTTTTTCAAAAATAAATATCGAAATGTAGATGTTTTATTAATTGACGATATTCAGTTTTTAGGAGGAGCAGAGAAGACACAACAAGAATTTTTCCACACTTTTAACAATTTATACAATGACAGCAAGCAAATAATTGTATCTTCTGATAGATCTCCTGAAGATTTAAAAGTCCTTGAAGATAGGCTTAGAACTAGATTTGCATGGGGATTACAAGTTGATATTAGCCCTCCAGATTATGATTTAAAGGTGGCTATTATCAAGAAAAAGTTAAAAAGAGAAGATATTGTTATAAATGATGATGTTATTTCTTTTATTGCTTCGAATGTTGGAAACGATGTTCGTCAACTTGAAGGTTCTATTACAAGGCTTGTCGCTTATTCAGCAATTATGGGGGTTACTGATATTACTTTAGACTTTGCTATGGAGGCTTTAAAAGATTTTACTAAAAAAGATATTGTAACTGATCAAAACGATATTCGAAGAATTCAAAAAGGTGTTGCTAATTTTTATAAGATTTCTTTTGAGGATATGAAATCTAAGAAAAGAACTCCAAATCTAGCAATACCAAGGCAAGTTGCTATGTATTTATGTAGAAAACTTACTGATGAATCATTTGAAAGAATAGGTATTGAGTTTTCTGGAAAGAACCATGCTACTGTGATTCATGCTTGTAATAAAATTGAAAGAGAGATGAAGATTAATAAGGATCTTAGTGATGCAATTAACAACATTGAAAAGCAATTAACATAACTTTGTTAAAACTGTTAACAATAATTAACATAAAAAAAGCTGTTTTTTCCTTATAAATAAAGGACTTTGAGGGTTATTAACATTGTTAACAGTATTAATATAATTACTATAAAAAATATAAAAAAATAAGAAAGAAGGTTTTAAAATGAAATTACAAATTAAAAGAACTGTTTTACTTGAAGCTCTTAATAATGTATCTAAAGCTTTATCTAGTAAGAATATTATACCTATACTTTCAGGTATAAAATTTGAATTATTAAGAGATAAACTAATCATTACTGCTTCTGATAATGATATTACTATTCAAACATTTATTGAAAAAGGAGAAGATCTAATAATAAAGAATACTGGTAACACTGTTATTAAAGGTAAATATATTCTTGATATTATTAGAAAACTAGATGCTGAGTTTATTAACATTGATACTATTGATGAACATAAAATAATGATTTATACAGATAATAGTGAATTTAATCTTAATGGAATAGATGCTAAAGAGTATCCAGATATTAATCTTGATTTATCTGATACTTTTGCAGAAATGAAGATTTCTGAATTTAAAACTATGATTAGTCAAACTAATTATGCTTGTTCTATGGATGAAGCTAGAATTGTTCTTACTGGTGTTAATATTAAGATAAATGGTGATTCACTTGAATGTAGTGCTACTGATTCATATAGATTATCTCTTAGAAAGTTTAAAATTGATAAGAAAATTGCTAGTGATATAGATATTATTGTTCCAAGTAAGAATTTAAATGAACTTATGAAATTATTATCTTTTTCCGATGAAACAATGGAAATACACTTTTTCTCTAATAAAATCATATTTAAGTTTAATAATATTATTTTTCAATCTAGGCTTATTAATGGTACTTATCCTAATACTAAGAATTTGATTCCTACTGACTCATTATTTGATTTAAAGTTAAATGTTAATGAATTTTATAATATTGTTGATAGAGCTAGTATATTAAATGATGATAATGATAATAATATTGTTACATTAGAGATTAAAAATGGTGTTATGAAGGTTACTTCTATGTCTCTAGAAATAGGAAAAGTAGAAGAAAAGATTAATGTTGAGTGCTCTGATGAAATTAAAATCAGCTTTAGCGCTAAATATATGATGGATGCTTTAAAAACTATAAAATCTAGTGATGTAATATTAACTTTTGTAGGAGAAATTAAGCCAATTTTATTAAAAAATGATGATAATGATGATCTAATTTCATTAATTTTACCAATTAGAACTTATTAATTATATTTTTTTACATAGTTATCGACAAAAAACTTGTTTTTTCGACAAATAAATATGTTATACCATTCGGTGTAATATATTTTTTTATATTGCAAAAATTGTAGTTTGGGGGTGAATTATATTAAATATGAGATAAATGATAGTACTTTGGCTATTATTCCTTTTGATGAGCAGAGTACTAGAATTATTGAAAAGGATGACGAATACATAGTAAAAGAGACTCCTTATGAGGTTATGGAACATAGTTGTAAGTACTTTGGTAGTAGTTTAGAGGGTAGAATGCTTGGTTCTAAAGATATACTTGGAAGTATATATAAAACTCCTGTTATTGTTGAAGAATCACAAAAACTTATATTTTTTCCTACTGAAGCTATTCAATCAGAAAGTGTAGGGTGGTTGTCTTATAAAAATATAAAACATGTTGAAAAATATAATAAAAAGTCCAAAATTATATTTATTAATGATAATTTTATTATTGTAGATTGTCCTTATTTTTCTATTAAGAATCAGATTTTTAGATGTAATATGTTAGAAGCTGTCTCAAATAATAGGAAAAATAGTAAAAAAAACGGTTAATTTTGTAAAAATCGTTTTTTTTATGGCTATTTTGTGATATAATGTAATAGTAAGTACTGGAGTACTAGTTCTGGGAGTTGGTGCAAATTTGAGGGCTTTAAATTTAAATTTTAAATATGTATCTAAAAAATCTAGAAATTGTTAATTTTAGAAACATAGATAGAATGAATTTAGATTTTAACAAAAATGTTAATATCTTTATTGGTAAAAATGCACAAGGAAAGACTAGTATTCTAGAGAGTATTTATAATTTAGCATTTACGAAATCAAGTAAAAATTTCTCTGATGATGAATTTTTAAAGAGAGGAAAGAACTTTTTTAAGATAAAAGGTACTTTAAAAATTGGGAATGCACTAAAAAAAATGGAGGTTTTGTACGGAAATGATGAAAAAAAGGTTAAAATCAATGATGTATTGATAGCTAGAATATCTGATTATGTATCTAATATGAATGTTATTATGTTTACTCCTGATGATCTTGATATTGTTAAAAAGGCTCCTTTAGTGAGGAGAAGCTTTATTAATATCGAATTATGTCAGTTGTATAATAAATATTTAGTTGTTTTGAATGAATATAATAAGATTTTAAAGATGCGTAATGAGTATATTAGAAAGCATTATTCAAATATTGATTATAACTATTTGGATGTTCTTACAGTTAATTTAATTGATAGAGCAATGATTATTTATGATTATCGTGATAAATACTTTGATGATATTAATAATTATTTGGAAGGTATTTATTATAAAATTATGAAGATTCATGGTCTTAAAGTTGTTTATAAAAAGAGTATTGATTTAAAAACAAAGGAAGAATATATTTCTTTTTATAAAGAAAACTACTTTTCTGATATAGAGAAAGGTGCTACTAATTTTGGTCCACATAAAGATGATTTTTCTTTTTATATTGATGAAGAGGATATTAAGTTTTATGGATCACAAGGTATGCAAAGAATTGCTATTTTATCCTTTAAATTAGCGGAAATTAACTTATTTAAAGATGTTAAGAATAATTATCCTATAGTACTTCTAGATGATATTTTTAGTGAAATTGATTTGGAAAGAAGAAAAAATTTACTTAGATTTATTAAAAGTAATATACAATTCATTATTACTACTACTGATATTAATAATATTAGTGACAGAATAATTGAACGCGCTAGTGTATTTACTGTTAAAGAAGGACAAATTGTAAAAAGGAGTGACAAATAATGAATAATAAAAATGATGTTAAATATGATAGTTCTGCAATTCAGGTACTAGAAGGTTTGGAAGCTGTTCGTAAAAGACCTGGTATGTACATTGGTACAACAGGGAGTAGGGGACTTCACCATTTAGTATGGGAAATTGTTGATAACTCTATAGATGAAGCTTTGGCTGGTTATTGTGATACTATAGAGATTACTATTGGTAAGGAAAATACTATTACTGTAAAAGATAATGGTCGTGGTATTCCAGTTGATATTCATCCCAAAACAGGTTTATCTACTGTTGAAACTGTTTATACAGTGCTTCATGCAGGTGGTAAGTTTGGAGGCGGAGGTTATAAGGTTTCTGGAGGTCTACATGGTGTAGGTGCTTCTGTTGTTAATGCTTTATCTTCTTGGCTTGAAGTTACTGTTTATAAGGATGGAAAAGTATATTTTCAAAGGTTTGAAAATGGTGGTAAGGCTGTAGAAAGATTGAAAGTAATAGGTGAATGTTCTAGTGATAGAACTGGTACAAGTGTTACTTTTAAGCCAGATTCTTCTATTTTTGAAGAAACTACTGTTTTTGATTATGATGTTTTAAAACAAAGAGTTCGTGAACTTGCATTTTTAAATAGAAATCTTAAGCTTATTCTTATTGATGATAGGGAAGTTGACAAGAAGGATGAATTCTTATATGAAGGTGGTATTAGTGAATATGTTAAGATGATTAATGCTAATAAGAAACCTATTCATGATACTATTGTTGATATTTCAGGAGTTGAAAATGATATTTCTATAGAAGTAGCACTTCAATATAATGAAACATATAATGCTAATGTTTATTCTTTTGTTAATAATATTAATACGCATGAAGGTGGAACTCATGAAGATGGTGTGAGGCTTGCTCTTACTAGAGTTCTTAATAAATATGCACGTAAAATCAATGCTTTAAAGGAGAAGGATGAAAGTCTTCAAGCAGATGATGTTAAAGAAGGAATTACGATGATTGTTTCTTGTAAACATCCTAATCCTCAGTTTGAAGGTCAAACTAAGACTAAACTTGGTAATATTGAGGTTAGACAGATTGCTAGTAAGATTTTTGGTGAAGGATTAGAAAGATTTTTAATGGAAAATCCTGCTGAAGCTAAAGTTATTATTGAAAAATCAATTACAGCAAGTAGGGCAAGGATTGCTGCAAAAAGGGCTCGTGAAACTACTCGTCGTAAGGGAGACCTTGATGTTGTTAATTTTGGTGGAAAGCTTGTTGATTGTAAGGATAAGGATCCTTCGAAATGTGAAATATTCTTAGTCGAAGGGGATTCAGCTGGAGGAAGTGCAGTTAAAGGTAGAAATGCTATGACTCAAGCTATTCTTCCTTTGAAGGGAAAAATTCTTAATGTTGAGAAAGCAAGGCTTGATAAAGCTTTATCAAATGAGGAAATTAAAACTATTATTACTGCTTTTGGTACTGGTATTGGTGAAGAATTTGATTTAAGTAAACTTAGATATCATAAGATTATAATAATGACCGATGCGGATGTTGATGGTTCTCATATTAGGGTTTTACTTTTAACGTTATTTTATAAGTTCTTTAGGCCTATTGTGGCAGCAGGACATGTATATGCAGCACAACCACCTTTGTATTGTATAAAACATGGAAAGACTATTAAATATGTTCTTAATGATGAAGAAAGAGATGAATATCTTTCTAATTTGAAGGACAATACTAAATACGATATTATGCGTATGAAGGGTCTTGGTGAAATGGATGCTGAAGAACTTAATGAGACTACTATGGATATAAATAAGAGAATTCTTAGAAAGATTACTCTTGATGATATTATGTCTGCAGATGAAGCATTTAGTAAACTTATGGGTGATGAAGTTGAACCTAGAAGGAAATTTATTGAAGAAAATGCTACATATGTAACTAATTTGGATATATAGGAGGGTTAATATGGATGATAATAGAGATAGATTACAAGAAAATAATATAGTTAATGAAATTGAAACATCATTCCTAGAATATTCAATGAGTGTTATTGTTTCACGTGCTCTTCCTGATTTAAGAGATGGTCTTAAACCTGTTCATCGTAGAATTCTTTATTCTATGTACGAATCTGGTTATACTCCTGAAAAACCTCATAAGAAGAGTGCTAGAATTGTTGGGGATGTTATGGGTAAATATCACCCTCATGGAGATAGTTCAATCTATGAAGCTATGGTTAGAATGGCTCAAGACTTCAATTATCGTTATATGCTTGTTGATGGACATGGAAACTTTGGTAATATTGAAGGTTATGGAGCAGCAGCGATGCGTTATACTGAATCTAGACTTTCTAGAATGTCATTAGAATTATTGCGTGATATTAATAAGAATACTGTTGATTTTGAACCAAATTTTGATGAATCTGAGGTTGAACCTAGTATTTTACCTAGTAGATTTCCTAATATTTTGGTTAATGGTACTATGGGTATTGCTGTTGGTATGGCTACAAATATACCACCACATAATTTAGGGGAAGTTATTGATGGTTGTGTAGCGTATATTGATAATCCAGAGGTTACTTTGGATGAATTAATGAAACATGTTAAAGGACCTGATTTTCCTACTGGTGCTATTATTCTTGGTAATAGCGGTATTCGTAAGGCTTATGAGACTGGTAGGGGAAGTATTACTATTAGAAGTCGTGCTACTATAGAGGAAAAAAATGGTAAAAACTATATAATTATTGATGAAGTTCCTTATGGTGTTAATACTTCTGAATTAAAGAATAAGGTAGCGGAACTTGTTCATAACAAGGTTATAGATGGTATTTCTGATTATCATACTGATTTAAAGGATGGTATTAAGATTACTATTACTTTGAAAAGAGATGCTAATCCACAAGTTGTTTTAAACAATTTGTATAAGCATACGCAATTTCAAATAAACTATGGTATTAACTTTTTGATGCTTGATCAAGGAGTTCCTAAGAGTTTAGGACTTAAAGATATTATTTCTAAATATATTGATTTTCAAAAGGAAATTATTATTCGTAGAACTAAGTTTGATCTTGATAAGGCTGAAAAAAGGGTACATATTTTGGAAGGCTATATAATAGCTCTTAATAATATAGACGAAGTTATTAAGCTTATCAGAGCTGCTCGTGATGATGAGGTTGCTCGTAATGGTTTAATGACTAGATTTGGTCTTACTGAAACTCAAGCAAATGCTATTCTTGAAATGAGACTTAGAAGGCTTACTGGTCTTGAAAGGGAAAAAATTGAGAGTGAACTTGCTGAACTTCTTGAAAAGATTACTGAATACAAGGCTATTCTTGCTTCTGAAGAGAGAGTTTTAGCTATTATCAAGGAAGAACTTCTTGAAATTAAAGAAAAATATAGTGATGAAAGACGTACTGATATTGATATGACTGCTATTGACTATATTGATGATGAATCTCTTATTCCTAATGATAATGTTGTTATTTCTATGACTAAACGTGGTTATATTAAGAGATTGGTATCTGATACTTATCGTAGTCAAAATCGTGGTGGTGTTGGTATTAAGGGTATGTCTACTAATGATGAAGACTATGTTGAAATGTTAATAACTTGTGATACACATGATCATTTGTTATTCTTTAGTAATTTTGGTAAGGTTTATCGTGTTAAGGGATATGAAATACCAGAGTTCAGTAGGCAATCTAAGGGTGTTCCTATTGTTAATATCTTGCCTTTGGAAAAGGATGAGATTGTTAATACTATTATTCCTGTTTCTAAAGACGATGATTCTAAGTATTTGATGTTCTTTACTAGAAATGGCCTTGTTAAGAGAACTGATGTTGATGAATTTGAATCTATACGTAAAACTGGTAAGATTGCTATTACGTTAAAGGAAGGCGATATGCTTGCTAGTGTTAAGAAAACTTCTGGTGAAAATGAGGTTATTATGGCTTCAAATGCTGGTAGAATGGTTAGATTTAATGAAAATGAAGTACGTGTTATGGGTAGAAGTGCTTCAGGAGTTAAGGGAATTGATATGTCTGATACTTATTTGATTGGTGCAGAGATTGCTGATTCTTCGAAACTTATTCTTGTTGTGACTGAAAAGGGTTATGGTAAGAAGACTGAAACTGATGAATATAGGCTTACTCATCGTGGTGGAAAAGGAGTTAAGGCTCTTAATATTACTGAAAAGAATGGTCTTATTATTGCATTTAAGTCTGTAATAGGGGATGAAGATGTTATTATGACTACTGACGAAGGTACTGTTATTAGACTTGAAGTAGGTAAGATTTCGACATTACGTAGGAATACTCAAGGTGTAAGATTGATGAATTTAAGGGATAATCAGTCTGTTACTTCTGTTACTATTACTCAGAAGGCAGATGAGGAATATTCTGAGGAAACTGTTGATAATGTTGTAAGTGAATAGTAATTATGCTATTCACTTTTTTTTTGATGAATTATTTCCCGGGAAATAATATGATTCTTAAAAATGTATTACGAGAGCACTTTTTAGAAGAAAAGTATATGTTTCACGTGAAACATTGGGAGTATTGACTTTATTTGTACTTTATTGTATTATTAATTCGTGCAACACATATGATTGAACTAGGTCAGGATCGGAAGATAGCAGCCTTAAGGTCCTCTATGTGTGTGCACTTTTTGTTTATATTGATATGCTATATGTTTCACGTGAAACATGCAATTCTATTTTTGTTGTTTTATAGTTTCACGTGAAACATTGTTTATTTGTTTTTTAGTTTATGATTGTTAATAAGTTTTGAATATATATGTTTCACGTGAAACATAGAGGTGATTGTATGAATAAATATATGAAGAAAGCTTTTGATGAAGCAGTAAAGGCTTATAATGAAGGAAATGTTCCTGTTGGCGCTGTGATTGTTATGAATGATAAGATTGTTTCTTTTTCGCATAATGTTAAAAACACTTTAGGTATTTCTGTATATCATGCTGAAATTCTATCTATTATTGATGCATGTAAGAAGCTTGGATCTTGGTATTTGGATGAATGCATTATGTATGTTACTTTAAAGCCATGTAAGATGTGTGAGGCTGCAATTGCTGAATCAAGAATTAAAAAGGTTGTTTATTTACTTGAATCTAATTATTCTGATAATTTGGATGTTAATATTTCTAATATTAATTATGAAAAGCTTAATGATAATAATTATGCTAATCTTATAAAGAATTTTTTTAAGAATATTAGGGGTGATGTTTCACGTGAAACATTGGAATAGATGTTTCACGTGAAACATATTGTTTGTTTTGTTTAGTTTTGATGTATATGTTTCACGTGAAACATATATTTTTTTTACGTTTATATTGTTAATAAGTTAACTGTATTTATGTATTTTCTTTGAATCATGTCTGTATTTTTTTACATTTTTGGGTGTCTTGTTTGCAAAAATGTTGTGGAAGCACATTTTTCTTACTTTGATTATTTCCCGGGAAATAATTTTGTGTTTTTACTATGTTTCACGTGAAACATATAATTTCTTGTTTTTTTATATAAAAACATATTTTATAAATTAGTGCCTTGTGGTATAATATTTTATATCTTTTGTAGGGAGTGTGATGGTATGGAATATGTTGCTTTGTATCGTAAATATCGTCCTAAGAAATTGGATGAGATTTATGGACAAGAATATATTGTTAAAATTGTTAAAAACTCTATTTTGAATAATAAATTTATGCATGCTTATTTGTTTTCGGGTCCAAGGGGTACTGGTAAGACTACTGTTGCTAAGCTTCTTGCTAAGATTGTTAATTGTTCAAAACTAAAAAAGTTTGATCCTTGCGATAAATGTAATAGTTGTTTGCTTATTAATGATAGAAGTAATCCTGATATTATTGAAATTGATGCTGCTTCAAATAATGGTGTCGATGAGATTAGGTCTATTCGTGACAGTGTTGTTTTGATGCCTAGTGTTTCTAAATATAAGGTTTATATAATTGATGAAGTTCATATGCTTTCTTCTAGTGCTTTTAATGCTTTGTTGAAAACTTTAGAGGAACCACCTGAACATGTTATTTTTATTCTTGCCACTACTGAGATTAATAAGGTTCCTGAAACTATTATTTCTAGATGTCAATGTTATGATTTTAAACGTATTAGTGTTAAGGATATTGTTAGTTGTTTATCTAATATTTGTTCTAAGGAAGGAATTGATGCTGATTCTGAGGCTTTACGTCTTATTGCTACTTATTGTAATGGTGGAATGCGTGATTCTATTGGTTTACTTGATAAGCTACTTTCATATTCTAATGTTATTAATACTGAATTGTTTTATGATGTTGTAGGCCTTGTTGATGATGACATTATTGCTGAACTTTTTGTGGATATTTGTAATTCTGATAGGAAAAAGGTATTTGATTCTATTGAAAGGCTTGTTAATTATGGTAAGAGTATTGAATTGATTACTGAACAACTTCTTTCTTATGTTAGATCTTTGAGTGTTTCTGAATCTTTATCTATTTCTAATGCTGATTTTATTAAGATTGTTGATGGGGTTAGTTTTATTTTTAATGGTCTTAGAAGTTCTTACAATCCTATGTTGTTTTTTGAAATTGAAATTCTTAAGATTATGAATTCTCTTTCTGATGTTACTACTGTTGAGGAGAAGGAGGTTGTTACTGATACTTCTTTGTTAGCTAAAGTTATTTCTGATGATGAAGTTGGCAAAGATGAAACTGTTGTTGAAGAAAAACAAATGTTTGTTAAACGCCGTAATGACTTTGATATTGTTGTTAATAATGCTTTTGCTTTGGCAAGTAAGGATTTAAAAAATGATATTGTTAATAAGTGGAAAGGCTTTTATGATTATGTTCATAATAAGGAGTTTTCTTCTTTGGTTTCTTATTTTTTGGATTCTAATGTTGAGGTTGTAGGAAAGGAAGATGTTATTCTTTCTGCTGATTATGATTCTATTGTTGATAATGGGAATAATAATATTACTAAACTTGAACTTTTGTTTAATTTGGTTATGGGTAAATCTTATAATATTGTTTTTGTTTTATCTGATGAGTGGAATAAACTTAGGGATAAGTATGTTTCTGATGTTAAAAATGGTAAAAAGTATGAATATATGGAACATGATTTGAAAAATAATGTTATAATAGATGATGAATCTACCGATGATGATTCTGAGGCTTTAAAGATAGCTAAAGATGTTTTTGGTAATGATATTGTTGAGATAAGATAAGGAGGAATTTTTATGAATATGCAAGCTTTAATGAAACAAGCACAAGCAATGCAAAAGGAAATTACAGGTATTAAAAATGAGATTGATAATTCTGTTTTTGAAGGTGCTAGTTCTTTGGTATCTGTTAAGGTTAAAGGTACTAAAGAGGTTGTTGAAATTAAGTTTTTAGATGGCGCTAAGGATTTAGCTAATGATGATATTTCTATGCTTGAAGATATGATTGTTTTGGCACTTAATGATGCTTTTAATAAGGTTGATAAGACTACTGAACAAAAAATGAGTAAATATTCTAGTATGATGAATGGATTGATGTAGTGTGTTTCCAGATTGTATTAATGAATTAATTGATTGTTTTAAAAGATTTCCTGGAGTAGGGCAAAAATCTGCAGAAAGAATGGCTTTTTCTTTAATTAATGATTTTGATGAAGATTCTTTGGAAATGTTTGGTAATAGTGTTAACAATATTAAGAAGAAAATAAAAAAATGTGATGTTTGTAACTGTATTACTGATCAAGATCTGTGTTTTGTCTGTAGTGATAAGGGTCGTAATAAGGATGAACTTATTGTTGTTGAAAACTCTAAGGATGTTTTTTTGCTGGAAAAGATTGGTAGTTTTTCTGGCTATTATCATGTTTTGGGGGGGCTTATTTCTCCTTTTGATGATATAGGACCTGATGATATTGATTTGAATGGTTTATTTGATAGAGTAAAGAAAAATGATGTTAAGGAAATTATTTTTGTAACTAAATCCGGCATTGAGGCGGATACTACTGTTATGTATATTAAGAGATGTTTAGACGGCAGTAATGTTGTTATTTCTAGAATTGCTAATGGTATTCCTGTTGGAGCAGATATGGATTATATTGATTCTCTTACTTTGGAATCTGCTCTTAAAAATAGAAAAGAGGTTTTAGATTAGTTTTTAAATCATATATTTTTTTTGGGGTGTTTATTTTGAAAAGAATTGTTAGATCTTTTTTCTTGGCACCGTTTATTATATATGTTTTTAATAGAATGGCTGTTGTTTTGGATTGTTATATTCCTATTAATTTTTTTTCTATTTTGATTATAGGATTATTTGATATTCCAGGTCTTATTATGCTTATTGTTATTTATTTTTACTTTTTTTAGTAGGTGGTTATATGTTGGATAAATATAAGGATTCTCAAAAGATTTTTTATGATTATTTTAATCGTATTAATGATATTAACCGTATTTCACATGCTTATATGATTGAGGCAAATAATGTCTCATATTCTTTTAATTTAGCACTTGATTTGGCTAAATTTTTCTTGTGTAATGGGGTTTATGATGAGAAAATATGTAATGCTGTTGATAGTTGTAATTACCAAAACTTGAAAATTATAGGTGAAAATGAATATATTAATAAGGACGATATTGTTTCACTGAAAAATGATTTTTCTATGAAATCTATTGATGATAATAGGCAAGTATATATTCTTTGTGATGTTCAGAATATGAATAAAAGCGCTGCAAATAGTTTACTTAAGTTTTTAGAGGAACCTGAAGGTAATGTAATTGCTATTTTGCTTTGTGATACTTCTGTTAATGTTCTTCCAACTATTGTATCTCGCTGTCAAATTATTAGTCTTATTAATGATGATAAGGTTTATGATGGAATTTTTACGTCTTTGTATGATGGAGAGTCTGATGTTAGATATGACGAATTTGTTAATTCTTGTGTAAATAGGTTTTATTCTATTTATATGGATTTTGAAAATAATGGCGTTTCTGTTTTAGTTGATAACAGTTTTTATGATTTAAAGGACTGTTTTAGGGAATTTCTTTGTTGTGGATACTATTTGTACTATGATGCTCTTGGTTATATACTAAATAGAGATGTTAAATGTAGTTCTTTTGATATAGATATTAAAAAACTTGCTGAAATGAATGGAACTCGTGATATAATAAGGAAAATGGAAATTATTGATAAGTTTATTTATGATTTAAAGTTTAATGTTAATATTAATCTTTTCATAGATAATTTTATTATTAGTATGGGAAGTGTTTGATATGAAGAAGGTTATTGGAATCAGTTTTAATGGTTCTAAAAAGATATATTATTTTTTAATAGGTAATTTTGATCTTAATAAAGGTGATTTTGTTATTACAAGCACTGAAAAAGGTGAACAATTTGGTACTGTTGTGACTGATGTTATTGATGTAGATGAAAAGAAACTTAACTCTGAACTTAAGAATATTGTTAGAATTGCTGATAAGAAGGATATTTCTACTAATGAGAAAAATATTAAGGATTCTGCTTCTGCGTTGAAGAAGGCTGTTTCTATTGCTGAAGAACTTGGTTTAGATATGCAAATTCTTGATGCTTCTTTTACTTTTGATAGAAAACAGTTATTATTTACGTTTTTAGCAGATGAACGTATTGATTTTAGGGAACTTGTTAAGAAACTTGCTGCAATATATAAGACACGTATTGAGTTAAGACAAATTGGTGTTAGGGATAAGTCTAAGATTGTTGGAGGATATGGTCAATGTGGTAGAGAATTATGTTGTTCTGTATTTTTAAGGGATTTAAATAGTGTTTCTATTAATATGGCTAAAAATCAAAACTTAGCTTTGAATCCTCAAAAGATTAATGGTGTATGTGGTAGACTTATGTGTTGCTTAGCGTATGAAAATGAGGATTATAATGTTTATAAAAAGGGACTACCTAAGGTTGGTTCAAAGTATGTATATAACGGAGAAGAGGGAAAGGTTATATATGTTGATATTTTTGAAAGAATATGTAAACTTGAAATGAGTGATTCAAAGGTGGTTACTGTTGATTTAGGAAAATAGGTGATGTTATGAAATTGATTATTGGATTGGGAAATCCTGGTAAGGAATATGAAAATACTCGTCATAATATGGGATTTATTGTTTTGGATAGTTTTGCTAAATCATTGGGTGTTTCTATAGATAAGAAGAAATTCAATGGTTTATATGCAGATTTATTTGTTGATGGTGAAAAGGTTTTACTTGTTAAACCTCAATCTTATATGAATTTATCTGGTGAGGTAGTTCAAAGTTTTGCTAATTATTATGATGTTGATTATTCTGATATTTTGGTTATTAGTGATGATCTTGATTTAGATTTTTTGGATTATAGACTTAGATTATTTGGTTCAAGTGGTGGACATAATGGTCTTCAAAATATTGAAGATTCTTTAGGCTCTAATAGATTCAGAAGATTTAGAATAGGTATTTCTAATAATCCTGATATTGATACTAAAGATTATGTTTTGGGTAAGTTTAGTAAAGATGATATTAAATGTATAGATGAGTTTTTGCCTAAGACTGTTGATATTTTAAATGATTTTATTAGGTTAGACTTTGAAAAAGTAATGAGTAAGTATAATTAGTTATTAACACAAATTGTTAATAACTTTTAATTTGCTTTTTTTAAAAGTTTTTAGTATAATTTAATTGCTTTTTAGGAAGCATAACAAGGTGATATTTATGAATGTTTTTGATAAGGTTACCAATTTTAAATATAAAAATAACACGGGGCTAGTTAATTTGTCTGGTGGTTTTTTTGTGTCTTTAATTAAGAAAATGTTTGGAGAAATCGATGATTCTGTTTTAATTGTTACTCCAAATATACTTGAGGCTAGATCTTTATATAATAAATTCTTTGATGATTCTGTTATTTTATTTGAAGATGATGAGATTAGTTTTAGTGATGGTAATTCTATTAGTCCTGAGCTTAAGGTTGAGAGAATTAATATTTTAAATGATCTTTCTTCGGAAAAGAAGAGAATTGTTTTAACTGATGCTCGTGGTTTTACTAGAAGGCTTATTTCTGCTGCTGATTTTAATAAAAGGTCTTTATTATTTAAAATTGGCTCTAGTTTTTCTAGGGACGATGTTATTAGTAATTTAGATGAATTTGGATATGAAAAGGTTTCGATGGTTGAAAAAATGGGAGATTTTGCTTTGCGTGGTTTTGTTCTTGATATTTTTCCTATTAATTCAGAAGATCCGATTAGAATTGAGTTTTTTGGTGATGATGTTGAATCTATTAGATATTTTGATTTAGATAGTCAAAAGTCTACTACTAAGGTTGATAGTATTACTATTTTGCCTTTTAATGAAGTTTCTAATGGTAATTTTTCAATATATGATTATTTAAATAATCCAGTTGTTATTTTTAAGGATTATGAACAAATTAAGTTTGCTTATGAAAAAATTGCTTCTGACAGTGTGGAACTTGATTATGATTTTGATTCATTTTATTTTAGTTTTTTAGAAGTTAATCCTAAAAAGAAGATGTATTATTTTGATTTTGATAGTAGTATTGCAAATATTAATTTAAGTGAAACTATAGATTTTAAGGTTAAAAGTGTTCCTCTTTTTGGAGAAAACTTTGCTGAAATAAATAAGTATGTAAATGATGCTATTTCTGCTAATAAAACAGTTGTTATCTGTATTGATACTGTTAATATTAATAAATTTTTGGAAGAACTTGATTTTTCTTATGTTCTTACTGATTTTGATAATGTGTTACCGGGAAAGGTTAATATTGTTAAGAAAAGGTTATCTGAAGGTTTTTGTAAGGATAATTATGTGTTTTTAACTGATTATGAATTGTTTGGAAGAAAGACTGTTACTAGAAGAAAAGCCCATTTTAAGAACACCTCTAGGATACGTGATTTATCTAAACTAGAGGTTGGTGATTATGTTGTACATAGTCTTCATGGTATTGGTGTTTATAATGGTATCAAGGTATTAAAAAAGAATGATATTTTTGGTGATTATCTTGAGGTTTTATATGCTAAAGGGGATAAATTATATATACCTGCTTCTAAGATTGAACTTATTAGTAAATATAATGGTAAAGATGGGTATGTTCCTACGATAAACTCTCTTAGTAGTACTTCTTGGACTAAAGCTAAAATGCGTATTCGTGAAAAAATTAGAATTGAAGCTGAGAGACTTATACGTATTCAGGCTGAACGTAAGGTTAAAAAAGGATTCGCTTTTAGTAAGGATTCTGCTTTACAAGAGATGTTTGAGAGTGAGTTTATATATGATTTTACTGCTGATCAAGAAAAGGCTACTATTGAGATAAAAGAGGATATGGAGAGTATTGTTCCAATGGATCGTATTTTGTGTGGTGATGTTGGATATGGGAAAACAGAGGTAGCTTTTAGGGCTATGTTTAAGGCTGTTTTTGATAATAAACAAGTTTTGTATTTATGTCCTACAACTCTTTTATGTCGTCAACAATATGATGTTGCACTTGATAGATTTAAGAATTATCCTATTAATATTGGTATTTTGAATAGATTTGAAAGTGCTTCTTCAATTAAAAAGACTTTAGATAAGCTTAAAAAGGGTGAAATAGATATTGTTTTTGCTACTCATCGTGGTCTTAGTGATGATGTAATTTTCCATGATTTAGGATTACTTGTAGTTGATGAAGAACAACGTTTTGGAGTCATTCAAAAGGAAAAAATTAAAGAAATGAAGAGTAATATTGATGTTCTTACTCTTACTGCTACTCCAATACCACGTACTTTGCAAATGGCTGTGTTAGGTATTAAGAATTTATCTTTAATTGAAACACCTCCGAAAAACAGAAAATCTGTTGTTACTTATGTTACACCGTTTGATAAGAAACTTGTTCGTGAGATTGTGTATAAAGAGGTTTCACGTGGTGGACAAGTGTTTATTCTTTATAATCGTGTGGAAGATATTGATATTAAAGTTAATATGTTTCGTGAACTTTTACCTGATGTAAGTATTAATTTTGCACATGGCAAGATGGATAAAGAATCTTTTGAAGATGTTATGAATGATTTTGTAAATGGAAAATTTGATGTTTTGGTATGTACTACTATTATTGAAACTGGTATAGATATTCCAAATGTTAATAGCTTAATTATTATGGATGCAGATAGATTTGGTCTTAGTCAGCTTTATCAAATACGTGGTCGTGTAGGAAGAAGTGATGCTCTTGCTTATGCATATTTGATGTATGAAAAAGGACGTGTTCTTACTGAAAAAGCAGTTAAAAGGTTAAAGGTTATCAAAGATTTTACTTCTTTGGGAAGTGGTTTTGCTATTGCTGCTCGTGATTTATCTATACGTGGAGCAGGAGATATTTTAGGTAGTGATCAAGCTGGCTTTATAGATAGTGTAGGTATTGATCTATATATGAAAATGCTTGATGAAGAAGTAAATCGTATTAAAGGTATAGAAGTAGAAGAAGAAAAAGAAGAATCGATAAATTTAAATGTTTCTTCACATATTAAGGATACTTATGTTGAAGATGAAGATATGAAAATTGAGATACATAAACTTGTTAATGAAATAGATTCTTTTGAGGCTTTAAAAAGAATTAAATCACAAATTGAAGATAGATTTGGTCCTTGTGATGATGATTTAATCTCTTATATGTATGAACAATTATTTGAAAATATGTGTAAAAAACTAGGTATTGTTAAAGTTTTTGATAATAATATATATAGAGAGGTATTTTTAGATAAAGATACTTCTATAAGAGTTGATTATGATGATTTATTTGTAAAAGCTCTGGATATCAATAAAAGATTTAGCTTTTCTTATAAAAATGATTTAATAGGTATTAAGTTGTTTTATAAGGATTCTAATAATGTTACTGTTTCTTTTTGTAAACTTTTAAAAGAACTTTTATAGTTCTTTTTTTATACCTAAAATTGGTAAAAATTACCAGTAAGAATAGAGGTATATAGAGATTATAATATATGTATGACTACGTTAAAAAACGGGAATAATTTTCTGTGATTAGTGAAAACTAATTATAGTGAAAGCGAGGCTTGAAATGAAGAATACTGGAGTTGTTCGCCGAATTGATGATTTAGGCAGAATTGTAATACCTAAAGATATAAGAAAAACGCTTAGAATTAAAGATGGGGAATCTTTAGAAATATTTCTAAGTAGTGATAATATTGTGTTAAAAAAGTATTCTCCTTTGGAGGGATTACAAAACTTTTATAAGACATATGCAGAATCTATTTATTCTGAAATTGGTTATAACATAATGATTGTTGATCGTGATAAAGTTGTAGCTGCTTCAGGTGATTTTAAGAAAAAGTATTTGGATAAGCCTATTTCTTCTACTATTGATTTTGTAATACAAAGTAGGATTGTATCATCTTCCAAAGATATGGTAAAAATCTCTATTATATCTGAAGAAACTTTAGATGCTAGTTATGTTATTGCTCCAATTATTACTAATGGTGATGCTGTTGGTGCTGTTATTATTATGTCATCAAGAGATAGTATAGATGATTTTGTTGTTAAGACAGGAATTATTGCTGCTAAGTTTTTAGGGAAGTATATTGAACAATAGTTTTTAAGTAAATAATAGTGTAAACATGAGATGTTTATGCTTTTTTTTATTGATTTTTATGTTTTTTTCTTTTTTAATTAAAATTGCAGTTTAAAAATAGTTTGGAAGGAGAAGAAAATGATTGCTGATACGAAAGCAGTAATTAACATGTTGATATTAGTACTATTTTTAACTATGCTAGTGACTAGTTTTAACATCGTTGATTTTTCCTATTTTTTGATTGTAGTCTTGTATATTTTTGTATTTAGAAAGTGAGATACGTGTGTATCTTTTTTTGTGTTATAATGTTTTTGGGTGATAAATATGATTGATTCTCATTGTCATTTAGTGAATGAAGATTATGATATAGAAGATGTTATTAATAGGGCTAAAGAAGTTGGAGTTAATTATTTGATTGTTGGTGGTTCTGAAAGAGAAGATAATAAGTTAAATATGGATTTAATTAATCGGTATGAAAATATATATGCTTGTGTTGGATTTCATCCTAGTATGGCTTCTGATGTTACTGAAAAAGATTTTGATGACTTGGAAGAGTATTTAAAAAATAATAAAGTTATTGCTATTGGTGAAATTGGTCTTGATTATTATTATGGAAAAGATGATGTAGAAGAACAAAAAAACTTGTTTATTAGGCAATTAGAGATTGCTAAAAAGTATAATCTTCCTGTTGTTATTCATACTAGGGATGCTTTTTTAGATACTTATAACACTTTAAAAAAGTATGATTTATCTGGTGTTATTCATTGTTTTTCAGGTAGTTTAGAAGTTGCACGACAATATATGGATTTGGGATATTATCTAGGTATCGGTGGAGTTGTTACTTTTAAAAATAGTAATTTAAAAGATGTAGTAAAAGAAATTGGACTTGATAGGGTTGTTTTGGAAACTGATTCACCTTATTTGTCTCCTGTTAGAGGTAAAAAGAATGAACCTGCTAACGTTAAACTAGTTTGTGATTATTTAGCAGAATTACTAAATATAAACAGTGAGAAAGTAGCAAATATTACTACTAATAATGTAAAAAAATATTCAATTTAAGGTTAAAATAGTAAGATTTTTAAGACTGTATATGTTTTTTTCAGTCTTTTTTTGTGTTTTCTTTTTTATATGAAAAATATGTGTAAATTTTGTAAAAAAAACTTTGAAAAAATGTTGATTTTTGCTTTTAATTATTGTATGATGTATATAGTAAAGGAGGATAAGTTATGGAAATGAAGGATAATGATCAAAAAAAGATGTTACTTTCAGTTTTAGGCGTGGCTATTTTAGTAGTAGCAGTAATCGGAATTTCATTTGCGGCTTATAGTACTGTTTTTAAATCTGGTGCTAATACTGTTACAACAGGTACTGTTATGGTAAGTTATACTGAACCAAGCAATGCTATTTTAGTTAACGATGCTATGCCTATGAGTGATAGTGATGGTAAGGGACAAACTGGACGTGGAATATTTGAATTTACTGTTTCTACAAAAGCTGATAATGCTCTTACAGTACCATATGAAATCAATTTAACTAAGGTTGAATCTGAAGTTCAATCTGGTGAAACTGGTTATTATGAATCTATGTTAGACAGCCAAGTTAAAGCATATTTAACTAAAGGAGGTACATATGTTTCTGAAACTGGACAAAATGGTACATTAGTTAGCGCTTTAACAGCATCAACTGTTCGTAACGGTGCAAAAGTACTTCATACTGACTCTGATGTGTTTACTGCTCAAAGTGCAGGTACAGCAGTGACTACTACATATCAATTAAGATTGTGGATTGCAAGTACTATTAACTATGACGATGTATCTGGAAAAGAATACCATGCAAAAGTTAATGTTGATTCACATGTAAATCCAGTATCAGCTTAGTTAATAGTTTATAAAAGAAAAATAATAATTTGAATATAATGAAAGGAGAAATATATGGAAAACAATAGTAAGAGAACTTTAATTCTATCAATTATTGGAATACTTGTATTAGTTATTGCAGTTGTTGGTGTATCATTCGCAATGTTCACTTTCAGCGGTACTGGTACTAAGGAAAACGTTTTGAAAACTGGTACAGTTACTGTTGCTTTTGATGATAATACTGAAAACAATACAATTGAAATCACAAACCAATATCCAGAAGATGACACTACTGGTATGTCTGATTCTAATAATGAAACAACATTTACAGTTGAGGGTGATTTCGGTGGAAATACTACAATGTCAGTTAATTATGAAGTTGGTTTATCTGATATAACTACTACACCTGCTTCAGGTGCAACAATAGGAGATAATTATGTAAAGGTAGCTATTCAAAAGAATAGTAGTTATGTAAAAGGATCTGCTTCAGGAGGAGTTCTTATTTCAAGTTTTGCTTCTGATTCAGGACCATTAAATCTTATAGATAGTTATTATATAACTAATGGAACTTTAACTGATGGAGATTTGACTGATACATTTACAGTAAAAGCATATCTTGCTAATACTTATGATTTACCTGATGATCCTGCTAACTCTACTGCACCAGAAGTAACTGGAGGACAAGTAAACAATAATTCAGGAACACTTCATAAGAAAACTTCAAAATCTGAAACTTATAGCTTTAAAGTAAAAGTTGTAGCTGCTCAAGCTTAATAATTAGACTATTGATCAATCAATGGTCTTTTTTTTGACTTTTGTGTTAAATGTATTTTTTAATGATTTTCCTCTTTTAAAATTATTATTTTTGTGGTAATATATTATTATAGGAATACTAGGCTTAGTAGGTGATATTATGGATGAATTTAATGATAAAAAACTTGAATTTGAAGATAAAGTAATTGCCGATCAAGTTGCAGATGAAATTTTAACTGTAGAAGAAGATGATGATAAGGGTTTATTCCTTTTATTGTTATTGTTTTTGATCTGTTTAATCTTTTTAGTGTCTTCACTTTCTTTTGCTATTTTTAATACTTATTATAATGGAGATTCTACTAATGTTATAGATGTTGGAACTGATATAATAGTTAATCATAAGAAACCAGATGAAGATAATAAAAAAGATGATAATTCTGGTAGTTCTACTGAAGAAAAAGAAAAGAAACCAAAAAGAAAAATTGATGCTGGAACTATTTTGTTTTCTTTCAATGAAAAATCTAATAATATTTATATGACAGATGTTTATCCTACTGCAGATGAAGTTGGAAAAACGTTAACTGGTGATAAAGAATATTTTGATTTTAGTATTTCTGGAACTTTTAAAAATATAAAGTCTGGAAAAATAGTTTATGAAATATCACTTATTCCTATTGAAGGTAATACTCTTAGTGAAAAGGATATAAGAGTATATTTGACTGAAGATGGAAAAGATGTATCCATTAATAATAATATAGTTAATACATATAGTAATTTACCTAATAGTACATATCGTTCTAATGGTAAGGTTATTTATAGAAAAACAATTACTAAAAATAATGTAAGTGAGTATGTTTTTAGAATGTGGCTTTCTTCAAATGCTAAAGTTTATAAAGTATCAAAGCAATTTGGATGTAAGGTAGCTGTAGATGCATATTATGAATAGTTGAAAGGGCTGGTTAGTTTGAGAAGAACTATAAACTGGATTTTAAAAATTATTTCTTCTGCTATATTTATAGTACTAGTCCTTATTATTTGTGTACTAATCTTTTATATTGTTAGAGTTAATATGTTAGCTAATAATGATAGATTAGGGACTGTAAGAATAAATATATATACTATTTTAACTCAAAGTATGTATCCTACTATTAAAGCAGGAGATGTTGTAGTTACCTATAGGGAAGACAATAACAGATACAATACTGGTGATGTTATTACGTTTATTTCTCAAAATAATGCAGGTATGACTATCACTCACAGGGTTAAGGAAGTTATATCTCTTAACGATGAATATTCATATAGAACAAAAGGTGATAATAATAATACTGCAGATAGTGAAATTATTAAGGGAGATAATGTTGTTGGTAGAGTAATTTTAAAAGTTCCAAAAGTTGGGTATATACAACAATTTTTAGTTAGTAAAACTGGTTGGATTGTCGCAGTAGTTTTACCAGCGTTAGGTATAATAATATATGACTTGTTAAAGATTTTCTTGATTGCAACAGGTATTAGACCTAAGAATAGCGTTGAAAAAACTCTAAGTGATGAGAATAACAAAAGAATAAAAGACGCTAGAGAAAGATTAAAAGAGGTGGTTGATGATGAAGAGTGACAATAGTGTAAAGGAAGAAGTAAAGGAAGATACATTTAAAGAAGAAGTACCTGAAGAAGAGTTACATAGTAAATTAGGTGTTGATGACCATATATATGTTTCTGGAAGGAAAGGAATATATGGTGGCTCATTACTAATGATCTTTGCTTTACTTTTAGCTTTTTCTGCTTTGTTTGCAACTTTTTATGGACTTGTTTCTTTAGGTAGTGATTTAGGTAAAAGAGACATTGGAGTTCATGTTGATGAGTACCGTTTAAAAGTTATTCATTCTAATTATGATTATGGAGGAAAAATAGAATCTTTTGCTAATTATACTAATTCAAATAAATCTTTTTCATATAATTTTAGTGTTACAAATGAAAATGCTGTTGATTTAGATTATTTTATTTCTTTAAAGATTAAGAATAAAAGTGATGGTTTAGATCTAGGTCTAGTTAATTATGATTTACTTAGAAATGGATCATCTGTTAAATCAGGTAAGATGTCCGAAATAAAAGGAAACATATTTTCAACAACAATACCTAAGAAATCTGCAGATGATTATGAAATAAAAATATGGGGAGATAATTCTATTAAGGACTTAGGTCTTAAGTTTAAAATAGAAGTAGTAGTATAAGGAGGAAATTATGAAAGATTTTTTTGCAGAGTTATTAGAAATGTTATCAACATGTATATTAATTGTTTGTCTATCTTTTGCAGCTTTCTTATTAATACTTAATTTTTATCATTACAAAGATATAACTCATACTGAAGTGTTTGAAGAAGGAAGTAGAACTCAGTATAATGAGTATAAAAGGATGTTATCAAAAGTTGATAAGAAGATGAATAAAGTAAATCATAATAATGTTAATTACAGTACAACAGCAAAACCTATTTATGAATATTATAAAAATTGTGTTGAATCTTTAAATAGTGGTACTTTTGCTAAACTAGATGAGAAAAACTCAATAACTGCTCAAGATATATATAATTCTAATGATGATATTTTAAAAAATTATAACAATTTGTGTATATTTTATATTCCATATAATATAACAGTTATTCATAACAATTATAAATTAAGTGTTCCTTTTAATTCAGTTTTTAAAAATACTGAAGCAAAGAGAAAGATTGTTATAGATAATGCTACTTATTTAACTAAATCTGGTTTGGGAAATAGTTCATATAGTTTTACAACTGAAGTAAGTAGAAATAGTATTTATAATAAGAATATTAATGAGTTTAGGTTAACCATTAATAATTATAAACTAATGGCTTCAATTCTTGACGATGTTGCCAATTGGTATGTTGCAGAGTTTGGAGGTAATAGTTAATGAAAGATCTTTTAGCTAAGTTATTTGGAGTTTTAAAATATGTATTATTAATTATATCTTTTGGATTAATATTTTTTGGGATAATGAGTACTTATTCTCGTCTTAATAAATCTATGACTGAGGCAATTAGTGTTTTTCTACCTTTTGCTTTAGTATTAATAGTATTTATAGTATCTATGATAATGAATAGTAAATTATCAGAATCTAAACTGTTATTTAATTTTGTATCATGTCTTGTTTTTACAGTAACTATAATAATTGGTTTAAGATCAATATTTGATAAGAATATGTTGTTATATTATAAATATCAAGTTAATTTTAATCCTACATTTTTTGCAGATAACTTATCAGCAATTGAGTTTATGCTTTATATGATATTTTTCTCAAATGTAATACTAATTATTTGTGATTTATTAAATAAGGGGAAGAGTAATAATTAAAAGATAATAAGGTAATTAAATTGCCTTATTTTTTTTATGATGTTAAAATGGTGTTGGTGGTTTTTATGCAATCATTTAATTTTAAGAAAAAATATGGACAAAATTTTTTAATAGATGAAAATATAGTAAAGAAAATAGTTGATTTTCCTATTAAAAACAAGTCATTGGTTATTGAAATAGGAACTGGTGATGGGAGATTAACTAAGTATTTATGCTCTAAATTTGATAGAGTTATTGGTTATGAAATAGATGAAGAGGTTAAGGATTCTCTTTTTGATAATTTAAAAGAGTATGATAATTATGATATTTATTTTGATGATTTTTTAAAAAGAGATGTTTTTAAAGACTTAAATAATTGTGATTATGATTACTTGTATGTAGTTGCTAATTTGCCTTATTATATAACTACTCCGATACTGGAAAAGCTTATTGAAATGAATTTACCTTTTGAACTGATAAGGGTTATGGTTCAAAAAGAAGTTGGAGATAGATTTTGTGCTAAGGTAGGTACGAAAAACTATGGATCGTTAACTGTATATTTAAATTATAATTTTGAAGTAAAAAAGGAATTTATAGTAAGTAGAAATAGTTTTTTTCCAAAACCTAATGTAGATAGTGTTGTAGTATCTTTTTATAAGAAAGATAAGTTACTGGTTAAGAATGAAACAGTTTTTTATAAATTAATAAGAGATAGCTTTACTTATAAGAGAAAAACACTTAGGAATAATTTAAAATCCTATGATTTAGGTTTGATCGAAAAAATTTTGAAGAAATATGGATATGATTTATCTATAAGGGCAGAACAGTTACCTATAGAAATTTTTTGTGAAATATCGAATGAAATAAGCATATAATTTATCGGAGATGATTATATGCTTTTTAATGTGGGAGACTATGTTACTAGAATTTCTCATAATCATGATTTGATTTTTAGAATTAAAGAGATTAATAATGATGTTGCTATTTTGGAAGGAATAAATATAAGATTAGTAGCTGATGCTTCTTTAGATGATTTAAAAAAATACGATGAAAAAAGAATTGATATTGATGAGGAAGATAGGATCTTTTATGAAAAAATGCAGGATTCTTTTGATTTTAATAGAGACCAGTATTTTTATCTTCCAGGGAAAGTACTCCATATAGATA
>JAFRUZ010000015.1 GCA_017438635.1 Bacilli bacterium | reverse complement strand
GCTTCTTTATCGCTAATAGCAAGTTCTGATAACATTTTTCTGTTTATTTCAAGTCCTGCTTTATTTAAACCACTTATAAATTTAGAATAACTTATATCGTTTAATCTACAAGCAGCATTTATTCTTGTTATCCATAATTTTCTAAAGTTTCTTTTAGTTTGTTTTCTATCACGGTATGCATATCTTTCTGAATGCATTACTTGTTCTTGTGCAGTTTTATAAAGTCTATGTTTACTACCAAAATAACCTTCAGCTTTCTTTAAAACTTTTTTTCTTCTTGCACGTGTTTGTACACTGTTTTTAACTCTTGCCATGTTTTGTTCTCCTTTCTTATATTACGCTTTTGAATCTTTTTAAGTCTGATTTATTTAATTCAACTTTAGATCCTGCTCTTTTTGATTGTGCTGGAGATTTTTTTCCAGTTTGATGGTTATTTCCAGCTTTGTTAATTGTTATAGAACCACTTTGTCTTATGTTTAAGATTTTTCTAGTTCCTTTATGAGTTTTTTGTCCTTTACCCATTGTTAATTCCTCCTTAAATTGTTTATTTGATTGGTGCTAGTAACATTGTCATGCTTCTGCCTTCTAGTTTAGCTTCTTGCTCTACTGTGGCAATTTCTTTTACTTGTTCCGCAAACCTATTCATTACTTCTTCTCCAAGTTCTGGATGGATTATTTGTCTTCCTTTAAATCTAATACTTAGTTTTACTTTATGTCCTTTTTCTAAATACTTAGATGCATTTCTAACTTTAGTATTAAAATCTCCAATATCTATTACTGGTGAAAGACGATATTCCTTAAGTTCGACATTATTTGCTTGTTGTTTCTTTCTATTTTCTTTTTCTTTTTTTGCCCTTTCATACTTGAACTTGTTATAGTCCATAATTTTGCATACTGCAGGATTTGCATTTGCATTCATTAACACTAAATCTAATCCAGCATAGTTTGCAATTGTTTGCGCATCTTCTAATTTTTTTATTCCCATTTGTTCTCCATTTGGACCAATTACTAGAACATGTGGAACTTTTATTTGTTCGTTACATAACAAATCATTACCTTTTTTAGCTATACTAAACACCTCCGTATAATATAAAAAGAGTACGAAATGTACTCTAATCCACCATAAAAAACAATATTTATCATTTTTTCATTGGCTTTTTACCTATAACTATTCGCTATCAGGTGGATCTATACATCTCTTTCCTTTTTTTACATGATTGATTATATATAAAATATATATATTTGTCAATGCTTTTATGACATTTAGTCTTGTTTTAACTCTTTTTTTGCTTCTTTTAGTGATCTAACGTTGACTAGTTTTCTTCCTTTTTGTTTTATTCCTGTCATTGTTAGTACTTTTCCACTGCTTAATGCTTCTTTATAAATTTCATATTCTTGTTCATTAAAGTTATTAGTCGAATCTATTTGATAGTAGTAATATAGCGGATCAAATGTATTTGATGTTTTGGCAGGATAATACTTTTGTCCATCATATATCACATAGAAATCTAAGTCTCTTACTTTCTTTAATGAAGGTATTTCTATATTACTTATTTCATCTGTTTCTAAATCTAATTCTTCTGCCATTGATCCTTTTATTGTCCAAGATAGTAGTTTTAATACTACTTTTTTACCATGTTTAGATATATATTTTTCTCTTTCTGTTTTTACATAATCTAACATCTTTATTGCTTTTAATTTGCTTTCTTGAAATTCAAGTGAATCTTTATCTGCTTGTACTACTTGAAGAAGAATTATAACGTCTTCTTTAGCAAGAGTTGCTGCAAAGGCATATTCTTCATCAGATAGTTTTTCTAAATCTTTTACTTCAGAAAAATCACAGTAATTTAACATTTCTACTATGTCTATGGATTCTTCTAAATAATCTGCTTCTTCTATGATTGATTTATCATTATATGTAGCCATATTTTCTTCTATTGCTTCATCTAATTTTGTATCTTCGTTAAAAATTTCTAAAACTTTTTGATGTTTTTCTTTTATATCAGCACTTTTTTCGCTAAATTGCATCCCATAGACAGCACCACCTGCCATTAAAACTAGTGCAGTTGCTCCTGCTACAATCTTTTTACTTTCTTTTGTCATTTTATCACCTATTTCTTTTCTTTTTGCGCTGTTTTATGGTATCAAAAAGTATATGTTTTGTCAAATAAAAAGACTTAGATTTAGTCTAAGTCTTATTTAACAGTTACATATATTGTTTTTATTGTATAGTTAGATAGATAATTACTATTTCCTGAAGCATATACTTTAATTCTTATTTTGTATTTGCCTTTTTTAGTTCCTTTTTTTACTGTTACTTTTCCTGTTGTTTTGTTAAGTAATAGTTTAGCACTACTTCCACTCATTTTTGTATAAGTAAGTGTTCCTTGTTTTTTTAGTATAGTAATTGGTTTTACTACTTGAGAACTCTTCTTTACTTTAGAGTAATATACAGTTTTATTAGCATATTTTAATGATAAAGTATTCTTTGCTTTGGCTCTAGTAAATGTTTTCTTAACACTTCCTTCATAATTACCTTTACCTTTAATAGTCATAGTAATTGTTCCGGCATTTATTAAACTACTATAACCTACTGTATAATCTGTATCTTTTTTTAGTGTTTTTGTACCCATTTTTACAACTAGTTTATCTTGTCTTTGTTGTTTTCCGTTATATGTTTGTTTTACTATTCCAGATATAGTGGCTTTAGAAATATCATTTACTGATTTTTCTACATCTAAAGTAGCTTTTGCATAAGTTGTACCATTTATATCTCCAACTTTTATTGTTATTGTTTTTGCTTCTTTAAATGTTATTTTTATATCAGCACTATATGTACCATTATTTACATTTGCTACATACATAGCTAGTTGTGTACTTCCATCATATAGAGTTACAATAGCATATTTCCCTGGTGCATCTCCATCTACATGAAATACATGAGTTGTTTTGTTATAACTTTTATGTTCTATTGTTATGTTTCCTGTTGCGTTTGCCATAACTGGAATAAACATAAGCGCTGCTAAAATTAATAATTTAGTTATTTTTTTCATATTATCCAGCCATCCTTTCATCTATTTCAAATATTTTTCCTTGTCCTACACCATATGTTAATTCTGGGAAGGCTTCATCTCCATCTGTTAACTGTCCATTTGCTAAGAATAGAGATATTTTTGTTACTCCAAGTTCTTTTGCTTCTGTTTTTGATATTAGTTTTAGTGTTTCAAATATTCTAGCATTTTCATATGAATTTCTTGTATAGTAATCAACATCTTTAACTGAAATTTCTTTTCCTACTCCATGAGATACATATGCATAACTATCTTTATTATAATTTGTTATATAACCATTTAGAGTTCTAGACCAAGCTTTATTATTAACTTCATCATTTTCAGGTTTTATAGTACTAGAAATACCTCCAACTTTAATTTGATTTAAATCAAATGATGCAGTTTTTACTATTTCATCATCTGCATTATAATACATAGCTATTGCCCAAGGATGGAAATCTTTATTTGCTTCATATACTGTTTCAGCATTTACTATTTCGTCTCCTTCAAGTCTTAATGTATCTTCATACCATTGGAAAGACCATTCAAAATAGTGATTTAATTCTCTAGTTTCTCCAGTTGTGTAGAACACATCTGGTTCTCCTCTATATTGTGTTGAATAATAACAATTTTCGTTATTATTGCTTGGACATGGATTGTTGTTTTCGTCTACTAAGCTTAATTGTCCTGCGTTACCTGCAAAAGCAAATCTATTTAGAATTAGATGAATTGTTTTTAATACTTCATCATGTTTTACTAGTTTTAAATCTAGTTTATATTCTTGTTCATAGTAACTGTTTATTGTAACAGTTGCTTTTTTTGTTTCATCATCCCATGTTACTTCGTAATCATCATTATCTACTTCAACTCTATCTGGCTCGTATATCAAAGTACCCATATTGTTTGTTTCAACATCAGCATTCAATGGTCTTGGACTATAGAATGTAGTATATAGTTCATTAACACCATAGAATATTGATGATTCTTTTGTATAGTTGTTATGTTCTGTGAAATACATATATCCATCTTCTGCAATACTATCATCGAATTTTCCTGTAGATGATTCTACAGTTGCACCGATAAAGTCTGAAGACATGATTTCGTTTTGGTTATCAGCAATTGTGAAAGCTTGAATACCAAAATCTGTGAAATATTTGTTAACTATAGCAGTTACTTTACAACCATAATCACCTGATACAAAACCAGCATATTGTAGTGGTTGAGCCATAGCATATGGTCTATCGATATGATCAGAACTATCTCCGAACCATTTCCATTGGTCCCATTCGTTAGCGCCATTGTTATGAGCATCTAATCTTGCTTGAATTGCATCACAACTTGCTGAATCATATTCAATTTGTAGCATACAACCATTATCTGTACAACCTGTTGGAAGAATTACGTCTCCACCTTTATAGTTTGTAAGTATTGTTGTCCAGTTTTGTTCATAACTTGTTTGATCCATTGTTGCACTTTCATTGTAGTCATCTCCAAGATATTTAGCATATGAAATTGTTGCAGCTTCATAGTCTTCGAAAGTAAATAGAATTGTTGAATCATCTATTGGTAAATCAAGATTTACTTCCTTAACATGAATGTTTGCATAGCTGTGTAATTCTTCTAGTGGAACTTCTGTATATTCTTCTGGGTTATCACTAGAAAGTCCATATGAAAGGCCTGTAAGCCTTTTACCTGGTTTAACATTAATTCTTAGGTGAATTTGTTTTACATGTTGTCCATAGTGTATTCCTTGCCAATCGTAATCAGCTACAGCAGATGTTAATTCACCATCCCCTTCTTTAAATGTTATTCCATGCTCGTCTGCTTTTATGTTGGCGCACACTAATAGAAACAATACGATTGGAATAATAAATAATAAATGTTTTATCCTCTTCATAAAACTCCTCCTTATGGTATAAAGTTATCATAATACGATGTTTTTTTTAAGGACCAAAAAAGGACTATTATAGTCCTAAATAACACTTTTCTATTAATTCTTTCTTGTTCATTTTTGTTTTTTTATAAATGCTTGAAACGTGTCTTTTCACCGTATAAGGTGATATATAAAGATGATCTGCTATTTCTTGATTGCTTTTTCCTTTGATCAAATGACCTAATACTTTTTCTTCTTGTGTACTTAGTTTATATTTTATTGCTAATTGTTTAACAGTATCGTTTTCTGTAACTTTTTGATTTTGAAAATATAGTAACAAGAATAGGAATATTAATACTGATAAGGCAATACTTATAGTTACGATTAATGATGTATAGTTTGTTAGTATTTTATCTTCTACTAAAGTTAGTATTCCTTCCATTATTCTTGAATACATTAATCCATAAGCACTTGCAAATACAATACTTTCTTTTGTATCTATTAAATTAACAAAGGTAATTGTTCTAAATAGAACGAAGAAACCTATGAAAAAGTATGAAAGTGCTGCAATTAGGTGTATTGAATAATTATCTTTTAGTAAAATTACTGCTAGCAAAGAGAATACAAAACTTACCATGGTCAATATATCAAATATTTTTTTACTCTTATCTACTAAGAATCCTGCAATTAAAAGCCCTATGCAGTAATATAATCTAGTATTACCATATCCTCCAGAAATGTTTATTGTTTGTACTGAAATTGCATCTGTTGATAATGCTGATAATAAAGACATAGCTAATACTACAATTGATAATTTTATAAACATATCTTTAAAACTATTTGAATAATGCTCTTTTTCTATATCCGTTAAAGTCGTATAATTTGAAACTAAGTATAGTATTAAAAGAATAATTGGTATATATAATGCTAATGAATACATACTTGAGTAGAAACTTTCTGGTAATAGTATTAAAAGATAAGTTCCTACTGATCCTAATCCATAGCCAATAGCAAATGCTTTACCACGATATTCTTTTTTAATATTTGAGGCAAGCAAAGAGAAGTGATAACCTGCTCCGAAACCTGCTGTGCCAAATAGACATGTTAGACATAGACAAATACTCATTATAGTTTTGCTCTCTGTTATAAAAAATATAACTGATAAGATTAATGCTATAATTATTGATACTATGTAATACTTTTTAATATTTTTTATTCTTCTATAGAGTATTCCAAATATTAAAATACCTAAAGCCATTGATAAACTTCCAAATAATAGTTCAACTATATTAACAAAATCTACATTTGCATATTTTAAGAGATATTGTTCTTGTGTTAAGTATACTGAACTACACCAGAAGAAACCTAGTGCTAGTATTAGTATATATTTTAAATTATTTTTACTAAGCATGATAAATCACCTGTTCTTTATTATAACACATAAATTGTATATATTATTCTACAGTTACAGATTTTGCTAAATTTCTTGGTTTATCTATATCTAAACCTTTAAAGTTTGCAACATGATATGCTGTTAATTGTAATATAGTTGCTATGTGTATAGAAGTAGTTATTTCTTTACTATTTATAGTTATACATTGATCATAAAAGTCTGATGTTTTATATTTTTTTAATATTTTGTCAGTTGTTATTAATGTAACATTTGCTCCTCTTGCTTTTACTTCTTTTATATTACTTATAGTTTTTTCTTCTATTGTCTCATCTGTTACTATTGCTACTACTGGAGTATTTTTTTCTATTAATGATATTGTTCCATGTTTTAATTCTCCTGCAGCATAGCTTTCAGAATGTATATAAGATATTTCTTTTAGTTTTAATGATCCTTCCATACATAATGAATAGTCTATTGATCTACCTATATAGAAAATATCATTTGCTTTATATAACTTTTTAGCTATCTTTTTACACTCATTTTCTTTGTTAAGGGTACGTTTTATGCTTTCTGACAACATTTTTATGTCTTTTAAAATGCTTTCTGATTTTGTTTTTGATATATTATTACTACTATATCCCATTACTAATGCTATTAGTATTAACATTAAAATTTGAGCAGAATATGCCTTTGTAGTTGCTACAGATATTTCTGGCCCTGCTTTTATGTATAAAACATTATCGGCTTCTCTTGCTATTGATGAACCTACTGTATTTATTATGGCTAAAGTGTCAAAACCTTTTTCTTTTGTTTTTCGAAGTGCTGCAAGCGTATCTGCTGTTTCTCCAGATTGAGATATAAGAATTGTTAATGTTTTTTTATCATTAAAATTCTTGTTATATCTATATTCACTGGCTATTTTTACATTAACTGGTATATTTACATATTCTTCAATTATACTTTTGCCTACTAAACCGGCATGATATGCACTACCACATCCTACTATATCTATTTTTTCATATTTTTTTAGTTTAGGCATTGATTTTGTTAATGCTTCAATGCTACTCATATCGAACTGATTTAGTAAATTATCAAACACTGTTGTTTCTTCGTTTATTTCTTTTATCATGAAATGATCATAACCATTTTTCATGGCTACTTCTTTTGACCCTTCGTATGTATTTATTTTCTTGTCTATTTTCTCTAAGTTATCATTATAAATACATATATTTTCTTTATCTAATACTGCATATTCGTTTTTATCAAGTAAAATATACTTATTTGTAAATTCTAGTATCGCAGGAACATCAGAAGCAATATAGTTTTCATCTTTACCTAATCCTATTATTAAAGGGCTATCTTTTCTCATAGCATATAATCTGTCATCATCTTTAAATAGTATTCCAAAGGCATAAGAACCCCTTAGAATAGTGTTTACTTTTTTTAATGTTTTTAATTTATCCTGTTCTTCTTTATATATTTTATTAAATAGAGCACATGCTACTTCTGTATCTGTTTCAGATTTAAACTTATATCCTTCTTTTATTAATTGTCGTTTTATTTTTTCATAGTTTTCTATTATTCCATTATGTACTATAGTAATGTTTTCCATTTCATGGGGATGAGCATTAATTTCTGTTGCTTCACCATGTGTTGCCCATCTAGTGTGCCCTATTCCTAAATGTGTATTTTTCACATTTTTAAGTTTGTTTTCTAATTTTGCTATTTTACCTTGTGCTTTTATTATTGTTATATTTTCTTTATCTTTTAAAGCAATGCCCGCAGAATCATATCCGCGGTACTCTAAATTTTTTAAACCGCTCATTAAGACATGTAGAGATTTCTTTTCTTTACCTACATATCCTATTATTCCGCACATAAATCCTCCTTAGTGATATATACTTTGTTACAATTTTAATTTTGTTTTTTAATATATATCTATCGAGTATGTACCCGTAGTAGCGTCCGCCGAATCTTTCGATAACTACTAACCTCGTCACCCTATTTGGGCCTGGCGCTCATTATAAACTCTTGACTATCCTCCTTTAGATATTTATAACTAATACTATTATATTACTATTTGTTATATTTTGACAAATTTAAAAGATATTAACCGTTTTGTTAATATCTTTTTAGATCTTTTTCTATTTTTCTTTTTATATCTCTTTCTTTTATTGTTTCTCTCTTGTCATAACTCTTTTTACCTTTACAAACTCCTAGTAATACTTTGGCTTTGTTTTTATCATTAAAGTATATTTTTAATGGTATTAGAGTATATCCTTCTTTAGTAGTTTTATCTTTTAATTTTGCTATTTCTTTTTTATGAAGCAATAATCTTCTTTCTCTTGTTTCATTTGTTTTAAAAGATTCTCCAGTATGTGAATAATTCTTTATAAACATATTTATAATATATATTTCATTATTCTTTACTCTAGCATAACTATCTTTTATATTACAAGATCCTTCTCTTATAGACTTTACTTCATTTCCTAAAAGTTCAATACCACATTCTAATTCATCTTCTATGAAGTAATTAAACTTTGCTTTTCTATTTAGTATTTCCATATTATCACCTATTTTAATTCGAAATCTATTTCTCTTAACTCTTTTGAAGCTCTTACTAATGTTACTTTTACTTTGTCACCAAGACGATATACTTTTTTGTTATTTTCTCCAGTTATTATTTCCATTTCTTCATCATAACTATAGAAATCATCCATACTAGAGAACGATACTCTACCTTCAATTAGATTAGGAAGTTCTACAAACATAGAGTTTGGAGTAAATCCTGATATTTTTCCTTCGTATTCTTCTCCTATATATTGTTCCATATACTCTGCTGTTTTCATTTTATTTGATTGTCTTTCACAATTATCAGAGTTTTGTTCTTGTACTGTTGAATGTTTAGCAATTGCTGTTAGTTTATTCTTATCACCATGTAATTCATCTGTTTCATTATGTAATATTTTCTTCAATAATCTATGTACTGTCGAATCTGGATATCTTCTTATTGGAGAAGTAAAATGAGTATATGCTTCTTTTTTAGCAGAATCTATTCCTATACTGAAATGCCCTATATTATATGATTCATATGTTGCTTTTGCTAAACTTCTTAAAAGCATAGTACTATATATTTCACTTTTTTCTGTTCCTTTTAAAGATACTAATATATCTTCTATATATTTTGGACTCATTATATTGTGACTAGTTACTATGTTTTCTCCATAGCTTTTTATGATATTTGTAACTCTTTTTAATTTATCTTCATTTGGTTTATCATGAACTCTGTATACAAAAGGTAGATTCATATTATAAACATATGTTGCTACTGTTTCGTTAGCCTGCAACATGAACATTTCTATTAGTTTTTCTCCTTTTCCTTGTGATCTCCTTGAAATCTCTATTGGTTTACCACTATCATCAGTTATGACTTTTATTTCTGGTACATCAAATTCTTGGTAACCTCTTCCTTTTCTATTCTTTTCTAATACTTCTGTAAGTTCATACATCGTTTTTAAAGTTTTTTCAAATGGTTTATATTCTTCTTGGACTTCTTCATCATTTAATATTTTGTTTACAGCAGTATAATTCATTTGTAATTTTGATTTAATTATACTTTCAAATATATCATAGTCTTTTAAATTACCATTTGAATCAAGTTCCATTTGGCATGATAAAGCTAGTCTATCTACATTAGAATTTAATGAACATATACCGTTTGAAAGTTCTACTGGGTACATTGGATTTACAACAGTATTCATATATACACTTGTACCTCTTTTATAAGCTTCCCCGTCTATTGCAGAATGCTCTTTTACATAATTTGTTACATCTGCTATGTGGACTCCAAGAAGATAATTACCATTTTCAAGTTTTTTTAAACTTATAGCATCATCTATATCTTTAGTATCTATCCCATCAATTGTAAAAATCTCTTCATCTCTTAAGTCTTTTCTTCCTTTTTTGTCTTCTTCTTGTACTTCACTAGGAATGTTTTTTACTTCTTCTTTCACTTCTTCAGGCCATTCATAATTAAAGTTATTTTCATAAAGAATAGTTTCTTCATCTAATCTTGGTCTATTTTTATGACCAAAAATCTTATCAATTGTTGCTACAGGTTCTTTATCTTTTCTTCCTTTTTGTATTTTGATTCCTACTATGATTCCATCAATGATATTTTCATCTGTTTCTAATTCATATATTTTTCCATCTTTTGTAACCGCACACTTTTTACCATGCATTATTTCTGTTTCTGCAATAATTCCTTTACGATCTATTACTTCTTTTATTGTTCCTTTTCTCTCATTAAAATCTGTTATTCTTATTTTTACCCTGTCTCCTGTTACACAATGGAATTGATCTTCTGTTATTTCTATTGTATCTTCATCTGTTATTACTAGTGTTTTACCTTTTTTAGTTATCTTTACTTCACCTTCTTTAAAAGGATTAAGTGTGTAACTTTCTTTTCCTGTTTGATATATTTTTTTTCTCTCTTGCAAGTCATAAAACACTTCTTCAAATTCATCATATGATAAATTATTATGACCTAGTTTTTTATATACTTCTTTTTTTGTAAGACCATTATTTCTTGATACCCTTAATATATCTAGTATTCTTTCTTCCATATTACCACCATATATATAATATCATATATTTCAATTATAAATAAAAAAAAACTGACTTTTGTCAGTTATTTTACTATATTCTATAAAAATGAAAGTACAAGACATGTGATTACAAATACTAATCCAAGTATTAGTGTTAGTCTACTTATTACTAATTCTGATCCACGTTCTTTTCTATTTTTAAATAAATCACTAGTACCTCCAGACATAATGTTATTTACGTCTGTTGATTTACTACTTTGCATTAATACTAAAACAATTAGTATTCCACATATTACTAGTAATATTCCCTTTACTATTTCCATTTAGAGCCCTCCTTGTTAATAACTATATGTATTTTAACATATGTTTGCCTATATTGCAAACAAATTTACCTTTTTCTTAGTTTTGATTTATCATATCTTATTCTTTCTTCATCATGAAACATTAATAATACTGGTTTATAATCTGTTTTTTCTGGACAAATACATATGTGATTATAATCATCAAATTGTGGTTCAATTGGTTTATTGTGAATATGTCCATATACATTTATTTTACCATATACTGTTTTAATAGGTTCATGTGAAAGGATATATCTATCTAGTTCATATTTTGTATTATATACTTCTATAAATCCTAAGGTTAAAAAGTTCTTTTTTCCAAATTTATAATCATGATTACCCATTATTAAATACTTTTGACCATTTAGTCTATCAAATATTTCTTGCAATTCTTCTTTTGATCCAAAACCAAAATCTCCAAGATGATATATGATATCATCCGGCTCTACTATATTGTTCCAATTGTTAATTAATGTTTCGTTCATTTCATATATATCATTAAATGGTCTATTACAGTATTTAATGATGTTTTTATGATTAAAGTGAGTATCAGATGTAACATATAATTTCATTTAAATCACCTTTGCTATATATTATATCACAAAAAAAAGACGACGTAGTCGCCTTTTTATTATTCGATAATTTCTGTTACTTTACCAGCACCAACAGTTCTTCCACCTTCACGAATTGAGAATTCAGTTCCTTTTTCAATTGCGATTGGGTGAATTAAATCTACTGTCATACTTACATTGTCACCAGGCATAACCATTTCAACACCTGCAGGTAATTCAATTACACCAGTAACATCTGTAGTTCTGAAATAGAATTGTGGTCTGTAGTTTGCGAAGAATGGAGTATGTCTTCCACCTTCTTCTTTAGATAATACATATACTTCAGCAGTAAATTTCTTATGAGGTGTAACGCTTCCTGGTTTAGCTAAAACTTGTCCACGTTCAACTTGTTCTCTAGAAATTCCACGAAGAAGTACTCCTGCGTTATCTCCAGCTTCAGCATAGTCTAAAGACTTTTTGAACATTTCAATTCCTGTAACAACTGTTTTTTGAGTTGGTTTAATACCAACGATTTCAACTTCATCATTAAGATTTAATTTACCACGTTCAACACGTCCTGTAACAACAGTTCCACGTCCAGT
>JAFRUZ010000014.1 GCA_017438635.1 Bacilli bacterium | reverse complement strand
CCTGACCCACATGGGCATGGATCATTTCTACCAATTTTCTTATCTTTTTTCTTTATTGTTCTACCTTTTCTAGTATCATCTGATTCATTAGTAGATTTATTCTTTACTACTTCTTTTCTTTCTATATTTTGTCTTATTTCTGCTTTTAATAGATATAATGTTATAAATTTATCTATGTTTTCAAGCATAGTATCAAATAGTTCAAATCCTTCTTCAGTATAAGCTCTAAGTGGATTATCTTGTGCATATTGTCTTAAGAATATACCTTCTTTTAAATGTGACATTGTTGTTATTTGTTCCATCCAGTATTTATCTATTACATTTAAACTAATTACTTTTTCAAATTCATTAGTTACTTCTTCAGGAAGATCTTTTATTTTAGCTTCATATTCTTTTACTGCTAAATCATTTAGACCATTAATCATTTCATCTGCATCTTTACCTTCAAAGAATTTTTCATCTATTTTCTTTCTTAATAGATTAGAATTAAAGTATTCAATTATATCTTTAATATCTTCTTCACCAAGTTTATCATTATTATCTAAATGGTTTTCTACTGTATCTGCGATATGATTATAAATTGATTGTAATACTTCTTCATGAATAGAGTCACTATCTAATATAGTATTTCTCTTTCCATAAATAAGTTCTCTTTGTTTATTCATTACATCATCGTATTGAAGTACTGATTTACGCATATCATAGTTATTACCTTCAACTCTTTTTTGAGCAGAAGCTACTGATTTACTAAACATCTTACTTCTTATAACCATACCATCATCTATACCGGTACTTTGTAAGATATCTTTTATTCTTTCAGAACCAAATCTGATCATTAACTCGTCATCCATAGCTATATAAAACTGAGTAAATCCAGGATCTCCTTGACGTCCAGAACGTCCACGTAATTGGTTATCAATACGTCTTGATTCATGTCTTTCTGTACCTATTACACAAAGACCTCCAAGTTCTTTGACACCTTCACCTAATTTAATATCGGTACCACGACCAGCCATGTTTGTAGCTATAGTTACACTACCTTTTTCACCGGCTTTAGCGATGATTTCTGCTTCTCTTGCATGGTTCTTAGCATTTAATACTTCGTGAGGTATTCCTCTTTTCTTTAATAAATCGCTTATTTCTTCTGAAGTTTCAATTGCAATAGTACCTACAAGTACTGGTTGCCCTTTTTTATGTCTAGCTTCTATTTCATCAATAATAGCTTTAAACTTAGATTTTTTACTAGCATATATTAAATCTGCCATATCTTCCCTTATTACAGGCATGTTTGTAGGAATAGATATAACATACATGTTATAAATATCACGGAATTCTTCTTCTTCTGTTTTAGCAGTACCAGTCATTCCTGATAGTTTATTATACATTCTGAATAGATTTTGGAATGTAATAGTAGCAAGTGTTTTAGTTTCTTGTTGAATTTCAACACCTTCTTTAGCTTCAAGAGCTTGATGTAATCCATCACTAAATGCACGTCCTGGCATTAAACGACCAGTAAATTGGTCTACTATAACAATCTTTCCATCTTTTACTACGTAATCAACATCCACTTTTTGTGAATAATTAGCATGTAGCGCTTGATTTATAAAGTGTACAAGTGTTGAATTATCTACATCATATAAATTATCTACATGGAAATATCTTTCAGCTTTCTTAACACCTTCATCAGATAGATTAGTTCTTTTTAATTTAGCATCATATACTATATCATTTTTATAGTTTAAACTTTTTGCAAATCTATCTGCATCTAAATATAAATTCTTATTTTCAAGGAATCCTCCAGAAATAATAAGTGGTGTTCTAGCTTCATCTATTAAAATTGAGTCTACTTCATCGACTATTGCATAATTAAGTCCTCTTTGTTGTACTCTATCTTCTTTTCTAATAGCCATATTATCTCTTAAATAATCGAATCCAATTTCATTATTAGTAGAATACAATATATCTTTATCATATTCTGCTCTTTTTTCATCTGGACTCATATCTCTAAGGTTTAACCCTACAGAAACTCCTAAAAATTCGTGAATAGCACCCATCCATTTAGAGTCACGTTCTGCTAAGTATTCGTTTACTGTAACGATATGAACACCTTTACCACCAAGAGCATTTAAATAAGCAGGCATTACAGAAGTTAATGTTTTACCTTCACCAGTCTTCATTTCTGCAATATTACCATAGTGAAGTGCTAAACCACCAATTAATTGCACTTTAAATGGTTTTTCATTTATTACTCTGTAACATGCTTCTCTAGCAGTAGCAAAAGCCTCAATAATAATATCATCAAAAGTTTCTCCATCTTCAAGTCTTTTCTTAAATTCTTCCGTTTTAGCTTTTAATTTATTATCACTTAGTTTACTATATTCTTCTTCAAGTTCAATAATCTTATCAGCCATTTTAGTAAATTTTCTAAGTTCTCTTTCGTCATAATCAAATATTTTCTTTAAAAGTGCCATAATCATCTCTCCTCAACATATTATTTTATCATTAAACGCTTAAAAATAAAAGCAAAATGACATATTTTACTAATCTTATACAGACAAATTATATTATATAACAAAAACAAAAAAATACAAATAAAAAAATACTTAAAAAGTTTTAAGTATTTCTATCCAAAATAATTTAACATCAAATAACTAACCATAAATACTAATAATACTAATACACCAGTACCAATTAATATCATAGTTTCTGTATATCCTCCAGCTTTCCATACATTTGGATTATCATCTGCTGGATAACTGTTATTCATTGGATTAAAGTTATTATCTTGTTCAGGTGTACTACTAGCCATTCCTGGAAAATGACTAGGTCCTTCAAGAGTTCTAACCCTTACTTTTTCATTTGTTTTAGCTAAACCTTGGCCTTGATCCATACCACTATCTAAAGAATCCTTAATTTCTGCTTGATTTATAACATTAGTATCAAGCAAACCTACACTATGATCTATAGCAGAAGGAATTGCTTCTTTAAAACTTGGTTCTGCCTCTGCAACTGTTTTATTCAAAGAATCCTTAAAATTATTTAATAAATCTTGTTCTTTATAACCATATTCTTTATCCATGAATATCACCACCCATAGACATATTTTCTGCTCTACGCACTATAACTTTTGTTATTCTTTTCATTTGATCATCATTTAAATCATATAACTTAAATGCTTCTTTTACTTGATTATTTATATTATCAGTAAAATTAGCTTTGTAATAATCTGCAAAAGAAGTCTCATAATCCATTCTTCTGAACACTCCTACAAAGAAATCTTGAAGCCATTCAGGTACTTTGCTCATATATTGATCAAAATTTTCAAGTACATCTAAATCACTTATAATAGAACTTCCATCTTCATTAGCATACCATCCTAGTATCATAAGTGCTAAAGAAACTCTTTCATGCTCTTTAGAACTCTTTCTACCTGCCATTACACTAACTCCAGTATTAAAACCTGCTACTGTTTTATCATCAACACTAGCAAATAAACTATCTGGAAGTACTATTTCTCCATTATCAGTATTAATTTTTATTTCATCTAGGTTAATTCGTACAATATTTCTTTCATCTTTGTCTATTGCTTCAGATACTTTTTTCATTAGACGACAAAAAGTATGAATTTTAGCATTAGGAAATTCATCTCTTCTATCAATATATTGTCTAAGTGAAATAATATTATCTGTCATAGTACAAACCACCTATCATAGACATTATATCATACACTCATGAAAATAAAAAATATTTTTCCAACTTTTTACGCACTTTAAGTAAACTATTGTCAACTTTCTTTACTTCTATTCCAAGTAAAGAAGATATTTCTTTATAAGTAAAGCCATTATATCTTAACTCAAATATATTAGCATCTAAAAAGTTAAGAGTGTTTTTAAAATTTATTATACTAGTTTGAACTTCATAATCTACATAATTCTCATATGCATCATATATATCAATAAAACTATCTAAATTATCATAATCTTCAACTTCCATATAATTATACTGCGTATGCTTATACATATTTCTATTAACAAAGTTAATGATACCTCTCTTTAAACAAACCACAAGATATGAATAAAAAAGAACATCATTATTAGGATTATACATGTCTATTGTCTTACATAGAATTATTCTACAATGTTGAATTATATCCTCTACATCTAAACCTCTATTTTTATATTTGAAAGCAAAAGAAAAAGCAAGCTTTTTGAAAAGTGGTTCATATTTTTTTAATAAATATTCTAAAGCTTCCTCATTTTCTTTAATCATATATACAAGTTCATAATCATTATATTTCATAAAACCCTCCTATAAGTTTTTTTGCCTCCTTATTTCATAAATTAAGATACCTGCTGCAACAGAAGCATTTAAACTTTCTTGTTTTTCACTCATAGGAATTGAAACAATATAATCTGATGACTTTTTAACTAATTCACTAATACCTTTACCTTCATTACCAATGACTAGTGCTACATTACCAGAATAATTAACATCCGTAAAACATTCACCATTCATATCACTAGCATAAATCCAATATCCTTTGTCTTTTAAATAATTAATAGTCTGATTTAAATTAGTTACCATACAAATATTCATATTAATAGCACTACCGACACTAGTTTTCATAACAGTAGAATTAACACTTACACTTCTATCTTTTGGAATAATTATTCCATCTACTCCTGCTGCTACACAAGTTCTTATAATTGCTCCAAAGTTATGTGTATCTTCTAAATGATCTAGTATTACAATTGTACCATTTTCCTTAATAATATCATCAAGATCACAGTATTCATAATCTCCTACATCCATAATTATACCTTGATGATTTTCTTTTGCAAGTTCATCTAATTGAAATTTCTTACAGAAACTAGGTTTAATTTTTAAACTATCAATAAGAGAAATTAGTTTTTTATCACCAAAATCTTCATCTAAATATAATGTTTTAACCTTTTTATATTTTTTTAAATATTCATAACAACTATTTCTACCATATATAAGCATAATATCTACTTCCTTATAAATTTATTATATAATTAAACACTTCATTTAACCTATTTTTGTCATTAATATAGAGATATCCTATTAATATTTCAAACGCTGTAGCGTACTTATATGTGATGACATCACAATTTTTGGGACTTTTATGTGTTTTTATATTACGCCCTTTACGTATAATATCTAATTCTTCTTCACTAAAAAAATTATCTTTAGTAAGTTTATCAACAAAATAAGCCTGCCTTTTAGCGGTAACAAAATCTAATGTCAATTGTTGTAAATCATTAAGTTTTACCACATTTTTTGAAATAATATGTTCACGAACCATTAATTCAAAAACAGCATCACCTAAAAAAGATAGTTGATATAAATTCATTAATCCCTATCTCCCATAACACTTAAAAGTAATCTTGCTATTTCAAGAAGTGTTGTAATAAGACTAGCTACATAAGTAAGTGCTGCAGCCACTAAAACTTTTGAAGCCCCTTTTCTTTCAGAATCAGTTAATAAATGACACTTATCTAAATTAACTAATCCTCTTTTCGAAGCATCAAATTCAACTGGTAATGTTACAAATTGAAATAATAACATTGAAGCAAGTAATACTATACCTACTAAATAGATTTGAGCAATATTTACCATCACTCCAATAAGAATTGCCACATAACCAAGTTTTGAACACAAATTAACCATAGGGACAAGACTAGATCTTATTTTCATTGGTCCATATCCTTCTTTATGTTGAATTGCATGCCCACACTCATGAGCAGCAATTGATGCTGCTGCTATTGAATTACCATGAAAAACATCACTAGATAATCTAACTACATTAGCAGTTGGATCAAAATGATCTGATAAATAGCCTTGTGTTTCAACTACATATACTTTTTCTAATCCGTTTTTCTTTAATATCTCTTGTGCTACCTCTACACCTGTAATTCCTTTACTATTCTTAATTTCAGAGTATTGATTATATCTAATTTTAATAAATACTTGTGCAAGTGTAGATATAGCAATAGATAAAAACAATAATAAATACATATATAACATATAAACACCTACATTACTTCATATTTTGTACCATCTCTGGTATCAATTAATTTTATTCCTTCTTTTAATAATTCATCACGAATAGAATCTGCTAAAGAAAAGTCTTTATTCTTTTTAGCATTATCTCTTTCCTCTATCTTAGATTGAATATATTCCTCAGAAACAGAAGCTCTCTTTACTACTTCTTTTGCTAAATCAAGTCCAAGAACTTTATCAAATTCATTAACTAAGTATTTCTTAGAACTATCATTTAAATCTGATTTTAATACATCATATAAACATGTAACCATCATTGCAGTATTTAAATCATTTTCTATAGCATTTTTAAATTTATCAATATATTCTTCAGTTCCAGATATCTCACCATCATTTTTTAAAGATAAAACTTTATTCTTTAATTTGTCTAATGTTTTATTAAAACTATCTAATGATTCCCAAGTAAATAAAACAGGATTACGATAATGAGAAGATAAGCAAAATAATCTATAAGCTAAAGGATTATAACCTTTTTCTTCTAAAAGAGAAACTGTTAAAAACTCTCCTTTACTCTTACTCATTTTACCAGTTTCATCATTTAAATGAGCAACATGAAACCAATAATTACACCATTTATGCCCTAAAAATGCCTCACTTTGAGCAATTTCATTAGTATGATGCGGAAATATATTATCAACACCACCACAATGTATATCAAGCTTTTCTCCAAGATGTTTCATTGCTATACAAGAACATTCTATATGCCATCCCGGATAACCTAACCCCCATGGAGAATTCCATTTAAGTTGTTGATCCTCAAATTTAGATTTAGTAAACCAAAGTACAAAATCTGTTTTATTTCTTTTATTAGAATCTACCTCTACATCATCACGTACTCCTTCAAGTAAAGATTCATTAGTATGATTAGTTAAAACATAATAATTTTCTAACTTAGAAGTATCAAAATATATATTATCACCAGATTTATATGCATATCCTTTATTTAATAGTATTTCTATCATATTAATATATTCATCTATTAAATTTGTAGCTGGTTCATTTATCTCAGGTTTTCTTATATTTAATTTAGAACAATCTTCAAAAAAGGCATCTGTATATAGTTTAGCTATATCCATAACTGACTTATTCTCTCTTTTAGCGCCTTTTACCATTTTGTCTTCACCAGTATCTGCATCACTTGATAAATGTCCTACATCAGTAATATTCATTACTCTCTTTACTTTATAACCCAAAAACTCAAAAGATTTTTCAAGAACATCTTCCATTATATACGTTCTAAGATTACCAATATGAGCATAATGATAAACTGTTGGCCCACAAGTATACATTTTAATTATACCAGGCTCATTTGAAACAAATTCTTCTTCTTTTCTAGTTAAAGTATTATATAAACGCATAATACCCCTCCTTAACCAAGTCTTTTTAGAACAGTGTCTTTACCAAGTAAATAAATAGTATCAGGAAGTTCTGGTCCATGCATTATACCACTTACTTTAATACGTATTGGCATATAAAGCATCTTACCTTTAACTTCTGCTTTTTCTTTTGTATTATTTATAGCATTAGTAATATTTTCTACATTCCAATCACTAATAGCATTAATTTCATCTTTAAATACAGAAATTGTTTTATCAATACCTTCTTGTTTTATAAATTCTTGGCATTCTTCATCTAAACTAACTTCATCTTCGAAGAATAGTTTTACTTCATCTACTATTTGTTTACCATAACTTATATGGCTTTGATAAATGCTTAATAAATGTTTAATCCATTCTTCACTCTTACCACTTAAATCATACCCTTCTTTTAAAAATGGTAATACAAATTCCACATATTTATCTAATTCCATATTTTTTATATAAATAGCATTAAACCAATTAAGTTTTTTAACGTCATATTGACTAGATGATTTACTAATCCTGTTTGGATTAAATTCTTTTATTAACTCTTCCATAGAAAAAACTTCTTGATTGCTTTCTGGACTCCATCCTAAAAGTACTAAATAATTAACTATTGCTTCTGGTAAATACCCATCATTGTATAAATCCATAAATGAAGCATCACCATTTCTTTTACTAAGTTTTGTACCATCTTCTCCAAGAACCATCGCAACATGCGCATATATAGGTTTTTCCCATCCGAATGCCTCATATAATAGGTTATACTTAGCTGTTTGATCTAAATACTCTTTTCCACGTACTACATGTGTAATTTCCATCAAATGGTCATCTACTACATTTGCGAAATTATATGTAGGATATCCATCTGATTTTAAAAGTATTTGATCTTCAAGAACACTATTATCTATTACTACTTCTCCATATACTAAATCTTTTACAACAGTTTGTCCTTCTTTAGGCATCTTTTGTCTTATTACATATGATTCACCATTTTTTATTTTTTCTTCTGCTTCTTCTTTTGTTAGCTTTCTACAACATCCATCATACATAAACGCTTGTTTATTAAGACTTGCAACTTCACGTAATCTTTCAAGTCTTTCTTCGTCACAAAAGCAATAATATGCAGCACCTTTTTCTACAAGTTCATGAGCATACTTTTTATATAAATCAAGTCTTTCACTTTGTATATATGGTCCATATTTTCCTTCATTAAAAGGTCCTTCATCTATTTTAAAACCACATAGAGAAAGTGTATTATATATAAAATCCACTGCTCCCTCTACTTTTCTATTTTGATCTGTATCTTCAATTCTAAGTAAAAAATCTCCATTATCATGCTTTGCAATTAAGTATTCAAAAATTGCTGTTCTAAGATTACCAATATGCATATATCCCGTAGGACTTGGAGCAAATCTAGTTCTCGTTTTTTCCATATAAATCACCTGCCTGTATTATATCAAAAAAACAAAGGTTATACAACCTTTGTATTAATACTATCTATTCTAATTTTATTATTACCATTTATACTTTTATTAACTATTAATTCTTCAATATTATAGTTAATAATATTATCTATTTTTCTAGCACCATATTTTTCAAATTCACAAAGATTTGCTATCTCCGATATTATATTCTTAGAAAAAGAACATGATATAGATTTATTCTTATATTTTTTTCTTAAAATATTAAGTTTTTTATTAACTATCTCTTCACAAACATCTCTATCAATTCTTTTAAATTTAATAACTTTACTTATTCTATTAACAAATTCTACTCCAAAAAACTTATTAATATCTTCATAGTTGGTTTTATTATTAAAACCTATACTATTTTTACTAGCACCCAGATTAGAAGTCATAATAATAGATGTATTTGCAAAACTGATTTTATTACCCTTACTATCAGTAGCAATGCCTTCATCAAGTATTTGTAAAAACAGATTAATTACTTCATGACTCGCTTTTTCAATTTCATCTAAAATGATTAAACTATATGGATTATCTTTAACTATTTCAAACACATTTTTACTATCATTATATCCAACATATCCAGGAGGAGATCCTATCATTTTACTAACTGAATGAGGTTCTTTATACTCACTCATATCAATTTTTATAACATTATCGTCATAAAAGTATTTACCATACTCTTTAGCAAGAACTGTTTTTCCAACTCCAGTAGGTCCTAAAAACAAGAATGATAAAGGTTTATTATTAGAATTATACTTATGCTTTCTAAAAGTATTACAAATGATATCAATAACTTCTTCTTGTCCAAATATAACATTAGACATATCTTTTTTAAATCTATTAAAAAAAGAAGAAGAATTACTATCAATTGGTATTTTACTAAGATCCTCTACTACTTTTAAAACATCACTTTCTTTTATATTTTTATAACTTTTTTTAACAGTTTTTAATTCTAATCTATTCTTTTTATCTTCTAGAATCATTTCTGTTTTTTTATATAAAAAAGCCTCATCAAATTTATTATTCATAATGGATTTATTTTTTAATTCTTTTACTTTAGATAATTTTGTACTAATATCTGAAAAATTATCTTTATTATAAGTAGAAACTGAAACTCTTGAACAAACTTCATCCATTACATCAATAGCCTTATCTGGAAATCTTCTATCATATATATACTTATCAGATAAAGAAACAATTTTATCTATTATTTCATCACTTATCTTAACCATATGATAGTTTTCATAAATAGGTCTTAATCTCTTCAATATTAAAACTGTATCATCTACAGAAGGTTCAGATATCATAACGGTTTGAAACCTACGTGATAAAGCCTTATCACTTTCAATATACTCTTTATATTCAGAAGTTGTAGTAGCGCCAATTATTCTAACCTTACCACGAGCAAGAGCAGGCTTTAATATATTGCTAGCATCTATTGCCCCTTCTGCACCTCCTGCACCTACTAAAGTATGGATTTCATCTATAAATAAAATAACGTTATCATTTTCTTCAAGTTCTGAAATAATTTTAGTAAGTTTTTCTTCAAATTCACCACGATATTTAGTGCCCGCTACTAAAGTAGCCATAGATACTGAAACAATTCTTTTGCCCCTTAAACCAACTGGTACATAACCAAGTTCTAATCTTCTAGCAAGTTCTTCTACAATTGCTGTTTTTCCAACTCCTGCATTTCCTAAAAGAAGAGGATTATTTTTAGTTCTACGAGACAATATTTCTATTAATCTAGATATTTCTTTATCCCTAGCAACAACAGGATCAACTTCACCATTTTTACATTTCAAATTCAAATCTACTCCAAAAGAATCAACAAGAAGTTTGCTTTTTTTACTTTTTTTACAAGTATAAAACTCATCATACAAACTATCTATATCTACATCCATACCCACTAAAAGTCTTATAGCAACACCTTCCCCTTCTTCAAAAAGTGCTAAAAAAAGATCACTAGTATCAACACATGATTTACCTTTATCAGTAGAATTCATAGTTGCCACTTCTAAAACATTTCTAAGAAGAGGTGTATATAAATAAAAATCATTGTTACTTTTTCCAATACCTACGACTTTAATTAGTTCTTTTTTAAATGAATCATATGTCACTCCAACATCTTCAAGCCTTTTTAAAAAATCATTTTCTCCGTATTTTAAAAGAGAAAGTAATAAATGTTCACTACCAACATAAGGATGTTTTAAACTAATCATTTCTTTTTGCATATTCACTAATACTTTCCTTGCTTTTTCATCAAACTTTGAAAACATAGATACCCTCCCTTATTATTCTATTCATATAATTATAAAATAAAGATATTTTTAGACACAAAAAAAGTGCAAAAACTGCACTTTTTAATTATTAAACTAATACCATTATTGTAAATACTACAAATGAAAGTACAAATAATGCTAATAATAACTTCCAAATAAACTTTAACCAATCAGTATACTTAACATCACTAATTGAAAGTGAAACTAGTAAAAGTACACTTGTTGGAGCCATTAACATTACTAAACCATAAAGGTTAGTAAACATTACACTGATTATTGAAAGAGTAGCTTCTTCATTATATAAAGCCTTAATATTATATAATAATGAATTAGATAAATAGTAATAGTCTGCATAAACTACACTGTTAAGCATTGAATAAATGCCTGTAGAAACTACATTAAAATCAGTAGAAGTTTTTAAAATGCTATTAGTTAATGTTACAAAGAATTGATTATAGAATGCAAATACAAATACACTGTATGCAAGAACTGCTAACAATGCAGGTACTACATATTCTTTGAATCCTTCCAAAGCTCCTGCAAGTACATCTGCCCATTTTGTTTTATAAGCAAATTTTAAAGCAATTATTGCAATTACAAGTAAAGCAGAATAGTTTTGGAATCTATTAATTGTAGTCCAAGAACCAAATGCATCTATTCCTCCGAATAGTTTATTAAGTATTGCAAATCCACCAACTGTAAATCCTGTCCAAGAAACATGAGCTTTTTCAAACCAATTAGATTTAAATATATCTCCCCAACTAGTAGTTCCTAAGAATAATACTAATAATAGGCATCCAACAATGATCAATCCTGCTACAACGCCTCTCTTATCTCCTCTTTTTGATTTTACAACTGATTCTTTCTTAGCATTTACTCTTTTAGCATTAACCTTTTTAGACTTTTTGCAATCAAGCACAAGTTTTACTATTAATGCTATTAATGCTGCTAATGAAACTGATGCAAGTACAATCCATAGTACGCTAGCTACAGATTTATTAGCAAAACCAATTGTGAAAGCTAATGAAAATCCAAATACTAATATAAATAATGCTGTTAAGGCTTTCCAAATATTCTTTGTTAGAGCATACATTAATGCACATACTGCCACTAATGAAACTGATGCAAGTACAATCATTGTTACTAATAACTTAGTACCACCGAATACTTCATTAAATAATGCAACAGATCCAGTAGCAAAAGCTATAGCAAATAATACTATACCTTCAATTAGAAGTGCTTTTTTAGCAGATTCTTTATCAAATACTAATTTCTTAGATTCACAGTATCTAATAACTAAAACTAGTAAAGCAGCAAGCCCTAATACTAGGAATACAACTTTTGGAATCATTTGAGAGTATTTTCCTAATTCTAAAAGTGTATCGTTAGTACCATAAGTTGTTCCTGCAAAAGTACCGCCATATACACCAACTAAAGTTGCACCAAGTGTTGCACCAAGAGCAACCATTTTGTCATATCCCATACCTGCGATAAAGGCAATCAATAATGGGAATACAACAATTAGTCCTAGATCAAGACCACTTATTGAAGAAATCAATGTCATAACTATAATTGTAGTTATTAATGCACATTTTTCTTTTCCAGTTGCTTTTGAAGTTAAATAATTAACAATTTTATCAAAAGCACCAGTAGCCTTTAATGCGCCATAGAATGCACCAACAAGTAATATAAATAGTACAACTGTACCAAAACCAGAAAATGTCTCTAAAAGTACGTTTATAATTGAAATAAATCCAATTTGTGTAGAAACAGTTTCTTCCCCTGCAAGTTCTATACCTGCAATGCCATAGACAATTGGAACAATCCAAGATAATAATACAAATGCAAGAATTGATATGCCTACGACTTTAAATAAATTATTTTTCTTCATCTCTTCTCCTCCCTAATACAATTATGACACTTTTAGAAAGAAAAATAAAGAAAAAACACAAAAAAAGGCATATTTTAAGCCTTTTTCTAATAAAAAAAAGACATTTTAGTCTTTTTTCTTCATTGTTGGGAAAAGTATTACTTCACGTACTGTTTCAGCACCAGTAAGAAGCATTACTAATCTATCTAGACCCATACCCATTCCCCCAGCAGGAGGCATTCCATATTCCAAAGCCTCTACGAAATCTAAATCCATTTCATTAGCTTCATCATTACCTAAATCTTTTTCTTTTACTTGAGATTCAAATCTTTCATATTGATCGATTGGATCATTTAATTCAGAAAAGGCATTAGCGTATTCTGAACCACATATAAATAGTTCAAATCTTTTAGTAAATCTAGGATCTTCAGGATCTTTTTTAGCAAGTGGACTTATTTCTATAGGATGCCCTATTACAAAAGTAGGTTCAACAATGGTTTCTTCAACATATTTTTCAAAGAAAGCATTAACTATATGTCCATAACCAAAATGATCTTCTAATTCTATATCGTGTTCCTTAGCAAGTTTTTGGGCTTCTTCCAAACTCATATTATCAAAGAAATTTATACCAGTCTTTTCTTTTATAGCATCAACCATATGAACTCTTTTGTAATTAGGTTTTAATGAAATATCATGTCCTTTATAAGAAACATCATATGTTCCAAGTACTTCCATAGCACAATTAGCAACGATATTTTCAGTAAGTTCCATCATACCTTCTAAATCACTAAATGCTTTATAAACTTCTAAAGAAGTGAACTCTGGGTTATGTTTTCTATCCATTCCTTCATTTCTAAATATTCTACCTATTTCATATACTGCATCCATACCTCCTACTAAAAGTCTCTTTAAAGGAAGTTCTGTTGCTATACGAAGATACATATCAATATCAAGTGTATTATGATGTGTTATAAATGGTCTTGCAGCAGCACCACCAAGTATTGTTCCTAAAACAGGAGTTTCAACTTCTACATAACCAAGGTCATCTAAATAATGTTGAATAGCTCTGATAATTCTAGGTCTCATAAATGCAATACGTCTAGCATCTTCATTCATAATTAAATCTACATAACGTCTTCTGAATCTTTCTTCTGTATCTACAAGTCCATGATACTTTTCAGGAAGAGGACGAAGCGCTTTTACTAAATGTTCAAACTTTGTAGCACGAACACTAAGTTCACCCATATGAGTTCTCATAACTGTACCTGTAATACCTACTATATCTCCAAGGTCACTCTTCTTAAATATCTCATAGGCTTCTTCACCAATATTATCAATTTTTACATAGATTTGAATTTGTCCGAATTTATCTTGAATATTAATAAAACCAGCTTTTCCCTTACCACGTTTAGTCATAATACGACCAGCAATAATAACTTCTTTATTTATAGATTCAAGTTCTTCAACAGTTTTTTCTCCAAATTCATCTCTAATTTCCTTAGTATTTGAAGTCACATCAAAACGATGCCCAAATGGATCAATACCAAGGCTTTCTAATTCTTTTGCTTTTTCCCTTCTTACTAATTCTTGTTCACTAAATTGTCTCATTTAAATCACTCCTTAAAAAAAATAAAAAGTTAATGATAAAAGGGCGTTTATCGCGGTACCACCTTTCTTATCATTAACTGATATCTCTCATTTATAACGGATACTATCCGAGTAAAACCATCTCCATAGTTTTTAAGACTTAATAGTTTTTACTAAATTCCACCTTACATTAGCTCTCTATAAAAAATACTAATAAATCTTTGTCCGAAGACCTATTTCATCGATTTCTGCATATAATTTACCACTAAAAACCTTATTTGTCAATAGAAATACTATCTAAGACAGATAAAAACTCACTCTCACTTTTTGTACTAACTAATAAGTTTTTATAAGATTTAATACCTGGTATTCCTTTCAAATACCAAAGTGCATGACTTCTTATTTCTAAAAGAGCACTTTTTTCTCCATTTATTTCTTTTAATAAATTGTAATGCTTTTTAATCATACTAATTTTATCCACAGAAGTAGGTTTTTCAATAACAGTATTATTATCTAAATACTCATTACATTCTCTAATAATCCATGGATTACCTAATGCTGCTCTTCCTATCATAATAGCATCACAACCTGTTTCATCTATCATTTTTTTAGCATCAAAACAATTCTTCACATCTCCATTACCTATAACAGGAATAGAAACTGCATCTTTTACTGCTTTTATAGCACTCCAATCAGCAAGACCACCATAACCTTGACTTCTTGTTCTTGCATGTATTGCTAAAGAGCTAGCACCTGCTTTTTCACACGCTTTGGCAACTGAAACACAATTTATACTATCATTATCCCAACCACTACGTATTTTAACAGTTACTGGAACAGATACTGATTGAACAACACTAGAAACAATATCAAAAACTTTATCAACGTCTTTTAACAATGCACTACCTGCACCACTTTTAACAACTTTAGGTACAGGACAACCCATATTTATATCAATAGCAGACAAATTATACTTTTTTTCTAATATGGAAGCTGCTTTACTCATAACTTTAGGATCACTACCAAATATTTGAATAGCAAAAGGAATATTTAGTTTTTCGATACCTTTTAACATATCAAAAGTTTTTTTATTTTCCCTTACTATAGCCTCACTGCTTATAAGTTCTGTAACAGCATAAAAAAGCCCAAATTCCTCACAAATAGAAAAATACGCTGGATTACTAATACCTGCCATAGGTGCTAAAAGAGTTTTGTTTTTTATAGAAATATTACCTATTTTAAACAAATTATCACTACTTTCTCAATATTTTACCATATTTAATAAGAACATCACTATATCCATCCCTTATTACATAGTCATCTGAATATACATATTCATACCCTGGTTCCCTTAAATCTATATCTTCAACAACCTTAGAAGTAATTTCAAATCCACCATCTGTTCTATCTACCTTTAAAACCTTATAGTCATAATCAAATTCTCTTCCCCGGCAAATAACATTATCAATACGTTCTAATCTTTCATAATGAGATGTATATACTATCTCATCTCCCACAAATTCATGTTCACTAACTTCTGCTTCATAAAAATTTCTAGGAATATCAGGCAATTCACTAATAGCCACTATTCCATTATCATCTAAAAAGTCATAAAAATCTTTATTCTTAATTCTATCATATTTTTCATCTATTACAGCACAAGACATAGCAAAGCTAGAATTTGTAAGTATTATAGCTCCTAGTAAATAACATTTTAAGTTTTTTATTTTCATATTATCATCCCCATCAAACGTAAACAATAATAACACTAAAATAATAAATGTCAAGAAAAAAAGGCTAATCTTAGATAGAAGCCTTTCTATTATCAACCTTCTCTTGCATAAATTCTGGAAAGTATGAATGAATATAATCATTAAAACTTGGTATATAATCACAAAGTTTTCTTATAGTGACCCCTCTATCACTAATAAGACCTAAGTTTTTTCTTAAAAAATCTAATAATTGATTATCAGTAATAGCATATCTCTTATTCTTATAAGTTAAAATAGAATTACCTGTTTGCTTTAACTCTTCATCTCTTTCCTTGGATAAATATATATCAAGTCCAGATAAACCAAGTAAGAAATTACTATAAGTCTTAATTAAATCAATAGTTTCCATTTTTACAGGAACTGTATATTTTTCTCTCAATCTTTCTCTATCTTCTTCTGTCTTTGCTTTAGAAAGTTCATTAAGATAATGAATTCTTAACACATGATATCTATGCATACCATTTTCAGAAATAAGAGTATCTCCATTTCCCATATCAACTACAACCATAGGCTCTTTATTAAAAGAACTATATAATCCGGACATTACATTATCAGAAGAATAATCTAACATATTATCGGCTCTATTATTATAATTAGTAATCTTATCTGTTTGCTTTGAAAAGTATAAATTCAAATTATTAACAACATTATCTTTATCATAATTACTAGGTTCTGAAGCAATACCTACTATATCTGCAATGCTTTTTTTAGACATTTCTGGATCATTATATATAATATATCTAGAAATAACTAAATAATAATCATACATATCATATATATGTGATTCTGACATTTTAGATATTGTCTCAATATCTATACCATTATTATTAAAAAAGTCATTTACATTATCCACTACATAATTATCATAAAACTTATCAAAATCACCTTTAAAATCCCTTTGACAAATAGTAAAAACATATTTGTTTATAAATTGATTCATTGATACTTTTTTTCCTGTTTTGAGCATAATAGTATCAGTTTCTCCTAGTTTAGGCAAAACATATTTATCTATATACTCATCTGCAGAAATAGAACTACCATCTGGCAATTGTAAAAGTCTTTTTTTTATGAAAGGATTTGAAAAAATTGAATTTAAACCATCCATAGTATCACCACATTATATTACATTAAAATTATAACATATAAAAGCAGAAGAAAAAAGACTTAATCTTCTTTAGATAAAGCCTCTTTTAACTCTTCTTTATTCATTTTAGAATAACCTTTTATTTTCTTACTCTTAGCAAGTTCTTTTAATTCTGCTAAAGAAATTTCTTCAGTAGCTTCTTCTTCAAACTCTTCTTTAGGCATATGACCATGTTCTACTATATAATCAATTTGTTCTTTTGTTAAAGTTTCATTTTCAAGTAAAGCATTAGCTATATTATCTAATAATTTACGATTTTCTTTGATTATCTTAGTAGCTTGTTTATAACAACCATCTATTATTTCTCTCATTTCTTGGTCTATCTCATAAGCAACTTGACCAGAGAAATTACGACTCTTATTATAATCTCTTCCTAAAAATACGCTTCCTTCTTGTGTTTCAAGTTGAAGTGGTCCTAGTTTACTCATACCATATTCAGTAACCATAGCACGAGCAATCTTAGTAGCTTGTTTAAAGTCATTATGTGCTCCAGTAGTCATTTCTCCAAATACTATTTCTTCAGAAACACGGCCACCAAGCAAACCACTTATACTTTCAAGAAGTTCTTTTTTAGTAGATAAATAAGTTTCTTCTCTAGGAAGCATTAAGTTATAACCACCTGCATGTCCACGAGGAACAATCGTAATCTTTTGAACTTCGTTAGCACCTTCAAGCTTGATCCCTACAACAGCATGACCAGCTTCATGATATGCTACTATTTTCTTTTCTTTCTCTGTATATTGATGAGATTGTTTCGCAGGTCCCATTAGAACTCTGTCATGGGCCTCATCTATTTCAGCCATACCAATTTCGTTTTTATCACGACGAACTGCAAGAAGTGCTGCTTCATTAAGTAAGTTTTCAAGATCTGCACCACTAAATCCTACAGTACGCTTTGCAATATTCTTAAGTTTAACACCTTTTGAAAATGTCTTGTTTTTAGCGTGAACTTCAAGTATTTCTTCACGACCTTTAATATCAGGTAAATTAATAGTAACTTGTCTATCAAATCTTCCAGGTCTTAAAAGTGCAGGGTCTAATACATCAGGTCTATTGGTAGCCGCAATAATTATAATACCTTCATTTTCTCCAAAACCATCCATTTCAGTAAGCAATTGGTTAAGAGTTTGTTCTCTTTCATCATGTCCACCACCAAGTCCAGTTCCTCTTTGTCTACCAACTGCATCAATTTCATCTATAAATATTAAACATGGAGCAGTTTGTTTTGCTTGCTTAAACATATCTCTTACACGTGAAGCTCCAACACCTACGAATAATTCTACGAAATCAGAACCACTTATATAATAGAATGGAACATTAGCTTCACCAGCTACTGCCCTTGCAAGTAAAGTTTTTCCAGTTCCTGGAGGCCCTACAAGTAAAACACCTTTAGGGATTCTAGCACCTAGTTTTTGAAATTTCTTAGGATCTTTTAAGAAATCTATAAGTTCTTTTACTTCATATTTTTCTTCTACTAAACCTGCAACATCTTTAAAAGTTACTTTATTCTTATCAGAACTAAGTTTAGCCTTGCTTTTTCCAAAATCAAATGATTTATTAGCACCACCAACTTGTCTAGTTAAGAAATATGCTGAAAATCCTACTATAAGAACTATTGGTAATAAATTAACAATAAGTCTAAGAATAGATGAATTTTCAGGATCTTTCTTAACAGTAACCTTTAAATCATGTGTTTTTGCTTTAGTCATCATATCAGAAACTAAATTATCAGAATAAGGCATACTAATAACAAATGTTTCTTTATCCTTGTAATCCTTTAATTTCCCATTTAACTCATATACAGCAGAGTTTGGTTTAGGAATAACAACAAGTTCAGTAACATTACCTTGTTCTAAATCTTTAATAAACTCATCATATGTAATTTTATTAATCTTTCCTCCAGAACCATTAAGAATAAGAAAAACTCCTAAAAAGAATCCAAAAAGGAATAAATATGATAAGACAGTATTCTTATTATTTTTTTTCACAAAAAAACCTCCTTTTTAATAATACTTAAGTATTATATCACACTTTTTATTTTTTGAAACATCAAACTTAGATTTTTTAAGACCAGGTATCCACACAACAGTATCAGTAGAATCAACTACTACAGGCCACATATCTCTCTTATTAACGGGAATCTTAGAATCAATAAAAATATCTTTTACTTTCTTTGATCCATTAAGTCCTTTAACCTTCATACGATCTCCGCTCTTTCTAGTTCGCACTCTAAGAGGTAACACAATATCTTTATTACAAAGCCTACAATAGTTATTATCATTAACTGCTGAACTGTCTACAACCTTAATATTTTTACCATTTGGTAAATTAGCATAATCAACAAGTTCTATTTCATAACTATCTATCTGATCAGTTTGAACATCTAAATAAAACTTAGAATAACTCTTGATTGCCACAACAGAATTTGGTAAATACACACTGCTATTGGAGCGATTTGAATAAATAAGATTCTTAATCAAATTAACATGAACATCCGATATTAAAATTAAATCATCTTCATAATAATCCTTTAATAAATTAGTAATTATCTTATTCTGAATAAGACTACCTTGTTTCTTAAACTTTTCGATATCAATATTCTTATCTTTATCACATATCTTATCCAAGCAAGCAATAGCTTCTTTTTCCAAATATTCATCATACTTAGATAACATTTCACTATATTTTAAGAATTTCAAATGAACATTCTTGTCTTCTTTTTTCAAAAAAGGAAGAACAATCTTACGATATCTATTTCGAGTATATTTAGGTGAAAAATTAGATTTATCAATAGCATAATCTATATTATTCTTAGAATCATAAGCAAGTATTTCATCTTTAGTAACAAAAACCAAAGGCCTAATAATAGAATAATTTTCTCTTTCTACAACTTTTTTAAATCCAGAATATCCATTTAATGTTGAACCTCTTACAATTCTCATCAAAACGGTTTCTATTAAGTCATCTCCATGATGAGCAGTCATTAAATACTTAGCACTATATTTTTCTACTAAACTCTCAAAGAAATTATATCTAATATTTCTAGCTTCATTATGAAAATTATCATCACCATAATTATTTATACACATTCCTTCGAAAATAATGTCATTTTTTTCACAAAAGTCTTGGAGCCATTCCATTTCTTTATCACTTTCTACTCTGATTTTATGATTTACATGAGCACAAATAAGTGATAAATTCATATTTTTTCTAAAATTCATCAAAATATGCATAAGGGCCATAGAATCAGGTCCCCCAGAACAACCAATTACAACAACATCATTTTCCTTTAAAATATTCTTTAAAAAATCATTAACTTTATTCATAAAATCACGCTCACTAAAACAATATAATAAAACAAAAACAAATATTTATCAATACAAAAATAATAACAAAAATGTTATTATTTCATACGAATAATATATTCGTTATCTCCTGAATAAAAGAATTTTTCTCTGGCATATTTTGCAACATATACTGGATCTTTTAATTTCTTAACTTCTGATTTTAAAACATCCTCTTCCTCTTTTAATTCTTCAAGTTTTGATTCTAATTGCTTACTCTCTTTTTTCATATCGTATACATTAGTCAAAATACTTCCAACAGAGTAAATAACATAGGTATTAATAGCAAGACACAACAAAGTAACTAAAAATATTCTACGTCTTTTTTTTCGTTTATTCTTTTTAGAACTTTTTCTAGCCATCATCTCACCTTCCTATACTATCTAACACTAATGATAGCAAAAAGGAAGTCCTTTTTCAATAAATTAGACATAAAAAGATAATACTTGACACTATTAAGTGTTAAACACAAACCTCGATAAAATAAGGCCTAAAACAAAAAATATAAAGAAATAAATATGTAAAACACCAAGGTTTATTTTAATAATACATATAAAAAACAACATTGATATAATAAAGTGAAACATTATATTAAAAATCACTTTATATTTAGAATATAACAAATAAAACCTAAAAATATAAAAAGAAAAATAATACAAAAAACCATATGCAAAGCAAAATAAAAAAGATTCTATCTGAATTTCAAGACTCATTTAAATAGTTTTTCCATAAAAGAACCCTTAGAATTCTTTTTTAAATTATCAAAATAAGAGAAACTATCAACATTACCTTTTATAGAAAGAATACCGTCTTTAGTATCTAAACGAACAATTTCAAGACCAGAACCTTTTATAGCTAAATAACCCATATTAGTTTCAAGCAAAAACTCTTCTTCATCAAAACTTTCTATTTTTACAACACCTGTTATATAAACAAGTTTTCTTTCATTAATACTAATACCATGATTATAACTAATATTTTCCGCAAACTTTTCCATATTATCCTCCCATATAACAATATGCAAAAAAAAAGAAAATAGAACAAAAAAAACACCAAAAGGTGTTTCTAATTCTATTCTTCAGCAGTGTTATATGCTTCTAAAATAGCTTCTTCAAATAATGCACGTGTTTCAGGATTAATAGGATGTGCTATATCACGATAACCTCCAGTAGAAGTTTTTCTACTTGGCATAGCTATAAATAAACCATTATCACCTTCGATGATACGAATATCATGAACTGCAAAACAATCATCTAATAAAACTGATGCAATTCCTTTCATACGTGATCCTTCCTTTTCAATCTTACGTACATTTACTGATGTAATTTTCATCTACAATCCTCCTCTAAAAGCAAACTGCTTCTAACACAATTTTATATTAATAGAAATATAAAAGTCAATAGATTTAAGCAAAAAAAGAAACTTTATCAAATATTAACTTCTAAATTACCTATTAAAACATCAGCATAAGAAAATGATTTTTTAGAAACGCCCAAATCTATTATAAAAACATAACTATAACAATTAGTTATAATACCTTCAAACTCTTCTATTTGATTCCTACTACCATTATATCTAAACTTAATTTTATTACCTCTTAACCTAATGATATCATTTCTAACCTTTTCAATCATCTAGGATACCCCACATACATGACACCATTAGTAATAATCCCTCCAATACCATCTTTACCATACTTCGTTCTAGAGAGTATTTTTTTCAAATCAATTGCTTCATTTTTATTTGAAAGGCATACAGAAGAAGCAACAATTGCAGGATCTAAAGCATGAATATTAATTCTTCTTGGACTAGAAGCAAAATTAGAACCTGCTTTAATAAGTTCTTCATAATTTGATTGACAAGCACCTGCAATAATAATTAACTTTTCATGATCTTTTTCATATTCTCTTGCGCTTTTTACTGCTTTGACAAAATTTTTACTATTTTTATAATTAGATATCTTTTTATAGTCATTATCATCTTTATCATAATAGGCATCATGCCCAGTTATCACCAAAACATCAGGTTTAATCTTATTCAAATGCTCCTTTATATTTAAATGAATTTTATCCTCAAGACAGACTACTCCAAAACTTACAATATTCATATCTTTATATAGTTTCATACACCTATTTAAATACTGTTTATCACTATCT